>NZ_JAQGPN010000004.1 GCF_028826155.1 Mesorhizobium shangrilense
ATGATCGAGGTGAAGCAGGTCTCGAAGTCCTATGGCGACGCGCTGGTGGTCGACGGGGTGACGCTCAGCCTGCCCAAGGGCGGCGTCACCTCCATCATCGGGCCGAACGGGGCCGGGAAATCGACGCTGCTGTCGATGATGAGCCGCCTGCTGCCGATGTCGGAGGGGGAAATTCTTGTCGACGGGCTGGATGTCAGCCGCGAGAAAGGCGACGTGCTCGCGCGCCGGCTCTCCATCCTGCGCCAGGACAACCACCTGACGTCTCGCCTGACCGTGCGCGACATCGTCGCCTTCGGCCGCTATCCCTATTCGAAGGACCGCCCCACGCCCGAAGACAGGGCGCATGTCGAGCGGGCGCTGGATTTTCTCGACCTCGCGCCGCTGGCGGATCGGTTCCTCGACGAACTGTCGGGCGGCCAGCGCCAGCGCGCCTTTGTGGCCATGGTGCTTTGCCAGGACACCGACTACGCGCTCTTCGACGAGCCTCTCAACAATCTGGACATGCGCCACGCGGCCACCATGATGCGCATTCTTCGACAGGCTGCGGACCATTTCGGCAAAACGATCGTGCTGGTGCTGCACGACATCAACTTCGCCTCCTGCTACTCCGACCACATCATCGCGATGAAGGATGGGAAGGTCGCCTTCCAGGGCAAAGCCAACGAGGTTATGCGCGAGGACGTTCTCGGCAAGATCTTCGGCACCGCGATCACCATCCACGAGATCTGCGGCCGTCGCATTGGCGTTTTCTATTAAGTGACGGTCGCCGTGACTGCGTGAACATTGGAAAGGACCATTCGATGATCGAAACTAAGGCGAATGTCGCGACAGCCAGCGGCGTGAAGTACGTCCAGCAGCTCTGCAAGCATTTTGGCCACAAGATCCCCACGACCTTCGCCGACGGCCACGGCGAGTGCCAGTTCGACGTCGGCAGGGCCGTCATGGACGCCGACGACAAGGGCATGACCATCAGGGTGAGCGCGGCCGATGCTCCCGGCAACCAGAGGCTTCAGCACGTGATCGAGAGCCATCTGGAGCGGTTCGCATTCAGGGAGAACCTGTTGCCTCTGATCTGGACCCCGCTCGACAACTCTTGAGGCCCTATGGCGGAGCCACGGCAGGGCGACGGACGACAACTTACATGACACGTCGCCTTCTGCTGCGTCAGCAGTCAGAACTCGTTGCGGTTGAAGGGATCTATGCCCCCGTTCGGCAGTCGGAAGACGCTGACCTTCGCGCCGCCCTGCGTTGCCATCCCATGGTCTCGCCCTGGATCATCGATGCGCCGATGAACAGGGCGGGTTTCGAAACCTATGTCGAAACCCATCTGGCGCCGGAACTGCGGCCCGGCGATGTCGTCCTCCGCGGCAACGTCGCCGTCCACAAAGCCGGCGGGCCGCTGCACTTTGCCCGGGAGATCACGGTGTTCGCGCAAGCCTGCCCCCGGCTCACCCGGTTCTCGGCAGGGCTTTGTCCCTGGCGCGCAGCAACGCCATGAGGACGGGCCCGATGGAAAACTGCCCTGCCCTCGCCTTGTGGGTCAGGCTGCGCAGATAGCCGCCGGCGCTGGAGATGGCGTCGGCCCGCTGCAGAATGGCGGCGACGACGATGGCGGCGTCGGCCGGCCCGATGACCTCGCAGGCCTGGCGCCACGCATCGGGACTGATGCCGAGCGCGGCGCGGGCAAGATCCGCGGTTGCCACCAGCCCCGCCCAGTCCGAAATGCCGTTTCGGGCGTAGTCGACGATGTCCGGGCAGGCGCGCAGCACAAGGCTTAGCGGGTAGGCTGACGTTTGGCGGTCCTGCGGCTGTTGCGGCAAGCGCTCCGCCTGTTCGGTTGGCGGCGTGGCTGCCCCCTGCTCCTTTCCGGAGCGAGGTTCAGATTCAAGATTAAGGTCTGGGTTTGAATTCTGTTTGTGGCGCTCAGTCTGAGACTCATTGGCGCTCGTATTCTTGGAATTAACGTGTCTTTCCAGAATGTTGCGGATTTCATCGGCGAGCTGGGCAAAGGCCTCCGCGAGCGGCTCGAGCTGGGCCGCCGTGGCCGTCCGCGGAATCCGGGCAGCGAGAATGCGGTAACGCTCGCGATAGGCCTGCCAGTCGCCGCGCATGCCTTCGTCCTGGCCGAGCTCGATCATCTTGCAGATGTCGCGGCGGCAGATGGTGAGCCGTTCGCGCAGCAGATGGAGGGCGCGCCGCTCGGCCCGCACGGCGTCGGCCAGCCGCTCGAATTCGGCCGCTCGGGCGACGAGCGGGGTCAGGTCGAAGCCGAACGCCTGCTCGATCGCACCGCCCTGCCCCTTGCGGGCGAAGCGCTTGCCGTTTGGACTGTCGCGCCGCACGATCAGGCCACACTCCACGAGCACGGCGAGATGGCGTCTGAGGGTCGCCGGGGCCATGCCGTGGGCGCGCAGCGACAGCTGGGCGTTGGACGGGAACACCAGGGCCCCCTCCCCCGAGAGTTCGGTGTCGGGATGGAAGGAGATCAGCGCCGACAGCACCGCTAGGGCGCGTTCGGTGGCGCCGAGCATGCTCCTGGCCTCGCAGACGGCGCGAAACACGCGCCATTTGTCGACCACGGCGTCTGGCGGACAGGCTTTTGCGGTGCGCTGGCCGTTCACGGCGGCAAGCGACAGCGGCCTCGGCCCGAAGGGCGAAGCTGGGGTATGCGTTTGCATGGTCTTTCACCTTGTCTAAGGCAAAAGAAACCTGCCCGTCAAAACGACGTCCAACTGCTTGACAGTGATTCGTGGAAATGCGATTCTCTTAGTTGCTAAGCTTCGAGAAGGGCTTCCGTGACGGCGACGTTTTCGGGGGCCTTTTTCTTTTGCTGGTCAGTCTCCTGTTGCGGCGTTCGGATCGGACGATCTGAAATCGCGATAAAGACGATCGAGATTGTCCGAAATCCATGTTCCGAATGGCGCGGCTGCAGCGTCGCTGAGAGCCAGCACATAGTCGTTTCCGCGACGATTGGCGGTGACGCGAACGCTGTTGTCCTTGGCGACCCATGGCCGCGGCGCAATGCTATCGTGCTGTGCGTGGGCGGACCCAATGCTGTCGCGTGGTGCGAGCGCCGCAAACAGCCGGTTGAAGCGCGCGTCCGACTCCGCCTGCTCAAAGCGTGGCAAAGTGGTGAGTTCGCTAGTCAGCCGGAGCGCGTCCGGTTCCTTGATCCTCTCGGCGAATTCGGTCCAGCGGCCACGGCCGATGCCCGGCGCGCGGCCGATCTGAAGGAGCAGGTCACGCGGAATGGCCGCAGCGATCTTGATCATTTCGGAAACGTGCGATTTGCTCGTCGACAGCGCCGAACAGATGGTGGCTCTCTTGTGGCCGGCCTGCTCGAGCGCCAGCGCAAAGGCACATTTTTCGATGAAGGAGAGGTCTTCGCGGTTGGCGTTTTCCTCGCCCTGGAAGATGACCGCCTCTTCCTCGGTGAGCTCGCGAACCACCGCCTTGAACTTGATGCCGAGCTTTTGGGCCGCGGCGAGCCGGCGGCGGCCGAACACGATCTGAAAACGACCGTCCTGTCCGGGTATCGGGCGGACAAGACCGGCGGAAATTTGGCCACGCTCCCGGATGGAGTCGACGATCTCGGCGACTGCCTGATCGTTATAGGCTCCATCCAACCGGTCGGCGATGGAGGAAGGCACGATGGCGGTTGGGTCGAGTTCGACGATCTGCTCGCCGTCGCGCAGCAGGCGATCGACCAACTGGCTGCGCTCGTTGAGCTCCCGCACGCCGGCCGCAACCTTGAGCAAGTGCGGCGACGCTGAACGCTCTCTGAGTGGGACTGGGGATGTCTCAGTCCCAAGCTCGCCGAGAACGGCGGTGAACATGTTTCTGGAGTCTTTTCGGCTCATTTCTGCCTCCCCCACGCGGACCAGAGAAGGGCTTCGATTTCTGCGTTGGCGGCGTTGATGGATTCCATCGCCCGGTCGTAGGTCTTCGGCGCCGAGAAACGCGAGCGCTGCACCTCATAGAGGCTTTGCTTCCAGGTAAGCGCATCGGCCACGGCAGTGGACTTGATCACCGGATTGAGCAGAAGGTCCTCGCCGAAAACGTGGCGCATCAGCGCCTGCATGTTGGCCTGCGGATGGTCGTTAGGTTCGAACTTCGTGATCAGGAACTTGGCGAAATCCCATTTGGTTGATGCGCCTGCCTCGTCAAGCACCTGCATATACGAGGCGGCGAGTTCCAGGAACTTGCCGGTTGAGTCGACGTCGAGCATATGCGCGGGGACGGGGATGAGCACGCCGGTGGCGGCCGTGAGTGAGGAGAGAGTGAGGAAGTTCAGCGACGGGGCGCAGTCGAGCAGCACAACGTCGTAGTTGCCGACGATCTGGTCGAGCGCCTGTGCGACACGTAGCAGGAAGCCGGTTCCGCCGGAGCTGCGCATCTGCAGGGCGACGGCGGTTTCAAATTCGGTGAGGTCGAGGCCCGCGCAGATGATATCGAAGCCGGGGACATGGGTCGATCGCACGACACTGTCGGCCGGAACGGGATCTTCGAAACGGATCGCCGAGTAAAGTGTCTCGCCGTCGCGATAATCGAAACCCGGCAACGTGCCTTGCAGGCTGGTCAGCGATGCCTGCGGGTCGAGGTCAACAGCAAGCACGCGATAGCCCTTGAGCGCGAGATAGTGCCCCAGATGGATCGTGGTCGACGTCTTGCTGGATCCGCCCTTGAAGTTGCTGATGGCAATGACCTGGCAGTCTTCGCCATTCTGGCGACGGGGGTTCATCCACTTCTTGCGGCCGTTTTCGGCAAGCCGCAGTCGCAGGTCATGGACCTGGTCGAGACTGTAGAGCCGGCGGCCATTGGACGTGATTTCGGGATCAGGCCCCTGCCCTTTCAGGGCGACCTGGCGGATATAGGCTTCCGAGACATCGAGAAGCTCGCCGACTTCGGGCGATGCAAACTTGCGCATTGTCCGACCGCCCTCCGGCGGGAACTGCTTCATGCTGAGATTGTCGAGTGCGGTTTCGAGCTTCGTTGCAAAGGACTGCATGAAGTCGAGACTGCTGAGATGGCTGTTCATGCGACTCGTTTCGCGTTGCGGATCAGCGAACAGTGCGGAGCGAATGGTTAACAAGTTCCTAAGCGGGCACTAACTACGCATGGCCCGCGAGTTTGCGGAAAATGGCGTAGGTAGAAACTGTCCGATTCGGAGCCGTATGGCAATTTTGCTGGGGCATGGTGAGCGTGAAAGTTCCCAGCTGGGAACTTTCGACGTCAGTGTAGCTGCAACGAGGCGTCGCCCAGGACGACGCAGGTTCGCGTGCGCAGACTATCGGCGATGCAGGATGGCTTCGAAGGCCGGTACGATCGGCGGCGCGTTGAGTTCCCAGCTGGGAACCTGAAGCACCAGCTTCGAGCAGAGGAGCCACGGTTAATTCAACCCCTACCCCTTCAGCTCGCGCTCGCGCCGCCGCCGGAGCGCACAAAAGCGCCGCGCAGGCGGCCCAGTTGTTAGTTTCGGTTATGCAGTTGAAGGCAGATCCCGCCTTAGCCGTGGCCTAGATGTTAAACTGGACGTTGCGCCCGGTCCCGCGCCGGCGCAGTGCCGGGCGCGGGACCACGGCCTTGTCGGACTTGGTACTCGCTTCGCGGCTGCGGAAGTTAGCGCTTTCAGCGACGATGCGGACCTCTTGGGGCACCGGCGCCGCGTGATCCCGCGCTTGCCTGGACTTGAAGGCGTGGGCGCGCCACCGGGTCTTTCCCTCGAGCTCGAGCAAAATACCCTTGTCGAGGGTCACGATCCAGTCCGGCCGTCCTCGGTCTGATCCGCGCGGCAGTCGAGCGCGACCATCTCCGCACGGCGCAAGCCGCCAGCCGAGGAGCAGCATGGCACGATCGTGCAGGCCGTCCAGCGACCCGCGGTCAAGCGTTCGAGCAGGGGTTGGCCGGCTCACAGCCCCCTTCTGCTCCGGCAGCCGCGCGTGGGTGTTGCGGATGCCGACCATCACGGTGGCGATGTGGCGGTCCTTGCGGATCGAGCGGCGTGCCGCGTGGGGTAGTTCCATTGAGCGCCGGGAGGCGGCGCTCAATGGTCGCGACGCTGCTTTTCTTGCCGGCCGTGCCGGAGGCGAGCGCGGGGATGTAGAGACCGACGGCCTGCGGATCGGCCGTCAGCGCGTCAATGCCCTGGCGGCGGCATCAGGCTGACAATTTGCGCCAATCGGCAGCGTAGCCGCGGCGGTTGCTGGCCGCACTTACCTCTTCAACGTGGTCGCGGGCGCGATCGGCGGGGCGTCCACGATGCGGGAAGGGAGGGGACCGCATCGACGCAGTCGACGACCTCGGGCAGTTCGTCCGATGTCGTGTCGCGCGCCACAACGACTGCCGTAGGCGAAGCCGTCTGGCGCTGCGGATCGTCGATCATAGGTCGGCTTTTCTGATTTGGGCGGCGAGGGCGAGAACGACGACGGTTGACGGCCGCTACCTTGCGTTCATTTTCGTCCCGCGTGATTTTTGAGACCTTGGACGAGGTGATCCTTTGGGTGTGAGCATGGCGATGCGTTGCGCCTGGGGACGACGTGCCGTTTGAGGACGATTCGGGAATGCCAGTATCGGAAGGAGCTTTAGCTTGAGACGCTGATCTTTCCCGCGGCCCGGCATTTCCGGTGTTACGGTGGCCCTCGAAATACCGGCGCTGGGGTGCACGGCGGGTAGCCTCGGTATATTCGTTCCCGTCGTCGAGCGCGCTGCGCGTTTTGTCCGTGGGAATGCCTTGCTGGCCAGATAGCCGGTAGCTAGCAGATACCTGGGAACTGCTCGATAGACAGGGGGTGGGTGGCTGGCAGGCATCAGGCCATTTGTACGCCTTGAAACCACACGCATTTGACGGACGGGACGCAACTGAGCTATACTGGAAGGAACTGAAGGAGATTTTCATGCCCCGTGTGGCGGTCGAAGCGAACGAACGGATGCATCTGCGCGTCCCTGCGCCGGACAAGGCGAAGCTGCTGCGGGCGGCAGCGCTGATGCATGCGGATCTGACTGATTTTGTGACGCGGGCGGCGCTGCGCGAAGCGGACGCCGTCATCAAGCAAGCCGAGACCATTCAGGTCTCGGAGCGCGATTTCACACGGATCATGGAATTGCTCGACAATCCACCGCCGCCAAACGAGAAGCTGCGGGCGGCGATCGCAGCGTTGCCGCGTGATCGATGAGTCTGCCTGCATGGCATGAAGAGGCGATCGCGAAGGCACACGATCGCAGCGGCTTCGATTGCGGCGACGCTGACATGAACGAATTTCTGGTGCGTTTCGCGCGCCAAAGTCATGAGCAGAACGCCACTAAGACCTACTGCGCGATCGAAACCGCCAATCCGGGCCGGATCCTCGGTTTCTATTCGATCACGCCTTCGGCGGTCGAGTATGCAGTCGTTCCGGCGCAGATGACAAAGGGACTGGCCCGCCATGACGTGTCCGGTTTTCTGCTGGCGCGGATCGCCACCGACATCCGCGTTGCGGGGCAGGGACTTGGCGGACAGCTACTGGTGGCCGCAGCCCGGCGCTGTTTGCGGCTGGTGGCCGAAGGCGGCGGTGTCTTGCTCATCATCGACGCCAAGAGCGCGCGGGCGGCCGACTGGTACGCGTCTTATGGGGCGGAGCCATTGCAGGGGCAGCCGTTGAGATTGGTGATTCATCTGAAGACGTTCGCAGCTGATTTGAGGGCCACCGGGCATCTTTGAATACCCCACTAGAAACGACCGATAAGCCGGCATTATCAAACATTATTGTCATGCGACGGGTGCGGCGGTATTCGAGCGGCAGAATTGCCAAAAGCGCCGCCGTCGGTCATCCTGCGGGACGAGTCTGGGTCCCCTTTACGCGCCAGCTTGCCGGCTCGACCACGGCTATCACATTGGTCGCGGTGCCGAGCCGGTTGCAACGTTCTCGACATTCAAACCTGTACTGCGCAAGGTATTGAAGACGTTGCAATCACAGCCGGCGCCGTCATCGGCCTGCTCAATACAGCGATACGCCGGCGGGAGCGATGGCCGAGCCGGTTCTGAAGGATCTCGGACGCCCTCGCGACGTGGATGCGGTCCGCGAACTCGAGGAATTTCAACCTTGCCGTGCCAACGCCAGGACGGTCGGAGTGCTGACCGGCGTGTTGAACGCAGTCGAGTGCCAGGGCGTTGGGGAGTCCTCGGATACTGGTTCGCAGAGGCTCTGCCGCTGGCCGCGCGATATGGATACCGGGCGCCGAAGTGGCCTTGCGTCTAAGTTCCGATCGTTCACGCCGATCGGCAACTGGCCCTGCGGCTGTGGGCTTTGAATCGGACCCTGGCCCGGCTAAACATTGCTTCCCGTTCAGGCGCGTTCGATCGCAAGCGCGATGCCCTGGCCGCCGCCGATGCACATGGTAACGAGGCCAAGCCGACCGCCCGTCCGCATCAAATGATAGACGGCCTTGATCGCAAGAATGGCTCCGGTGGCGCCCACGGGATGCCCGAGCGCGATGGCACCACCGTCTGGATTGACCAGCTCCGGATCGAGCTCGAGCTCGCGATTGACAGCGATCGCCTGCGCAGCAAACGCCTCGTTGGATTCGATCACATCGAAGTCTGATGGCTTCAGGCCGGTGCGTTCAAGCAGGGAGCGGACCGCGGGAACCGGCCCGATACCCATGATGGAAGGCTCCACACCCGCATGGGCGTAGCCGACGATCCGTGCGAGCGGCTCCGTCCGGCTGCGCCTCACGTGGTCTTCCGACGCGAGAGCCACCGCGGCGGCGCCATCATTGATTCCCGAGGCGTTGCCGGCCGTCACCGTACCGTCCTTCTTGAAGGTCGGTCGCAATTTGCCAAGGCCTTCGAGCGTCGTGTCGAGCTTGGGATGCTCGTCCGTATCAAAGGCGGCCACCGTGCGCCCGGCCTTAACCTCGATCGGCAGGATCTGGCTCCCGAAGTGGCCGGCCGCGATGGCGATCGCCGCCCGCCGCTGGCTCTCGGCGGCGAAAGCGTCCTGGTCCTGTCGCGAAATCGAGTACCTGGCCGCCACGTTCTCGGCAGTCATGCCCATGATGCCGTTGCCAAACGGATCGGTCAGAACACCGCTCAGCCCGTCCAACATGGCGGCGTCGCCCATTTTCTGGCCGAATCGTCCGGTCTGGAGATAGTGCGGCGCGCGGCTCATGACTTCCGCGCCACCCGCGAGCGCCACCTCAGTGTCTCCGAGCATGATCGATTGTGCTGCCGACACGATCGCCTGGGCACCGCTGCCACACAGCCGGTTGAGGGTCATTGCCGGCGTCTCCTTGGAAATCCCAGCGTCGATCGCCGCGACGCGTGCCAGATAGGCGTCGCGGGGGCCGGTCGGGATCACGTTTCCAAAGACGACATGACCGACCTCCGCGCCCTCGATGCCGCCGCGGCGGATCGCCTCGGCGGCCACCAGAGCACCGAGTTCAGCCGGTTCTTTTTGAGCGAGGGCGCCGCCGAAAGCGCCGATGGCGGTGCGCGCGCCTGACAGAATGTAGACCGGCTGGGTCATCTTCGTTTGGCTCCGTCTTGCGTCAGTGCAGAGTTGGGTCGAGCATCAGCTTGCCGAAGACCTTGCGTTCCCGCAGCAGCTGCTGGGCGTCCGCCAGCTCGGTCAGGGCAAAGGTCTGCTGGATCACCTGGCGCAAACGGCCCTGTTGCGCCATCTGCATCACCTCCAGGAAATCCCGCCGCGTTCCACCGAAGGATCCGATGACCGTTTGCTCCTTCACGAACAGGTGCCACAGATTCATGTCGACGGTGAAGCCGGAATGGCCGCCGCATGTAACCAGCCGGCCGCCGCGCGCCAACGCCTTGAGGCTGCCCGCCCAGGTCGACTGGCCAACATGCTCGAACACGATATCGACGCCACGCCTCCGGTGAAATCGCGCACCTTGTCCGGCCAGGATGGATCGCCGTGATCAACCGCGAACGACGCACCCAGTTCCAGCGCGCGCTGCATCTTGTCCCGGCTGCCGGCGGTCGCGATTACGCGTGCGCCTGCAGCGGCTGCTATTTGCATGCCCAGCACGCCGATGCCTGATCCTGCCGCGATCACCAGCACATCGTCGCCGAGGCTGACATTGGCGCGGTCTCGCAGCATGTGCCACGCGGTCGGACCGGTGACTGCCATGGCGGCGGCGGCCGCGTAGTCCAGCTCGTCGGGAAGTGCCAGCAACTGTCGTGCAGGCGCGGCAACGTATTCGGCATAGCCGCCAGGTGTCTGTACGCCGAACACCCGGCTGTGGCGGCACATGTTGGTCTGCCCACTGACGCAGGAGGAGCAATGCCTGCAGGCGATGATCGGATCGACAACCACGCGCGCACCGATCCGCCAATCGGCGACGCCGTCGCCCAGGGCAACGATGTTGCCGGCAACCTCGGTGCCCGAGATGTGCGGCAGCGGCACTTCCTTTGGCGTCTGGCCGTCCCGCGTCAGCAGGTCGATCTGGTTCAGGCCGCAGGCCCGGACGGCCAACAGCACTTCGCCTTCGCCAGGCGAAGGGATCGGCACATCCGCGTCGACACGGAGCTCGGCTTGGCCGCCGGTCCCCTCGTGGAGCCGTGCGGCGCGCATCCTGCCAGATACGAAGTTCATACCCGTCCCTCTCGCAACTGACGGAGATAGCTCGCCTTCTTCTGCTGGAACTCCCCGGACTGGAAATTCAGGCCGTTGGCCACCGCTTCGAGGCCGAGCTGGCTGCGCAACTCGCTGCGCTCACCGTTGCGCAGGATGAGCTTCATCATGCGCAGCGCGTCCGAGCCCATGCCGTCGATCTGGGCGGCGATGGCTTGCATCCGCGCAGCCAGGGCGTCGGCGTCGTCCACCAGTTCGTTGACCAGCCCCCAGCCGAGGGCGGTTTCGGCGTCGACCCTCTGTCCGAGGACGGCCATCTGCATGGTGCGCGAGGGACCAACTAGCCGCTGCGCGAGCCAGCTCAAGCCGAAATCCTGGATCACGTCGAGCATCAGCGGCACCATCCAGAACCGGGCGGAGCGGACGCTGACGCGCATGTCGCAGGACATCGCAAGGCCCAGCCCGCCACCGCCACAGGCATGGCCGTTGATCGCGGCGATCGTGATGATCTCCTGTTCGAACAGTGCCGTAATGACCTGGTGCTGCCAGTTGAGCAGTCTCGTTCCCGAGAAGACCGAGGCGTCTTCGACATGCTCCATGAAGAATGGCGTGTCGAGGTCGACGCCAGCCGAGAAGAGGCGCCCCGACCCGACGAGCAGGAGCGCGTTCAGTCCCTTGTGGAGGCGCACCCGGTGCAATGCGTCGAGCAGTTCTTTGAGCATCTGCGGATTGAGTGCATTGAGCTTGTCGGGCCGCTGCAGGACGAGGCGCGCGATGCGCCCTTCCACAGACAGGGCAATGGTGCTGTAGGTCGGCAGTTCGGCGCCGGTCATCGTCTTCTCCTATGCTCTCAGTCCGCGCGACAGGTGGCCGGCGCAAAGGATGCCGGAACGGTCCCGGTCCGTTGGGGACGCAGGGTCATGCTTCGCAGGCCTGGTGCGGACCCGTGCCGCAGGCCAGATGCCGACGAGCATCGTGCCTGCCGTGCGGCACCGGCCGGCCGCCATAGCACTCCATGCCAGCGTCGGCCGCGCAAGGTGCATCCCGCGATGCTGTCGAGAGTTCCAGATATCTGAAGAGTCCCGTGGCTGCCTTGACCGGCGCGGGCAGGCCCGACTAGCGATATCAGCAGGTACGGACTGCTAGAACGACCCTGCAAGGCGATGCGGGACGGGATTGCGGCATCGTCCGCCGGCCCGCGAACGGCCCTGCGGCCATCTCATAAGGCCTCGGCTAGCAGTGTCACCAGATGGCGTCGAAGCGCGATGGTCATGTCGTCCGGCGGCGCCGATCGCGGCGGTTTTTGGGGGAGCGCAAATGGATTTTGATTTCACCGACGATCAGAACGCGCTTCGCGAACTCGTGTCCAAATTCGTCGAACGCGAGATGCCGAAGGAAGCTGTCGCGGCCTGGGATCATGATTGCGAATTCCCGCATGCATTGCTCGACAAGATGGCCGAGGTCGGCCTCATGGGCGCGTCCATCCCGACCGAATATGGCGGCAGCGGCGGCGGCGTGATGGAGGAGACCATCGTGCTGGAGGGATTGGCCCGCCATTCCTCGACGGTGGCTCTCGCCTACGGCCTCGATGTCTCGTTCGGGGCTGTCACGATCGAGCGCCACGGCACCGAACAACAGCGCCGGGAGTTCCTGCCGAAGATCGCCAGCGGCGAGCTGCATTTCGCCTTGTCGCTGACAGAGCCTGACGGGGGCACCGACATTCTCGGCGCCATGAAGACGGTGGCGGTCGAAGACGGCGACGACTACGTCATCAACGGCGCCAAGGTCTTTACCACCGGCATCAACATTGCGTCCTGGCTGTTCGTCGTGGCGCGCACTTCGCGAGACCCGGACAAGCCCTCGCGCGGCCTCACCGTGTTCATGGTCCACAAGGACACGCCGGGCATTTCCTGGAGCAAGATCGAGAAGCTCGGCTCGCGCTTCCTGCATTCCTATGAGGTCGTCTATCGCAACGTGCGCGTTCCGAAGTCGGCGATCATCGGCCAGGAGGGGCGCGGCTGGCACGCCATCCTCGACACGCTCAACAACGAGCGCATCTTCATTGCGGCGACCTGCGTCGGCCTCGGCCAGGGGGCGCTCGACGACGCGGTGCGCTATGCCCAGGAGCGCACGGCTTTCGGCAAGCAGATCGGCCAGTTTCAGGCAGTGCAGCATCCGCTGGCGGACAGCCTGACCGAGATCGAGATGGCGCGGCTGATGACCTACAAGGCTGCATGGATGCAGGACCGGGGACAGGATTGCTCGCTGCCGGCGTCGATGGCGAAGTATTACGCCTCAGAGGCCGCCTTCCGCACCACAGACCGCGGCATGCGCGTGCTCGCCGGCTACGGCTTCACGATGGAATACCACATGCAGCGCTACTATCGCGACATCCGCCAACTGATCTTCGCGCCGATCACCAACGAGATGAGCCGGAACTTCATCGCACAGGTGGGCTGCGGCCTGCCGCGTTCCTACTGAGGTTCCGATGACACAGGATCCCTTGGAGATCTACCGGCGGCTGCTTCTGATCCGAGAATGCGAGGCGCAACTCAACGATGCCTTCGCGAAGAACCGCTTTCCCGGCTACCTGCACTCCTATCTCGGTCAGGAAGCCTGCGCCGTCGGCGTCTGCGACGGCCTGACGGACAGCGATGTCATCGTTTCGAACCATCGTGGGCGCGGCCACTACCTGGCCAAGGGCATGGCCGTGAAGCCGATGATGGCCGAGATGTTCGGCAAGGCGAGCGGAGTGTGCGGCGGACGCGGCGGAGAGATGCACGCTGCGGATCCGTCGATCGGGGTACTGGGCGGCAACGGCATCGTCGGCGGTGGCCTGCCGATCGCGGCCGGCGCCGCCCTGTCGGCCCAGATGGACGGCAGGGGAGCAGTGGCCGTCGCCTTCTTCGGCGAAGGAGCGAGCAACAACGGTTCGTTCGGCGAGACCATGAACGTGGCCGCTGCCTGGAAGCTGCCGCTCTTCCTCGTCTGCGAGAACAACCTTTACGCCGAGATGACGCCGTTCGACCAGACGGTCGCCCAGCCCGACATTGCGCTGCGCGCCGCCGGCTACGGCATGCCGGGCGAGGTGGTCGACGGCAACGACGTGTTCGCGGTGCGCGAGGCAGCCGCGCGTGCGATCGCGCGCGCGCGCAGCGGCGAAGGTCCGACGCTTCTGGAGCTCAAGACCTATCGCTGGGGCGGTCATTTCGAGGGTGATCCGCGCAAATACCGGACACGCGAGGAAGAAGACGAGTGGAAGGCGCGCTGCCCCGTAGCCCGGGTGCGCAAAATTCTGATCGACGAGCGCGGCATCGAGGCGGCGCAATTGACGGCTCTCGAGACGCAGGTCGCGAGCGAGATCGCCGAGGCGATCGTCTTCGCGATAGACAGTCCGCTGCCCGAGCCGGAAACGGCGCTTTCAAAGGTATATGCGGCCTGAGTTCTGGCCGGTTGACGCGCCTCGCTGGGGAGACACCATGGCAAACAAGACCTTTTGCTGGGCTATCATCGACGCCATGCGCGAGGAGATGGAGCGTGACGACAGCGTTATCCTGATCGGCGAAGATGTGGCCGCGGCCGGCGGGTCGTTCGGCGCAACGCGCGGCCTGTTCGACAAGTTTGGACCGGCGCGCGTGCGCGACACGCCGATCAGCGAGGAGATCATCGTCGGCCTCGGCGTCGGCGCGGCGATGACGGGCCGACGCCCGATCGTCGAGATCATGTTCATCGACTTCCTCGGGCTCTGCCTCGACCAGATCGCCAACCAGGCGGCCAAGACGCACTACATCTATGATGGCCTCTTCAAGATGCCGCTTGTGATCCGCACCAGTACGGCGGTCGAGATGGGTATCGGGCCGCATCACTCCCAGTCATGGGAGGCGATCGTCAGCCATATCCCCGGCCTCAAGGTGGTAATGCCCTCCACCCCGCGGGATGCGAAGGGGCTGCTGAAGGCGGCTATCCGCGACAACAATCCGGTGGTCTTCATCGAACACATCGCGCTGCACCGCGTGAAGGAAGAGATCGAGGACGACGAGTTCCTGATCCCGCTCGGCAAGGCGGACGTGAAGCGCGAGGGCCGCGATGTCACCGTGGTGGCTACCGGGCTGATGGTGGCGCGCGCGCTGGCGGCGGCGGAAGTCCTTTCGAAGGAAGGCGTCGAGATCGAGGTCATCGACCCGCGGACGATCAGCCCGCTGGATATCGACACGATCGTGGAATCGGTGCGCAAGACAAACCGGGCGCTGGTCGTCACCTCGTCGCTCAAGCAGTTCGGTCTCGGCTCCGAAGTTTCGGCCGAGATTACCGAGCGCGCGTTCTTCGACCTCGACCAGCCGGTGAAGCGCCTGTCGCCGCCCTTCACGCCGGTGCCATTCGGCCGTCAGTTCGACGAATACCTTAATCCCAACGCCGATTCGATCGTTTCGGCGGTGCGCGAATTGATGGCCTAGGGAGGCGACGATGGCCCATCTGGTCGCGATACCGAAACTCGGTCTGACGATGACCGACTGCACGCTCGTCGACTGGGCGAAGCAGGACGGCGACAGGGTCGAGCAGGGCGAGACCCTCTACGCGGTCGAAACCGACAAGATCACCTCGGACATCGAGGCGGACGATTCCGGGTACCTGCGCCGATTTGCCGAAGTCGACACGATGCACGAAGTCGGTGCGGTGGTCGGCGGCCTCTTTGCCACACGTGAAGAGGCGCTCGCGGCGAGCGGTCCGGGCGCGAAAGCGCCTCCGGGTCCACGGGACGAGCCGGCAGAGCCCGCCGCCGCAAGCGCCTCGATGCCCACGCCGCCACCCGGCAAGGCCGGCCGCGTCCGGGTTTCGCCGCTGGCGCGGCGGATCGCCAGCGCCGCCGGCATCGACCCCGCCAGTCTCGAGGGCAGCGGAGCCCACGGAGCAGTGCTGCGCCGCGACGTGGACACAGAGATCGCCCGCCGCGAATCTTCCGCCCGCGCAACGGCACAGCCGGCTGCCGCATCAGCGCAGCCCGCCGCCGCCGACACGCGACGCGCCCTTGCGGGCATGCGCAAGGCAATCGCCCAGAAAATGGTGCAGAGCCTGACGTCGACGGCGCAGATGACCGGCTTCGCGCGCGTCGACATGGCCGAGGCGGTGCGCCTGCGCCAGGCCTGCATCGCTGCCGAGGCGGATCTCGGCGTTCGCGTGAGCTACACCGATATCGTGCTCAAGGCCTGTGCCCAGGCGCTGGCCTCGATGCCGCAGATCAACGCCTCGATCATTGGCGATGAGATCATCACTTGGGCCGACGTCAATGTCGGCCTCGCCGTCGCACTCGACGACGGGCTGATCGTGCCCGTCATCCGCAATGCGGATCGCAAGTCGATCGCCGAGATCGCCGCGGAGCGCATTGATCTCGCAGCCCGCGCACGGAGCGGGCGGTTGTCGCGGGAGGACCTCGATGGAGGCACGTTCAGCCTGTCGAATTTCGGCTCTTATGGCGGTGACTTCGAGACCCCTATCCTCAACGCCCCGCAATCTGCGCTGCTTGGAATCGGTGCGATCGAAGATGAGCCCGTCGTGCGGGACGGCCAGATCGTGATCCGGCCGATGATGATGCTGAGCCTGACGTTCGACCATCGGCTGATCGACGGCGCGGTGGCGGGCCGCTTCCGTGGCCGGGTCAGGGAAATTCTCGAGAATCCCTATTCGATGATGGCGACGCTGCGATGACCAATCCGCTGACGACGTTCGAGGGCGCGACGATTGGATCTCCTGTCTGCCAGGGGCGCATCGCCGTCACGCAGCAGGACATCGACCGCTTCTGCGCTCTTCTGGGTTATGACGACGCTGCCTATCGCGCTGACGCGCCGGGCGGGGCCGTCGCGCCGACCTCGATGTGCCTGACCTACGGCCTGCGCCTGGGCTGGGAGGAGGATGTCTTTCCGCCCGGCGCCATCCGGATGGGTGACGAGAACACCTACGGCGTCCCGGCTCGCCCGGGCGATACGCTCACCACGGCCTTGACGATTGTCGACCGATTCGAGCGCAAGGGACGCAGGTTCCTCAAATACGAGATGACGACCGTCAACCAGCGGGAAGAGGCGGTCTGCACGGTCGCCTTCACCGCCATCGTCCCGTGAGATCAAGATGAGCACCAAGGACAGGCCGCTTCCGGCAGTGCCGGCCGGTACCGAAATCACCATCACGCAGGCGATGATCGATGAATACGCCCGCATCTCGGGCGATTTCAATCCGCTCCACGTCGACATGGTGATGGCGGCGAGGACCCCGTTCGGCGGGACGATCGCACATGGCTGCATACCCATGGAACCGATCTTCAAGGCGGTGCAGGCGATGATCGGCAAACCCGTCATGCCTGCCGGAAGCACCATGTCGCTGCGTTATCTTCAGCCGTCCCGGCCCGGCGACAGGATCCACCTGCAATTGCAGGCGAGCGATGTCGACGGTGGGAAGGCAAGGTTCGCATTCGCCTGCGTCAACCAGCGCGGCGACAAGGTGATAGAGGGCCGCTGCAGCTTCTGCGAGTAGAACGCGCGGCCGACGAGCGCGCCATCGGTCGGTGATTGTTCAGGGTGTGTAGCAGGTCGACGCGAACCTCATCGTCATGCAGATGCGCGACCAGCCGCCAAAGCAAACTGCGCAATTTCGGAACCGCGCATCTTGCTTTAGATAATTGTTTTCGCATCGCTTTCGCCGAAAACCGGGTTCCACTTTTCGGCGATGCTTTAGGAAGTCGGCGGATTGCTCTTTCGCCGATCGGTGCTCCTGGCGAAGAAATCGGCCACGCGGCCAAGCACTGCCGGAGACCGGCCGGCCGCGCCTTGTAGGTCGCGTTCCAGCCTGAGTTGCCCCTCAAGGCCGCCGTCGGCGGCGCCGGTGACGAGCCGCTTCGTGGCGGCAACCGCGGCAGCTTCCTGGCTGGCCAGCCGCCGGCAAATGTCGAGCGCTGCTCCGTCCAACGCCTCGTCCTCGACGACCTGCCAGACAAGTCCCCACGCCAGCGCGCGCTGGGCGTCAATGCGATCTCCCAGAAGCATCATGCCCGAGGCACGGACATGGCCGAGGATGCGCGTCAGGAACTGCGTGTTGCCGGCGTCAGGCACAAGTGCGATGCCGACGAAGGGCTCGTAGAAATAGGCGGATGCCGAACACAGGACGATGTCGGCCGCCAGCGCGACCCCAACTGCGGCGCCGGCGCAAGGTCCGTTGACCGCAGCGACGATGGGCAGGCGGCTCGACCGCATGGCCGACACGAGTGGATTGAAATGGCGTTCGAGTACGTCATCGAGCGCCGGAGTCTCGCCGGGCCGGATCGAAGTGAGGTCGTAGCCCGCGCCAAAGGCGCGCCCTTCGCCGGTGAGGAGGACGGCACGAATGTCCACGTCGCGCTCGGCGTCGCGAAGGGCCGCGAGCAGTTCGTCTGCGGTCTGATTGCGATACGCGTTGAGGCGTTCGGCTCGCGCGACTGTGATGCGCGCGACACCGTCGCGTGCTTCATAGCGGATGTCGCTGAAATCCATCATTGCCCCTCCCGGGCGAGGCGCCAGCGGAGCTGCGAAAGCCGGTCCGCCCCGAAGAAGCCCTCGCCGTCGACCGAAAAGAACGGCGAGCCGACGACGCCGTCCGCGATCGCTTCCTCGACGGCCCGCTCGAGCCTCGCCCGCGCTGCCGCTCCCTTCATGCCCTCCACGGCCTGGCTTTCATCCATCCCCAGGTCGCCGGCAATGCGGATCAGCACGTCCTCCCTGGAAATGTCCTCCTGTTCGAGGAAGAATGCCCGAAACAGCCTCTCGGCCAACGCCCGGTCGCGCGCGCCTTCGACGCTGTAATAGAGCCTGGCCGCCAGATGGGAGGACAGCGGCAGCTTGACCGGATGAACATAGGGTACCCTCATGAAGGCGGCGGAGCGCTTCATGTCATTGATGAGATAGGTCCGCTTGGCGGGCGAATCCATCGGCGGGAAGATGCCGTGCGCCTTGAGGATCGCCCACATCAGCACGGGTCTCCATTCGACGGCACGGCCGATCTCCCTGCCGATCGCCTCGACTTCCTGGATCGAGAAGTAGGCGTAGGGCGATGCGAAGTCGAAATAGAAGCGGATCGGTGCGGCCATGGATCAGAACCTGAAAACGCCGTAACCGCTGTCTCCGAGCGGCGCATTGAGCGAGGCTGAGATGGCCATTGCGAGCGCGTTGCGCGTATCGACCGGGTCGATGATGCCGTCGTCCCATAGCTCCGACGTCGAGTAATAGGCGGAGAGCTGTTCCTGATAGGCCGAGCGGGTCTCTTCCCAGAGTTGGCGCACCGCGTTCTCGTCGACGTGGCCGCCATTGCGCTTCATCTGGGCCGCCTTCACTTCCGCGAGCGTGTTAGCGGCCTGATCGCCGCCCATGACGCCGATCTGGTGGTTAGGCCAGGTGAACAGGAAGCGCCCGTCAAAGGCCCGGCCGCACATGCCGTAGTTGCCGGCGCCGAAGGAGCCGTTGCACATCACCGTGAACTTGGGCACGCGCGAACAACTCTGCGCCATGATCATCTTGGCGCCGTCCTTGGTGATGCCGCGCCGCTCGTACTCGCGGCCAATCATGTAACCGGTGATGTTCTGCAGGAAGACCAGCGGCGTGTTGTTCTGGTTGCACAGCTCTATGAAATGGGCGCCTTTCAGCGAAGAATCGTTGAAGAGCACGCCGTTGTTGGCAAGGATGCCGACCTTGTAGCCCCAGATGTTGGCGTAACCGCAGATCAGGGTCGTTCCGTAGCGGGGCTGGTATTCGTGGAAGCGGCTGCCGTCGACGATGCGGGCAATGATCTCGCGCATGTCGAACTGCTTCTTTATGTCGTCGGGAATGATGCCGTAGATTTCCTGCGGATCGTAGGCGGGCGCCTCGGGGGTTTCCTGCTGGCACTCCCATTTCCGCGGCCGGTCCCATTGCGCGACGATCTCGCGGCCGATCTCGATCGCCTGTTCCTCGTTCGCCGCCGCGTAGTCGCAGGTTCCCGAGACGCTCGTGTGCATGTCAGCGCCGCCGAGTTCCTCAACCGTGACCTCCTCCCCAGTGGCGGCCTTGACCAGCGGCGGCCCGCCGAGGAAGACGGCGCCGGTGCCGCGCACGATGACGCTATAGTCGGAAAGGCCGGGAATGTAGGCGCCACCCGCCGTGCAGTGGCCAAAGACCAGCGCGAGTTGCTTGACGCCCATCTTCGAGAGGATGGACTGGTTTCTGAAGATGCGACCCGCCATGTGGCGGTCGGGAAAGACTTCAGACTGGAGCTGCAGGAAGCCGCCGGCGGAATCGCACAGATGGATGACCGGGAGCCGGTTCTCCATCGCGATGTCGAGCGACCTGATGATCTTCTTGACCGTCAGCGGATACCAGGCCCCCCCTTTCACGCTCGGATCGTCGGCACGGATAACGACCTCACGTCCGGAGACGATGCCTATGCCGACGATCGAGCTGCCGGAGGGCGAGTCCCCGCCATAGGCCATATTGGCCGCCAGCGAGGAAATCTCGAAGAAGGGCGTACCCGGATCGAGGAGCTTTTCTATGCGCTGGCGCGGCATCATCTTGCCCTGCGCGGCGAGCCGCTCGAGGTCGCGGGCTGGCCGTGCCTCACGCGCGGCCTGCTGCTTCTCTCGGAAGGTGGCGATGATGCCGCGATTGTGCGCGTCGTAGCGGCGGAACTCGGCCGAGGACGGGCTGACATTGGACCTGATGCGTTGCATGGATCAGTTTTCCTCCGCGATGGGAGCGAGCACGACGAGAACGTCGTTCTTGTCGAAGGTCTGGCCTTCCGTGCGCAAAACCTCCGCGACCATCCCGTCGCGTGGCGCCGGCAGCGCAGACTGGAGCTTCATGCTCTCGATGGTCACGATCGTCTCACCGCGCCTGATGACGCCGCCGACCTGGCAGTGGACGCTGACCACTGCACCGGGCATCGGCGCACGCAACACATCCTGATCGACGGCTGCATCGTCCGCGATGGTGAGCGGGTTCAAGACTGCGATCTCCGCGGTGCGCCCATTGAGGCGGACCACTTGGCGGTCGCCCAGCGTGACGCGGGCGAAGTCGATCGTGGACGCGTCCACCTCCATGAGATGCTGGCCGTCGCCGGATTCCGGCAGGCGCACGATCTCATGCTCGCGACCTTCGATGCGCAGGACCAGGTGAGGCCGGCGCCTGACGATCTCGACCTCGTGGAGCGAGCCGTCCAGCATCACTTTGAGCGCCATGTCAGTTCCTCCAGCTGCCGATCGTGGCGAACGGCTCGGGGGTGTTCAGTGCGAGTTGCCGGAAGTCGCGGTCGCCGAGCGCAGCTGCAATCAGCACTCCCGCACGCGCATCGCCGTCCAGCGGTGGCGGCGACAGGGCTTCCTGGTGCTGCTTGACGAAGCCGGTATGCAGGTCGCCCGTGCGGAATGCATCATGCGCAATGACGCGGCCGAGATAGTCGATGTTGGTCGTGACGCCGAGCAGCGCAAGCCTTTCCAGCGCCGTGATCGACCGGTCGATGGCCTCGGTCCGGTCCCGCCCGTGGACCACGAGCTTTGCGAGCATCGGATCGAAGTCGGGTGTGACGGTCTGACCCTGGTCGAGCGCGTTTTCGAAGCGTAGCCAGGGTGCTGACGGAACGTCCAGGTGGCGGATGCTGCCAATGGCAGGCATGAAGTCGTTGTCGGCGTCTTCCGCGCAGATCCGGCATTCGATGGCATGGCCCGATATCGTGACCTGATCCTGGGTCAGGGGGAGGGGATTGCCCGCCGCAATCTCGATCTGCGCCCGCACGAGATCGATGCCGGTGATCATCTCGGTGACCGGGTGCTCCACCTGCAGACGGGTGTTCATCTCCAGGAAGAAGAAGCGGCCGTCTGCGCCGAGGATATATTCGACGGTGCCGGCATTCCTGTAGCGTGCGGCCGCCGCCAGCCGCACGGCGGAATTGCAGATCTCGTCGCGCAGGGCAGGGGTAAGCCGCGCGGCCGGGGCCTCCTCGACGATCTTCTGGAAGCGGCGCTGTACCGAGCATTCGCGTTCGAAGAGGTGGATCGCGCCGCCCTTGCCGTCCCCGAGCACCTGAACCTCTATGTGGCGCGGCCGCTCGATATAGGTCTCGGCGTAGACGCGCCCGTCGCCGAAATAGCGCTGGGCTTCGCTGGCGGCGATGCGCGCAGCGTCTCGCAATTCGCCAGCGCTGCGCACGATGCTCATGCCCTTGCCGCCGCCGCCGGCGGCCGCCTTGATGAGCAGCGGAAAGCCGATGACTTCGGCGCGGGCGACGAAGTCGTCCAGGTTCTCCGTCGGCATGACCGACGGCGCGACGGCGACTCCGTGCGCTGCCGCGAAGTCGCGCGCCGAGATCTTGTCGCCCATCAGCGAGATCGTCTCGGAATCGGGACCGATGAAGGCGATGCCGGCCTCGGCCACTGCCGCCGCGAAGCGCGCGTTCTCCGACAGGAAGCCGTAGCCCGGATGGATCGCATCGGCGCCGCATGCCCGCGCCACCGCGACGATCTGGGCGATGTCGAGATGAGCTGCGACGGGCGTATCCCCACGGATCTCGTAGGCTTCGTCTGCGGCCCGGACATGCTTCGCGCCCGCCTCGATGGCGTGGTGGATCGCAACCGAGCCGATGCCCATCTCCGACAGCGTCCGCATGATGCGACAGGCAATCTCGCCGCGATTGGCGACCAGCACTTTGCTGAACGGTGGCTTCGTCATGCTGTTGCCTCGGCTTGCCAGCTTTCAAGATCGCCGCCAGGCTCGAGCCACGCAGCCGGCACCTCAACGGGAAACTCCATCAGGATCTGCGCCAGGGCCTTCCCCTGGGGGTCGTGGCGCAAGGATGCGACGCCGCCGCCGCCCAGGCTCTCGTGGAGAACGAGGTTCAGGCCGTCTAGGCCGGGCCAGTCGAAGCGCTCGACGCGACCCCGGACGATGTGCGCCATGTGGCGCGCCACAGCCTCGGGTGACAGGCTGCGGCGCAGCCACGGCAAATAGCCGGCCTTGCGCGCAAGCACCCCGATGTTGGCGGTATCGCCCTTGTCGCCGCTGCGGCCGCGGGCCAACGCGATGAGCGGGACGACCGCCAGCGGGCAGCCCGGAGAAGGCGTCGCAATCGGCTCTGCGGTTGCCGCGTCGCCTGCCGGTTGGGCGGGGAGCGGCGACACGTGATCGGCGACCGGCAGGATCTCGCCGTCGAACGCCACGCTAATCTCGACGTCGCGTTTCGGAGCCAGGAATGAGAACAGCCTGACGACGGGCTGCGGTTCGGGGCGGCCACCGGCAAAACCGGTCGTGCCTTGCGCCATCGCCGTCGCGGCAGGATAGATTTCGCGCGAGAAGATCTGCAGGGCGTCCTTGCTCGTGTGCCGTACCGCCAGCTTCAGCACCACCTCGCGGCTATCGCTCCGGCGCGCCAGGGCGCCATAGTTTGCCTCGCTTCCCAGAACCTCGATCGAGCATTCCGCGAATGGGCCGTGTCCGGCCTCGCGCAACAGACGCGTACAGCGCGACCGGATCGCTTCGCCGGCGGCCTTGGCCTTTGCCGCTGCCTCCCGTCCTACGATCATCATCGTGGCGACGGCGCGATAGCCGTCCGCATAGGTGGCGCTGACCTTGTAGCTGTCGGTCGGAGGGGAACCCCTTGCGCCGCTCACGCGAACGCGGCCTGGCTCGACCTGCTCGAGCCGAACCGCGCGCCAGTCGGCGACGACGTCCGGAAGGACATAGCGCGCGGGGTCGCCGACTTCGTACACAATCTGCTCGGCCACAGTTTCAGGCGTGACAAGTCCGCCGGTACCGGCCGGCTTGGTAACGACAAATGTCCCGTCGGCGGAGCATTCGACAATCGGGAAGCCCATGTCATCCCAGCCGGAGACAGAACGCCAGTCGGTGACGATGCCGCCGGTTACCTGCGTGCCGCATTCGGCGACGTGGCCGGCAAGGCTGCCGGCCGACAGCAGGTCGTAGTCGGTCGCACGCCAGCCGAACTCTTGGATAAGCGGGCCGAGCACGACCGCTGAATCGACGACGCGGCCGGTGATGACCACATCCGCCCCTGCCGCCAGTGCCTGGGCGATCGGAAAGGCGCCGAGATAGGCGTTGACGCTGGCAAGGCGCTCCGGCATCGGCGCGCCGGTGAACATCTCCTTCGTGCCGTCGGCGCGATACCGATCCGCAGATGCCGAGAGGTCGTCACCCCGCACGACGGCAACCTTCAGCGCCACGTTCTGTTCGCGGAAGACGGCGAGCAGAGCTTCGCGGCACGCCTCGGGATTGATGCCACCGGCATTGGTGACCACCTTGATGCGCTTGTCGGCGATTTCCCTCGCGAGGGGCTTCATGACAGCGCTCACGAAGTCGGTGGCGTAGCCGAGATCGGGCCGCTTGGCCTTCATCCGCGCCATGATCGACATGGTGATCTCGGCAAGATAGTCCATCACAAGATAGTCTATGTCGCCGGAGCGGACGAGTTGGCGCGGGCCCTCCGGACTATCGCCCCAGAAGCCGGCGCCGCAGCCGATGCGAACAGCCTTTCCCATCGCCGCCTACCGTGCCGTCCAGTTCGCGGAACGCTTTTCCGCGAAGGCGGCGAAGCCCTCGCGTGCATCCTCGGTCCGTGCCATGTTGGCGAGCATGAACTGGGCATATTCCAGTGCGCTGTCGGTCGACATCTCGCGGATCTTGGACAGGGCCTGCTTGCCGAGCCTGATGCCGGTCGGCGACTTGTCGGTGATCCGGGCCAGGAGCCAATCAAGCTTGGCGTCCAGTTCGTTCGTTGGCACGGCATAGTTGACGGTCAGCTCGCCCCGTGCCTCGCCGGCGGTGATCGGCTCGCCGGTCACGCAGAGTTCCATGAGCCTGCGGTAGGTAAGGGTGCGAAGCAGATAGGGCAGGATCATCATCGGGAAGAGCCCGACTTTGACCTCGCTGACGCCAAGCAGCGCGTCTTCGCGCGCAACGACCAAGTCGCAGGCGCAGACGAGGCCGAAACCGCCCGCGAGCGCGTGCCCGTTGACCCGGGCGACGATCGGCAGCCGGCAGGCGTCCATGCGGCGAAGCAGGCGCGCGACATAGTGTTTCGGGTCGGCGGCGTCGATGGTGAAGGGCGTTCCGTCGGCCGCCGGCTGGAGGTCCCCGCCGGCGCAGAACGCCTTGTCGCCGGCGCCGGTCAGCACGACGGCCCTGACGTCGCGATCCGCCTCGGCCATATCCAAGCCCTCGACGATGCGTTGCGCGACTGTTTCATTCAGCGCGTTGCGTCGATCCGGTCGATTGACGATGATCCAGAGCGCCGATCCCCGGCGCTCCAATAGAACTTGGTCTTTCACGAGGCGTCCAATCATGTCTGCAAGGCGCTGTGTCACTCACAAATGATTTCAGTTCATTTAGGTTGTCAACCGAGCCGCAAGCGTTGCACATATGAGAAAACTCCGGTGTCTGCACTTGACTGGAACACAAGGGCTCTGGCTTGAAGACGGCAGTTCGTATCAGATATTGAGACTAGCTTATTAAAGGTCGGCGCAGGCATGCGGGATCGTCTGGAGAAGGTGATGGACAGCGCAATCGGGACGGGTGCGTCGGCGGGCATGTTTACGCTCGCCGACGATCACGAGTTGATCCTCGGAAATGCCGACCGATTTGCGCGCAACGAGCTCTATCCGTTGAGCGAACGCATGGACAATGAGGAGTGGTGGCCGCCAGAGACGTTCGCGAAGATCGGCGAGAGTGGCCTGTTCGGCATCACCATCCCGGAGAGCTACGGGGGCGCCGGACTGGATCTGATGGCCGCCGGCCTCGTGCTCCAGGGGTTCTCCCGGTGGAACCACGCGATGGCTCTTGCCTGGGTGGCGCATGACAACCTGTGCGCCAACAACATCTACCGCAACGGCGACGAAGGTCAGCGCCGCCGTTACCTTCCCGGCCTGTGTGCGGGGACCAGCGTCGGCGCTCTCGGGTTGACCGAGCCCGGCGCCGGATCGGATGCGCTGGGCTCGATGCGCACCACAGCACGCCGCGACGGCGACCACTACGTCCTCAATGGCAGCAAGATCTACATCACCAATGGACCGATCGCCGACGTGCTGCTGGTCTATGCCAAGACAGACCGGGACCGCGGCGCGCACGGCATCTCCGCCTTCATCGTCGAGAAGGGCATGCCCGGTTTCACAGTCGCCCAGAAACTGGTGAAGATGGGCTATCGCGGTAGCCAGACCGGCGAACTCCTGTTCGAGGATTGCCGCGTGCCGGCCGAAAACCTCGTCGGCGGAGAGAACAGCGGCGTGTCCATCGTCATGAGCGGGCTCGATCTGGAGCGGGCGATGATTTCGCCGATCTGTCTCGGAGTCGCCGAGCGAGCCCTCGAATTGTCGATCGACTATGCCAAGACCCGCCGCCAGTTTGGCAAGCCGATCGGCTCGTTTCAGATGGTGCAGTCAATGCTCGCCGACATGTATGTCGAGGTCGAGACGATGCGGACGTTCACATATCGCGTGCTCGCGGAGGCGGCGTCGCTGGAGATCGGCGGGGGTGGACGCGGCGACGTTCACATGCTGACCGCCGCCTCTGTGATGTACGCCGCCAACGCGGTGCATCGGGTGCTGGATCTCGCCATGCAGGTCCACGGCGGAACCGGCTATATCTGGGAATCGGAGATCAACCGCCTCTACCGCTCGATCAAGCTTCTGGAGATCGGCGCCGGCACTACCGAGGTGCGCAAGATGATCATCGCCGGCGAACTGCTGAAGGGGATGGCGCGCGATGTCTGATCCGCTTGCCGCGCGCGAGTTCGGCCTCGACGACGAGGTTCTCTCGACCCAACCGACCATTTACGGCCCGACTGCCTATGCCGGAAAGACGGTCCTGATCTCCGGTGGCGCCGGTGGCATCGGCCGCGCCACGGCATGGCTGCTCGGACGCTGCGGCGCCCGTATCGTTCTTGCCGGCCGCAACCGTGAGAAGCTCGACGGCGCCGTCGATGCGCTGGCCGCCAAAGGCCTCGTGGCCGCTGCTCACACAGTCGACATCCGCGAACCGGAGAGCGTGGCTGAGCTGTACGCCAAGGTACAGGCGGATGGCGGCTTCGACATCCTGATCAACAGCGCGGGTGGCCAGTTCCCGCAGGCGGCCATCGATTTCTCGGTGAAGGGCTGGAACACGATCGTCAACACCAACCTCAACGGCACCTGGCACATGATGCAAGGAGCGGCGCGGGCGTGGCGTGACGCCGACAGGCCGGGAAGCATCGTAACGATCGTGGTGGTGACCGCGCGCGGCCTGCACGGGGTGGCGCATACCATCGCGGCGCGGTCCGGTGTGGTCGGACTGACGCGAGCGCTGGCGGTCGAGTGGGCGCCGCTGCGCATCCGGGTGAACTGCATCGCACCCGGCGTGATCGAGACGCCCGGCTGGAAAGTCTACGATCCGAAGGCGCTCGAGGCATATCCGCATTCCAACCCGATGATGCGCACCGGCACGACCTGGGAAGTGGCCGAGGCCTGCGCCTACATCGCGGGGCCGGGAGCGGCCTATGTGACGGGCGAGGTCCTGAATGTCGCCGGCGGCGCGCAATTGTGGGGCGACACCTGGACCGTCGGCAGGCCGGATTACTTCAAGACCCCGGAATAGCAGGCAGCGTCCGTGCGATGAGGGGCGGATGGATGTGAGAGGAAGCGTGAGCAGCGTGCAAGAAGCGACGGTTGTCTTCGATCCCTTCGACACCGAGACCGTGCGCGCCCGGCTGGCGGCGCACCTTGGCGGCATCGTCAACGATGTCGCAGTCGGCCCGTTGCGGCGCTTTACCGTGGGCTTTTCCTGGGTGACATTCGGCTTTCGGGGCTCTTGGCGCGAGAACGGCCGCGCCGTCGAGCGGGACCTGATCCTGCGCGTCGGACCGCCGACGGGGATCTTCGGACCTTACCGGGCCTATCCAGAATTCGTCACGCTGCGTGCGTTGGCCGGCGGCGCCGTGCCGGTTCCGAGCGTCTACTGGTACAGCGACGATGTCTCGGTTCTCGGGGCCCCCTTCTTCATATGCGATCTCGTATCCGGGAAGCGCCGATACCATGGACGCACGACGGTGGACCGGCCTTCGACGACGAACGTCGCGTTTCGATCGGAACGCAGTTCGTATCGGCCCTGGCGGCGCTCCACGACTTCGCATGGCAGGACACACCGGTTGCCGGTATCGGAGGGAGCAGGAATCCGGATCGGACCGCGCTCGATCAGGTTGATCTCTGGCTCGGCCACCTGCAGCGCTGGTCGCCGGACCGCGTTCCGATGCTCGAAATCGCCGCCATGTGGCTGCGTGAAAATGCGCCGGTGGCTTCGCGCATCGCGATCACGCATGGCGACTTCAGGATCGGCAACTTTCTCGAGGTCGACGGGCGCATCACCGCGATCCTGGACTGGGAACTGGTCCAGCTCGGCGATCCGGTCGAGGATTTGGGCTGGATCTGTCTCCAGGCGTGGCGCGGCCGCTCGCCCTACATGTGCCATTTCTTCGAGCGCGAAGAACTGCGGGACCGCTACGCCACGCTGACGGGGCATGAAGTGACGTTGGCGGACATGGCCTATTGGGAAGCGTTCGGGACATTCAAGCTCGCCGTCATGCACTACGGTGCGACGGACTGCTTTGCCCGGCGGGGCTTTAACGACCTGCGCATGGCGGGCATGGGCGCACAGATCCCGCGCCTGCTGCTCCAGGTCGAGGCTGCGATGGAGCGTGCGTCGTGAACAATATCCCGCTGGCCCGCCTGATCGAAGGAATCATCACGACGCTGCGCAACGATGTGATCCCGCATGTAGGCGACGCCTATGCGCGGGGCCAGGCGGTCGGGGTGATAGACCTGCTCAACAATCTCGCGCCGCGTGTCGACTGGGCGTCCGAAAGGCTGGAGGCCTCTGCGGCCGCAAAGCGGGCACTGCTCGAGGCGCTCGCGCGGCTGGCTCCGGAAGCAGTCGCGCCTCTCCAATCGGGCGAGAGCGTGGGCGCCAACAGGCTTCTCGCCGATATCGGCAAGCTGGATGCCGCCATATGCGACGCGGCCGCACATCTGTGGCAGCGCCGCGGCGAGCCGGCGGCAGCCGAAGCGCTTGCCATGATCCGCGCCCATCTGCACGACGAGGCCGCCCGTGAAATGAAGACGACCCGCAAGCCGCTCTTCGCCGAGATCGCCAGCGGGAAGAGCGGCTAGCCGGCTCATGAAACGCCTGTCACCCCATCACCGGACGACCACCTGATGTTCACCGAACTCTCAGCCCATGCACGGGACCTTCGCGATCGGCTCGTCGCGTTCATGGACGAGCACATCTATCCCAACGAACGCGAACTGCTCGCGCCGCCGCCGGAACCGGAGAAATGGGCGCCCCGCCCGCTTGCGCTGGCGCTGATGGAAAAGGCCAGGTCCGCGGGCCTGTGGAACCTGTTCTACAATCACGGCCCCGAAGGACAGGGCCTGTCGAACTATGAGTATTCGCAGCTCTGCGAGGTGCTGGGCAGATCGCTCGCAGCACCCGAGATCTTCAACTGCAACGCCCCAGACGTCGGCAATATGGAGATCCTCGCCGCCTATGGCACGCCCGAGCAGAAGGAGGCCTGGCTCAGGCCGCTTCTGGCTGGCGAGATCCGGTCCTGCTTCGCCATGACCGAGCCAAGGGTCGCTTCGTCGGATGCGACCAACATCGAGACGTCGATCCTGCGCGATGGCGACGACTACGTCATCAACGGACGCAAATGGTGGGCGACCGGCGCGCCCTCGCAGCGATGCAAGGTCGCCATCGTGATGGGCAAGAGCGAGCCCGAGGCGGCCAAGCACAAGCAGCAGTCCATGATCCTCGTGCCGATGGACGCGCCGGGCTTGAAAGTCGAGCGCGCGCTGAGCGTCTACGGCTACGAGCACGCGCCGCTGGGCCATGCCGAGATGGTCTTCGACAACGTCCGCGTGCCGGCCGCGAACATGCTCCTTGGCGAGGGGCGCGGGTTCGAGATCGCGCAGGGGCGCCTCGGGCCGGGCCGCATCCACCACTGCATGCGGTTCATTGGCTTGGCGGAACGCGCCCTGGAGATCATGTGCGCACGTGCGCGAAATCGCGTCGCCTTTGGTTCGAGCCTCGCCGAAATGGGCGGCGTGAGACAACTGATCGGTCAGTCGCGTTGCGACATCGAGCAGGCCCGTCTGGTGACGCTCAAGGCCGCCTGGATGATGGACAAGGTCGGCAACAAGGCGGCTCGCAGCGAGATCGCCGTCGCCAAGATCGTCGTGCCGACACTGGCCGGCATCGTGATCGACCGGGCGATCCAGGTGCATGGCGGAGCAGGCCTGTCGCAGGACTTCTTTCTGGCCGAGGCTTTTGCCGAAACCCGATTCCTGCGCATCGGCGATGGCCCCGACGAGGTGCACCGCGAGGCGCTCGCCCGTAACGAACTCTCGCGACAGCACTGAGGAGCACCATGATACCGCTGACCATCGGCCATACTGTCACCACTCCGGCGCGCACCATCGGCGAAGGCGACATCACGCTCTTCGCGGGGCTTGTCGGCGACTACACGCCCATCCATGTCGACGAAACCTTCGCGGCTGCATCGCCGCACGGCACCCGCATCGCCCATGGCCCGCTGTCGATGGCGACGGCCATCGGCCTGGCGACCCAGACAGGCCTTTTCGGCCGACGGGTCATCGGAATGGTCAACATCAACTGGGACTTTGCCGGTGTGGTCAAGCTTGGCGATACGATTCGCGCGCGGGTGACGATCGAGGCGATCAGGCCGACCTCGAAACCAGGGCGAAATCTCGGCACCTTCGGGTTCTCGGTGCTGAACCAGCGCAACGAACGCATCCAGCGCGGCCGCATGATCGTGGTGCTGCGCGCGGACGAGGCCGGGAGCAACGACGATGAGTGAACGCTTCGTGATGCGGCCCGAACACGAACATCCGCACGCACCGGACAGTTCCCTCAACTTCAACGAGAGCGTCTACACGAACGCCTTTGATGCGACGTCGCCGGTTGGCGGCTGGATGAGGCTCGGCAACAGGGTCAACGAGGGTCACGCGGAACTGTCTGTCTGTCTCTACCTTCCCGATGGCCGTATCGCCTGCCAGTTCAAGCGGCCGAAGATCACTTCAAACGAGCGTTTCGAAGCGGGGGGGCTGAAGTACCAGGTCATCGATCCGCTGCGCAGCGTGTCTATGGAGTATGAGGGCGACCTGATCATCGTCGATGACCCGGAAGCACTGCGCGAGCCGCAGGCGCTGTTTGCGCACGGGCCGCGGCTGCCGGGCCATGTTCGCTGGCTGCACGAGGCGGAATCGCCCGTCCATGGCGGGGAGCCCGTGCATGACGGCGTGCAGACGATGTATGGCCGTGACTTCTCGCTTGGCCATTTCAACCAGCACAGCCGCGCCAGGGGAGAGATCCGCGTCGGCGACGAGGTCTGGGCAATCGACGGCCGCGGCTGGCGCGACCATTCATGGGGGCCGCGATACTGGCAGGCGATCTACTACTATCGGCTGTTCATCGCGAATTTTTCCAATGGCGACGGCTTCATGCTGCTGAAGATCACTGACCGCCAGGGCAAGGTGCGACGCGAGGGCGTGCTCCTTGTGGACGGCCGCTACGAGGAAATCCTCGATCTCGACGTCATGACCAAATGGACCGGCCGGCAGGATCCGGCATTCGTCCGGCTCGGCGTGATGACGGAGCGTCGAAGAGTTCGCATCGACGGCGAAATCAACGTGCTCGCTCCGCTCCGCAACCGGCGCAAGGCCGGCGACGATGTACTGGTGTCGCGGATCGCGGAGGGTTTTACGCGCTTCGACTGGGAAGGACGCAAGGGCTGGGGCATGACCGAGTACATCGAGCGCATTGAGGACGGCGCTTTGGCGGGCTTCCCCATTTAGGTGCTTGCGGCCCCGACATTCACAGCCGCGCTGCGGCGGCATCAGCGGGCGGACGACGTATTGATCCGCTCCAGTCGTTCGACGGCTTGTTCCAGCCGGCTCGCCAAGGCGGCTTCGATGCTCGCTTCCGGTTTGCGAACCTGCAACCCGCTCAGCACCAGGTCGACGATCGCATCCGCGGTCTCATCGGGTTCGAACTCTCCTTCGCCGCGCAGATAGGCCCAGGTGCGGTGCTCGATGCAGCCGTAGATCATGTCGCGCACCAGCGGCAGCGGCACGTCGTCCCGCAACTCTCCGGCCTCTATGCCTTCCTGGACGATGTCGAGCGTGCGGTGCGTATAGCGGCGGTTGAGCTCGAACACGGCGGTATGGGTATAGTCCGGGCCGGTGCGAAGGTGCTGGAACATCAGGTTGCAGAGCGCCGGCTCGTCATGGATGGTCGTCAGGTGGCGCCAGATCATGAAGCGCAAACGGTTTCGCGTGCCGGTTATTCCAGCGAGCCGCTGGTCGTAATCGGCCAACATGGTTTCGTACCAGTCCTCGATGACCTTGACGAGGAGATCGCGCTTGTTGTCGAAGTAGCGGTAGATGCTGCCTTCCACGACGTTGGCGCGCTCTGCGATCTCGGACAGCGGGGCTTCCTCGTAGCCCTTGTCGCGAAAAACCCCGCGCGCGGCTCCCATGATGTCTGCGATCCGCCGCTCCCGCGGCAGCCGCGATGCCTGACGGCGGCCGGCGCTGCTCATTGATCCCCCTGACGGAACGCCGGCGCGCGCTTCCCGATGAATGCGGCCATGCCTTCCCACCATTCCTCCCCGGAAGCAGCGATCGCGACCGCGTCGAGGCCGATGCGATCGGCCTCTTCCGCCGATACGACCTCGCACCTGTAAATGGCGCGCTTGGTTTCGGCGATCGAAACCGGGCTGCAGGCGAGCAGGCGCCTTGCCAGCGCCAGCGCGGCCTCGCCGAGTTCTGCGTCGGCATGCACCCCGTGGACGAGCCCGATGGCATGAGCGGTGTCGGCAGACCACTGGTCGCCAAGCAAGGCGATCTCAAGCGCGCGGGCGCGGCCAACGATTCTCTGCAGAACCTGGACGCCACTTGCGCCGGGCAGCGCCCCAAGCCGCACCTCCGGCAAGCCGATGCGGGCGCTTTGTCCCATCAGCCGGAAATCGCAAGCCAGCGCCAACTCGCAACCCCCACCCAGCGCAAATCCGTTCACGGCGGCGATGGTGGCGAAGCGTGCGTCGCGCAGCTTCGCCAGCATGGCGACGATCGGACCGACATAGTCATCGCGGATGGCCCGAGGGTTACGGTAAAGCCGCGACTGCGGATCGACGAAATAGTCGATATGCGCGCCGCTGCAAAACGATCGGCCGCTTCCCGTGACGATGAGGACGCGCGCATCGCCGTCGGCGGCCTCGTCGCAAAGCGCGCCGACGGCGTCGAGAGCTTCGTAGGTGAGGGTGTTGTGGCTTGCAGGACGCGTCAGCGTCAGCCTAGCCACGCCGGGTAACGGCCAGTCGAGCTCAGCACAGCTCTCGCCCGTCTTTCGCCCCGTGTCCATTGTCTTCCACTCCTTCGGTCGAGGCAGCAGCTGTTTCGGATAAAGCAAGTGTAATGCGCCGTCGTGCCGATCGCATTGACGAATAGTCTCGGCGCGAACGATTCCTCAAGGATAGAAAGGGGGCATTCCCGCGTGTGATGCAGCCTTTTTTCTTGCGGCTTCCCGCGTCGCTGGCAAGTCTTTCCGCCATCGGAAGCGCCGCGGCCTTTCCGCAAATGCGTCCACTAGGAGCTAATCATGAGAATTCCCCCTTCCTGGCAGGGAAAGCTTCGGCTGCCCGTCATCGTGTCGCCGATGTTCCTGATCTCGGGCCCCGACCTCGTGGTGGAAAGTTGCAATGCCGGGGTCGTCGGCACGTTTCCCGCACTGAACCAGCGGACGACCCAAGGCTATGCGGACTGGCTTGATGAAATCGAGGGCAGGCGCGCGTCGCCGGGTGCGCCATTCGGCGTCAATCTCGTCGTTCATCGCAGCAATCCGCGCCTTGAGGCCGATCTCGCGGTAACGATCGATCGGAAGGTGCCGCTCGTCATCACGTCGCTCGGCCTCAATCGGGACCTGATCAAGGCGGTCCACGGTTATGGCGGCGTGGTCTTCCACGACGTAACCAACCTGCGTTTCGCGGCCAAGGCCGCAGAGGCGGATGTCGACGGGTTGATTGCCGTGACCTACGGGGCAGGCGGGCACGCGGGGCCGTGGAGTCCCTTCGCGGCGCTTCACGAACTGCGCGGCATCTTCGAGGGTACGCTGCTCCTCGGCGGCGCGGTATCCAGCGGCGCACACATCGCGGCGGCAAGGCTCATGGGCGCAGACATGGTCTACATGGGCACTCGCTTCATGGCGACGGCCCAGAGCATGGCCGTGGAACGCCAGCGCCGCATGCTGATTGCGGCAAAGTCGGCCGACATCGTCTATACGCCAGCCGTCAGCGGCGTCCATGGCAACTTCCTGCGTGCAAGCCTGACGGAAGCGGGACGCGATCCCGACGACCTTACACCGCCCTCAAAGCTCGATTTCGGAGCCACGGACGCCAAGGCGTGGCGCGACTTGTGGGCGGCGGGGCAGGGGGTGGGGAGCATCGAAGACATGCCTGACGTCGCCGAACTGGTAGACAGGCTGGACGCCGACTACCGGCGCGCTTCGGCGACTCTCTAGGCCGCGCGAAGCACGGGTCCGCGACGGTGTGGCGCGCCGCCGCGGGCCTGGCGCTAGAGGCCTCTCCGGATGCGGTTGGCGATCGTCCCCACGATGCCGGCGCGGAAGGTCAGCACGCAGACGATGAAGATCAATCCCTGGATGACCGTCACCCACGACCCGGCCGAAATCAGGTAGTTCTGAAGGGTGGTGATGACCGCGGCGCCGACCAGCGGCCCGAAGATCGTGCCCACTCCTCCCACGAGCGCCATAAGGATCGGCTCGCCCGACATCGACCAGTGGACGTCGACCAGCGTCGCGACCTGGAAGATGATTGCCTTGGTCGCGCCCGCGAGAGCCGCCACAGTGGCCGAAACGACGAAGGCGATCAGCTTGTATCGCTGGACGCGATAGCCGAGCGAAATGGCGCGGTTCTCGTTGTCGCGGATCGCCTGAAGCACCTGACCGAAGGGCGAGTGCACGAAGCGATGCATCAGCAGCATCCCGGCGAAGAAGATCACCACCACCGTCCAATACAGCGTCATGTCGTTGCTGAGATCGATCACGCCGAAGAGGTGGCCGCGCGGAACCGCCTGGATTCCGTCTTCCCCATTGGTGAAGTCTGGGCGCTGGATGGAGAAGAAATAGACCATCTGAGCGAGCGCGAGCGTTATCATGGCAAAGTAGATGCCCTGCCGGCGGATGGCGATGAGGCCGAAGATCAGGCCCAGTATGGCGCCCGAGCCGGTGCCCAGTATGATTGCCAGTTCCGGCGTGATCCCCCAGTACTTGGCCGTATAGGCCGCTACGTAGCTGGCGAAGCCAAAAAAGGCGGCATGGCCGAAGGACAGAAGCCCCGCATAGCCGAACAACAGGTTGAACGCGGAAGCGAACAGCGCGAAGCACAGCACCTTCATCACGAAGACCGGATAGAAGGCATAGGGTGCTGCGATCAGCAGGAGCGCGAGCCCCATGAAGATCGCCCTGTGCAGAGATTTGTCGTCTTGCTCGAGGCCGCCGACGGCGTTGGCCAATGTCGTATCTGCCATGACGGTTTCCTAGCTGGTGCGGCCGAACAGGCCTTCTGGCTTCACCATCAGGACGAGGATCATGATGACGAAAATGACGACCGACGAGGCTTCGGGATAGAGGACCTTGGTAAGGCCCTCGACAAGGCCGAGCCCGAGGCCGGTGACGATGGAACCGAGGATCGACCCCATCCCACCGATGACGACGACCGCGAAGACGACGATCAAGAGGTCCGCCCCCATCTGCGGCTGCACGGAATAAATCGGTGCGGCGAGAACGCCGGCAAAGGCGGCCAGACCGACGCCGGCGCCGTAGGTAACGGTGACAAGTCGCGGCACGTTGATTCCGAACGCCTCGACCAAGCCCGGGTTCTCCTGGGCAGCGCGCAAGGTGGCTCCGATCCGCGTGCGCTCGATGATGAGCCAGGTTGTGAAGCAGACTACCAGCGAGATGAACAGCACCCAGGCGCGGTAGTGCGGCAGGAACATGAAGCCGAGGTTCGAACCGGACGACAGCAGCGGTGGTATGGGATAGCGCAGGCCGGAGGCGCCAAAATAATGCCGGAGAAGGCCCTGTATCACCAGCGCGAGCCCGAAGGTCAGCAGCAGGCCATAGAGCGGCGCAATGTCCCGGATCCTCAAAAGCATCAGCCGTTCCATCGCGACGCCGATCAGACCGACGGAGATCGGCGCCAGGATCAGCGCCCACCAGTAGTTGATGCCGAAAAAGGTCATGCCCATCCAGGCCGCGAAGGCGCCCATCGTGTACTGCGCGCCATGCGTGAAGTTAATGATGTGGAGCAGGCCGAAGATGATCGCCAGCCCGAGGCTCAGCATTGCGTAGAAGGAGCCGTTTATGAGGCCGAGCAATAGCTGCCCAGAAAGCGCCTGGATCGGAATCCCGATCAGATCGGTCAGCATACCCTCACCTCAGATTCCCAGATATTTATGAAGTTTGGCGCGGTTCTGCTCCAAGGCATCGGCCCGCACCATGTCGACAACCCGGCCCTGCTCGACGATGTAGTGGCGGTCTGCCACCGACGAGGCGAAATGAAAGTTCTGCTCGACCAGGACGATTGTGTAGCCGCGTTCCTTGAGAATCCGGATCGTGCGGCTGATCTGCTCGATGATGACGGGCGCCAGTCCCTCGGTTGGCTCGTCGAGCAGAAGGAAGCGGAAGCCGGCGCGCAAAATCCGGGCGATAGCGAGCATCTGCTGCTCGCCGCCAGACAGTTTCGTGCCCTGGCTGTCGAGGCGCTCGCGCAGGTTGGGGAAAAGCTCGAATATCTCGTCGTCGGAGACCGCCGCGGCCCCGAGTGCGGGCGGCAGATGCAGATTCTCGAGCACTGAGAGGCTCGAAAAAATGCCGCGCTCTTCCGGAACGTAGCCGACGCCCATGCGCGCTATCTGGCGCGCCGGCAGGCCGATCGTCTCTATCCCGTCGAAGAGGATCGATCCCCGCCGATTGCGCTGCTGGCCGATGATGGCGCGCAGCGTGGTCGTCTTGCCGGCTCCGTTGCGTCCGAGAAGCGTGATGACCTCGCCATTCGAAACGTCGAACTCCATGCCGTGCAGCACGTGGGACTCGCCGTAAAACGCATGGAGACCGCGCACGGAAAGACGCGGCTTGGCGTCTCCGGCGGGCCGCATGTCCAAGGCTGCCGCTTCAGCCATGATGGTATCCTCCGCCGATATAGGACTCGATCACGCGCGGATCCTTTGAGATCGAGGCATAGTCGCCCTCGGCCAGGACTTTGCCGCGCGCCAGGACTGTGATCCGGTCGGCGAGTGCCGAAACGACGGAGAGGTTGTGTTCGACCATCAACACTGTCCGGCCCTGCGAAGCGGCCCGGATCAGGTCCGACATGCGTCCGATGTCCTCCGGCGCCATTCCAGCCATGGGCTCATCGAGAAGCAACATCTTCGGTTCGGTCGCCAGCGTCGTCGCCAGTTCCAGCGCGCGCTTGCGGCCGTAGGATAGTTCCTTCGCCTTGACGCGCGCCATGTTCTCCAGCCCGACGCTTCGCAGCAGCTCGATCGCTTCTGCATCGAAGCGACGCAGCCGATTCTCCGACTCCCAGAATTCGTAGGAGTCACTTGCCCTGCGTTGAAGCGCGATGCGCACGTTGTGAAGCGTGGTCAACTCGTTGAAGACGGCCGAGATCTGGAACGAACGAATGAGCCCGAGACGCGCCACATGGGCCGGCTTGGCGCGGGTTATGTCGTTGTCGTTGAAGGTGATCGTGCCGGCAGTTGGCGTCAGGAACTTGGTCAGCATGTTGAAACATGTCGTCTTGCCTGCGCCGTTCGGCCCGATCAACGCGTGAACGCTGCCGCGCGCGATGTCGAGCGAAACGCCGTCGACCGCCGCGAAACGATGAAACTCCATACGCAGATTGCGGCAGGCCAGGATCGTGTCCTGATTGCTGCCAGCCGTCTCCTGGCTGGCCTTAGTGGCGGCTGACATTCGTCATTGCTCCGACTGCTCGATGGTCGGCGATATTGGGCAAAGGGCTGATACATTGCCAGTGGCATTGTGAGCGCCCTCGGTCGTTTTCATGGATATGAACCTCATCCCCAAATGAGGAAAAACTCAATTGCAAGCGCGTGTTTTCATATACCCGAAAACGTCGATCAGGCCGCAAAAATCCTTGGACATTGGCAGTCCATGGCCGCTTTGAATAACGAACGATTCAGCGATTGTTGAGTGTTGCTCAAGATGGATTTTTCACTTTCAAAAGCCGAACGCGCATTTCGCGAGGATGTGCGGTCCTTCCTTCGCGACAACCTGCCCAAGGATATCGCGAAGCGGCAGGCCCGCGGCTACCATCCGCCCAAGGAGGATCTCAAGCGCTGGCAGGCGGTCCTGCACGAGAGGGGATGGTCGGCGCCGGGTTGGCCTGCGCAATGGGGAGGGCCGGGCTGGTCGCCGATCCAGCAGTTCATCTTCGAAGACGAGTGCGCGCTTGCCGATGCGCCGTTGCCGAGTCCGTTTGGGCTGAAGCTGGTCGGTCCCGTCATCTACACCTATGGTTCCGAGGAACAGAAGCGGAAGTATCTTCCGAAGATTCTGTCCGGCGAGACCTTCTGGTGCCAGGGGTTCTCGGAGCCCGGAGCCGGTTCGGACCTGGCGTCCCTGCAAACGCGGGCAGAGCGGGATGGTCCCGATTTCGTCGTGAACGGGCGCAAGATCTGGACCACTGAAGCGCACTTTGCCGACATGATGTTCTGCCTGGCGCGCACCGACAAGACCCCGAAGCAGCAGGAGGGCATTTCGTTCCTGCTGCTGGACATGACGGATCCGGGGGTCACGGTACGGCCGATCGCAACCATCGATTCCGGCCACACCGTCAACGAGGTCTTCATCGACGACGTGCGGGTTCCGGCTACGGAGCTCGTCGGCGAACAGGGCAAGGGGTGGACCTATGCGAAGTTCCTGCTCGATAACGAGAGGACGACGAATTCCTTCGTGCATCGCTCGAAGCGGGACTTCCGCCGGGTGATGGATATTGCAAGATCGGCGTTCGACGAAGGCGCGCCGGTCTTGGACAACGAGGCGTTCAGGCGCGGCGCCGCGCGCGTCGAGATCGAGTTGCAGGCGCTCGAATGGGCCGTCCTGCGGATGCTATCCGGCGATGTACCCGACCCCAGCGCGTCGGCCTCCGCCCTGAAGCTCAAGGGATCGAGCCTCCAGCATCAGATACTCGACCTGGCCATTTCCGCGATGGGACAGGACATCATACCGTTCTATCCGGAGCCGGAGCAGAAGCCGGGGGCCAACCAACCGTTCTGGGTGCCCGATGAGGCGCCCGGACTCATGGCGCAGTATCTCTATCGCCGTGCGGGCACGATCTATGCCGGTACGACCGAGGTGCAGCGCAGTATCATCTACAAACAGCTTTCCAGGAGATAGACGTGGATCTGCGGCTCAATGAACAGCAGGTCATGCTGCGCGAAAGCGCGCATCGCTTCCTGCGCGAGGAATACCATTTCGATGCGCGTCGCGCGGACCTGGCCGATCAGAGCCCCGGCAAGTGGGCTCAGATCGGCCACTTGGGATGGCCGGGCGCTTCGCTTCCCGAGGAGACGGGCGGTCTGGGCGGCTCTGCAGTCGAGTTCGCGATCCTGATGGAGGAAATGGGCAAGGCTCTCTATGTCGGCCCGTTCCTGTCGACGGCGATGGTCGCGGCCATGCTCCGGGTGCTGCCGGGCACGGACGCCGCGGCGCTTTTGGCGCGCATTGCCCGCGGCGAGGCGCGGGCCGCCTTTGCCCATGGAGAGCCGGGTGGGCGCGGCTTCTTCGATGCGCCCCGCGCGGTCGCCACTCGTGAAGGGGACCGTTTCGTCATCCGGGGCGGCAAACGTCTCGTCTACGATCTCGTGGCCGCCGACATCGTCCTGGTCAGCGCCGCTGCCCCTTCCGGCACCGCCATCCTCCTGCTCGAGCCGCCAAAAAGCTCTTCCAGGCGCGACTATGCCAACATCGACAATTCGCGCGCCTCGGACCTCGAACTCGAGGGTGCCAGCGCGGCATTGCTCGCGGAGGGCGAGACTGCCGCACGGATGCTTGACGAAGCGTTCTACTGGGCTTCGGTCGGCCTTGGCGCGGAGGCCGTCGGCATCGCCGACCATGCGCTGAAGCATACGATGGAGTATGTCGCGGTGCGCAAGCAGTTCGGCAAGGCGCTTGCGGAATTCCAGGTCATTCAGCATCGCATCTCGGATATGTTCGTCGAGATCGAGCAATTGCGTTCGCTGCTGCTATATGCGCTGTCAATGCAGGAAGCAGCGCCGGACGAGCGCCGTCGCGCCGCGCTCGGGCTGAAGATCCTCGCAGGACAGGTTGCGACGAAGGTCGCCGGCGACGGGCTGCACCTGCATGGCGGCATGGGCATGACCGACGAGATGCCGATCTCGCACTACTACCGCCGGGCGCGCGTGCTCGATGCACAATTGGGCAACGGCGACTATCTGCTAGGCCGCCATTCGCGCATGCTGGCATGAGCGGCGACCGGCCGAGCCCTTGATGGAGATCCATAGAGAGCTCGGCCGGATGTCTCAGGCGGCGTCCTACGCGAACAGCGGCTGTGCCGTCTGGCTCGTCTCCTCGGCATCAACGTTGCCCGTGCAGATCTGCAGCGCCGCGGCGCGCACCAGGTCGACAAGTCGCTCCTTGTCGAGTTCGATTTCTTCCGCCGGGCCGCCAAGACCCAGAACGAGTGGCGGCTCGCTGCCGCACATCCGAAGCGGCACGGCAATCGCGCGGGCGCCCTGGAAATAGGGACGATTCGAACAGGCGTGGCCGAGGCGACGAATCTCGGCGATCTCGGCCCTTATCTCGACCGGATCGATACGCTGCTGGTTGTCGTTGCGGTCCGCGTTGGCGCGGCGCACGAGACGATCGATAGCGGCATTCTCGTCCAGCGACAACAGCGCACGCCCCATCGGCGTGTCCACGAGCCGCTGACGACTGCCGACGGGAAGATAGTAGCGGACACGCGCATGCGACGCGACGACGCTGACGTACTGTATGTGGTTTTCGTTGCGCAGTCCGACGATGATCGTCTGGCCGGTTTTTTCGGCGAGGCCGCGTGTCACCTCAGTAAGCGTCTCCGGCGCGAAACGGCCGCCGTATCTCCATCCGCCGAGCAGACCGACCCGCAAGCCCGCTTGATAGGTTCGACTCGTCCTGTCGAAATGCAGGTAGCCCAGTGAGGTCAGGCTCTTCAGCAGCGCCGCCGTGCTGGAGATGGGAAAGCTCAGTTCCATTGCGATCTCGGTCGTAGAGAGCGGACGGCGCATCTCCTTGAAAAGCTCCAGGATCTGCAGGACGCGCTTGGCGGATTTCACCGTCGCGGATTCGCCTTCGTATGCAAACTGCTCCTGGACACTGGCAGCGTGCGATTGAGTATCTTGCCCTTCACGCATTCTTCCCTCCCTCAGGCCCCAGTGCCGCCCGCGGCAGACCTGAGGCACCTTAATGAGCTTAGCTCATGACGCTTCAGCGGCGCTCCTCCATGAGCTGGTGGCCAACAAGCTAGCAGAACGCTGCAGATGTGCAACGCGCAAACGAACCAATATGGCGATCTGATTCGAGAATAAATAAGTCACACTTTTTAACGGGCTCACTTCTACGATTTGTCGATTGAGGGTGGCGAACCGTCCGCAGCCGACGGGGCGCAACCAAGCTCGTCGCCAAGGCAAATGGCGCTGTGGCGGGCGTTTGAGCTCACTTTCCCAATCGGCGCAGCGCCTTCCGGGCACTGTTTTCGGTTCGTCAACCTCGGACTTTCCTGATCCGTGGCTTGTTGATGATCGGCATTTAATAAATGGTCTTCATGCGACGGAGTGTCGGATGCCATGGCGCAGGAATTTATGGATGTGCAATCCGGGACATTGCGCGAGACATCATCTTCTTATCTTTCAAAATGAGTGTCACTTTCCACTCGCGCTCTGTGGGAATGATTGAGAAGTGTCGCGTTCTACACAGGGCGACGGATAAGTTCCCCAGTTCCGGCGCGTTTAAGGATGGAGGAGAATTGGACATGACGGGATACAAGGCACGACTGCTGGGTCTAGCAACCTCGGTCGCACTCGCGTCGGCGATAGCGACGTCTCAGGCGCAGGATTCAATTTCCGGCGGCGCTATCAAAATCGGCATTCTCAACGACATGGGAAGCGCCTACTCGGATACGGTGGGCGAGGGCCTCCGCCAGACGGTGTTGTGGGCTGTCGAGGACTTCGGCGGGACGGTCAACGGCGTACCGGTCGAGGTACTCAACGCCGACACCCAGCTCAAGGCTGACATCGCGTCGACCACCGCCCGGCGCTGGATCGACGAGGACAAGGTCGATGTTCTGGTTGCTGGTTCGGGCAGCCCGATTTCGCTGGCCGCAATGGAAGTGGGCAAGGAAAAGGGTGTCGCCGTTCTGAACACCGGCGGCTTGAGTTCGGACCTCTCGGGTAAGTTCTGTTCGGAGATCGCCACGCATTGGAGCCTCGACACTTACGCCGCCGCCCGGGGCGGTGCGAAGGCTGGCATCGCCGCGGACGCGAAGAAGTGGTTCTTCGTGACGGCTGACTATTCCTTCGGTGAGGCGCTGCAGCGCGACACCGAGGCGGAGCTCAAGCGGCTTGGCGGTCAGGAGATCGCCGGATCGGTGCGGGCGCCTCTCGGAACCACCGACTTCAGCTCGTTCCTGCTGCAGGCGCAGAGCTCGGGTGCCGACACCGTGGCATTTGCGAATGCGGGCAACGACACGATGAACTCGCTCAAGCAAGCAAGCGAATTCGGCCTTGCCTCGGGCGGGCAAAAGCTGATCGGACTGGTCACCAGCATCACCGACACCTACTCGCTGGGCCTGGACGTGGCGCAGGGGCTGCTCGTGACGGAAAGCTTCTATTGGGATCGCGACGATGCTTCGCGGGCCTATGCCCGTCGCTTCGAGAAGAAGTTCGGACGCATGCCGACGCAGAGCCATGCAGTGGCCTACTCGGCGGTGACGCACTATCTGCGTGCGGCGGTGGCGGCCAAGAGCGATGACGGCAAGACGGTGACGGCGCAGATGAAGACGATGCCGGTGCAGGATTTCTTTGCCATCGACGGCAAGGTGCGTGAGGACGGCCGCATGATCCCGAGCTATATCTATCTGCTGCAGGCCAAGGCGGCGGCGGATTCCAAGGAGCCGTGGGACCTTTACAACATCGTTGAGAAGTTGCCGGGCGACCAGGCCTATCGGCCACTCGCTGATAGTGATTGCCCGCTGGTCAAGTGACGCGGGTACGCCAGCGGCGTCGATGAAGGGAGGGTCTTGTCGAAAGGCCCTCCCTTTCGCACGTCTTGGCGGAATTGAATGCGGCGATGCGACTTCATTCGCCGGTCTCGAAGGCGCGGTCGGCCTCGCGCAACGGGCTTCCAGGTCTGCCCTCCATCATCGCGATCATCTTCGGATAGTGCTGTCGCATGTCGGCAAAGAAGAGGTCTTGCGGAAAGTCGTCGAACTCACCGATCTGCTCGAGATACTCCATGTGGCGGCGGCCTGCGGAATCATAGGGATGGAAGACGGAATCGTGGGCGCCGTCGAATTCGAGCGGCGTCACCCCGAACTTTCGGCAGAGGCCAAGGTCGAATGCCGGCGTTGCCTTGACCCAGCTACCGCCCAGATGAAGGGAGACATAGCCGTGCCAGCGGAACACGTCGCTCTCCATCAGGGCCGAAAGCCGCGGAGAAGTCAGGTGGTTGCGGACATTCGCATATCCCAGCCGGGCTGAAATCCCCACGGCGCGGGCGCAGGCGGCCAGCAATATCGCCTTGTGTACGCAGAATCCGGCTCCCGCGGCGAGACAGCGTGATGCGCGGTAGTGATCCGGATCTAGATTGAAGCTGTAGGGATCGTAGCGTACGCGGTCGCGCACGGCGAGATTGAGACGAACCGCCTTCTCGCGTGTCGGCCCCATGCCGGCGACGTCGTGGGCGAAGTCGCGTACGGCTGGGGAGTCGAAATCGATGAACTGCGTTGGTCGTAGACTGACTTCCATTCCTGGATGCAACGGTATTCTCCTTCAGGGATGCAGGTCGCGCCCGGCGCGTGATGTGGGGGCCCAGCTCGTCGGGCAGACGGGGATGGCAGGCGCAGGCGGCTTCCGCCGCGCCCGCCGGACTGATATGGCCGGTGAAGCGGGAGAGAAATGAGATGACGCAGAAGACACCTCGCCGGCGGCGGCTTCGCAAGGAGGTCCGACAGGCCGAACTGCTGGATGCGGCCGCCCAGATCTTTCGCGAGAAGGGCTATGACGAGGCCTCCACCGCGGAGATCGCAGAGCGTGCCGGCGTCGTGGAAGGGACGATCTACCGCTATTTTGCGTCGAAGCGCGACCTGCTCGTGAAGGTCGTAGAGCAGGCATACGAAGAGGTTATCGCCGATTTCGAAGTCCAGCTCCACGGCATTTCCGGAACCTGGAACCGGTTGAGGTACATGATCTGGCGCCACCTCAAGACCATTGAGGACGATCCTGCCCTTGCCAAGCTCGTGACCTACGAGATCAAGGTTGATCCCGACTATCGCACGATGCGGGTCTTCCAGTTGAACAGGGCCTATACGCGCCGCACAGTCGAGATCATCGAGCAGGCCATCAGGTCCGGCGAGTTTGTCGCTGATGTTCCGATTCCGATCATCCGCGACATGATCTATGGGTGCATCGATCACCACACGTGGAGCTATGTTCGCGGCGAGGGAACGTTCGATCTCAACACGACAGCGGACTACATCACCCATCTGATCTATCGCGGCCTTGCTGCCCATTCGTCGCCGGAGGAGGGTTCGGTGCTCGCCAGGATCGAGGAGCGTCTCGCCCGCATCGAGGCGCGGTTCGGAACGACGGCGTAGGCCGTCGCCCGGGCCGGTCGAAGCCGGTCAGAAGGGAACCTCTATCCCGTTGGCCTGCGCAGCCTTGCCGACGAGATTGCGGTTCTGCTCGAAGGCGTTCTGCATCGTATGCAGAACCGAGGTATCACAAATCTTGGAGAAATGGCTCTCGATCGCCTCGGGTGAAAGCGTGCTGCCCGGGAAATGCACGGCGTCGGTCTCGTTGAGGATAATCCGGGCAAAGCTGCCCGCCGCGGCACCAAGGATCACGCGTGACGGCGCATTCTCGCTGACGAGGTACAGCACGCCTGGAGTAATCAGTTCCGGCCTCATCAGGTCGAGCGCTTCCTTCGGCAGGAGATCTTCTGTCATGCGGGTGACTGCGGAAGGGGCGAGCGTGTTGATGCGGATCCCGTATTTCGCGCCTTCGAGATGCAGGACGTTCATGAGCCCCAGCATGCCGGCCTTGGCGACGCCATAGGCGGCCTGGCCGAAATTGCCGTACAGGCCCGAGGTCGATGACGTCAGCACGATGCGTCCGTAATTCTGCTCGCGCATCGTCTCCCACACCGCCCTGGTGCAGATGACGGTGCCGTTCAGGTGGACGTTGAGCACCTTGAGGTAGTCATCGAGTTCCATCTTCGAGAAGGTCTTGTCGCGAAGAATGCCCGCATTGTTGACCAGAATGTCGACCCGGCCCCACTCAGCCTTGGCGCGCCCGACCATGGCTTCGACCTGCTCCGGGTTGGAGACGTCCGCACCGTCGGCCATCGCCTCGCCACCCTGACTGCGGATCTGCTCCACCACGGCTTGCGCCACTGTCGACGATGCCCCGCTGCCGTTAGTGGCGCTGCCCAGGTCATTGACGACGACCTTGGCGCCCCTCTGCGCCAGTCCCAGAGCATGCTCCTTGCCGATGCCGTTGCCGGCGCCGGTGACAATGGCCACGCGGCCGTCGAATCTGATCGTCATGTTGAAGAACCTCTGCGGCAGATGATGATTAGAGCGGGGAGGCGATACCGAGACCGGCCGCTGCCTTCCTAACGAGATAACTGTTCTGATCAAACGTGTCGGTGACCTCGCGCTGTCCCTCGATGGCTGAGATCTCGGCGAAGCGCTCGGCGATGGCTTCCGGCGTGCGGCCGTCAGGCGGAAAGAACACGGCATCGGATTCCAGCAGGCGAATGCGCGCGAAACACCCGGAGCCGGCGCTCATGATGATGCGGGCCGGTGCGTCCTCGCTGACCAGAAACAGCACTCCGGGCGTCACCGACTCCGGCCCCATCAGGTCGAGCGCTTCCTGCGGCAGGAGACCTGCGGTCAGTCGCGTCGCGGCCCAAGGGGCCAGCATGTTCACGCGGATCCCGTGTTTTGCGCCCTCGATATGCAGCACATTCATCAGGCCGAGCATGCCGGACTTGGCGGCGGCGTAGGCGGCCTGGGCAAACGCGCCGTAGAGGCCCGAGGTCGAGGAGGTCATCAGAACCCGGCCGTAGTTCTGGTCGCGCATGATGTTCCACACTGCGTGGGTGCAGAGGGTGGTACCGAGCAGATGCACGTCGACAACCTTGCGGAAATCGGCGATGTCCATCTTGCCGAACGACTTGTCGCGGGTGATGCCGGCATTGTTGACAAGGATGTCGACTCGTCCCCAGCGATCCATCGCCTTGGCGACCATGTCCTTGACTTCCTCTTCCTGCGACACGTCTGCCGGATCGGCAATCGCCTCGCCCCCGCCTGAGCGGATCTCCTCGGCGACGGATTCGGCAACGTCGCACGAGCGTCCTGCGCCCTGTCCGCTGCCGCCGAAATCATTGACGACCACCTTGGCTCCGCGCTCGGCAAGTGCGAGCGCATGGGCGCGACCGAGGCCGTTTCCCGCTCCCGTGACGATCGCCACCCGCCCGTCGAACCTTATGTCCATGGCATGCCTCGTTCTCATCCCAATCTAATAAACAGAACTCATTACATGGGACGGTCGAGTGGTCAATTCGCGCTTTCGATGCCAAGCTCGCGTGTCGGAAGCGGCGTCGCTCGACCATCTGCGGTTCAACGGCTCGTTGTCGCGCCTGGTCAAGCCCGGCATGACGCGCGAAGGCCGCATTTGTGCAGGAAATACCTCGCCTCTATAGGCATGCGCTGGGGCGCGTAGCCGGACGGTCGATCCCTGTTGTCTAGATATGTGTAGAATCGCCGTCGCGCGTTCCGCAGGATCGAATGTTCTGATCGATGCGTTGACAGCCCGTTAGTGAGCGATACACATTAACGACTGGAGACGGCACGTGGGGCGAGGGCGGCACAGCTCTTGTCGACGCAAGAAGGACTGACATGGTTGAGATCGTATTGGCGGGCGGCGCCCGCACACCTTTCGGGGATTTCGGCAAGAGCCTGCGCGACGTACCGCTTCAGACGCTCGGCATTCATGCCGTGAAGGCGTCCATCGAGCGGGCCGGCATCAAGGCCGAGAACATAGACAATCTCGTCTTCGGCAATGTCACGCCCGTCGATGCCGAGGCGGCGATCGTCAGCCGGGTCATAGCGGTACGGGCCGGCCTGCCAGTCGAGTCGGGTGCAATGGGTGTCAACCGCGGTTGCGCGTCGGGTCTCCAGGCCATCACCACCGCCGCCGAAAACATCATGTCCGGCGAATCGAAGGTCGGCATTGCGGCCGGCGGCGAGAACTTCAGCCGCATTCCCTATGTGGCGCGCACGATGCGGTGGGGCGACACGAAGGGCCACGTTGCACTCGAGGACGGCGCCGATGTCATCTATCGCTGCGGCTTTTCCGGCGAGCTCATGGGATCCACGGCCGAGAACGTGGCGGAGAAATTCGGGTACAGTCGCGAGGAAATGGACGCTTGGGGGCTGATGAGCCAGCGCCGTGCGCAGGCCGCAATCGAGAGCGGCTTCCTGGGGCAGCAGGTGGTGCCCATCGAGGTTCCCGACCGCAAGTCTCCACGCATGCTCGAGCGCGACGAGTTTCCTCGTTTCGGTATCACCGCCGAGAAGCTTGCATCGCTCCGGCCTGTCTTCCGCAAGGAAGGCGGACGCATAACGCCCGGCAGTTCCAGCGGTGTCACGGACGGCGCGGCCGCGATCGTCGTCGCCGAACGGGGCGTGGCCGAGGATCTCGGGATCACGCCTGACGCGAAGCTGCTCGGCTGGGCTGTCGCCGGCGTGCCGCCTGAGATCATGGGCATCGGACCCGTGCCCGCGACGCGCAAGCTGCTCGCGAAGTTCGGGATGACGGCGGACGACGTCGACTATTTCGAGATCAACGAGGCATTCGCCGCAGTCAACATCCATGCCGAACGCGAACTCGGCGTCTCCCGCGACAAGACCAATCTCTATGGCGGCGGCATCTCGCTCGGCCATCCGCCCGGTGCAACCGGATTGCGCATGATGATGACGGCGATCGATCACCTGAAGGCGACAGGGCAGCGATACGCGGTGATCACGATGTGCATTGGTGGCGGCCAGGGGATGGCCGGCCTGATCGAGAACATGGCAGGTTGAGCCGGCGGCTACACGCTGGACGCCGTCTCGATCACATGGCACGCAGATGCCGCTGCAGACTGGGGGAGGAGTAGCATGCTTTTGACGCAGCCCTTGAGGCGTATGGGACAATTGGCGGCCAAGCGTCTGGCCGTCGTGGATGGGGCGGAGAGGCGGAACTGGTCGCAGGTCAACGATCGTGTTGCACGTCTGGCGGCCGGTCTCGGCGCGCTGGGTATCAATGTCGGCGATCGCGTCGCCATCCTGGCGCTCAACTCGTCGCGCTACATGGAAGCCTATTTCGGCACCCTGTGGGCGGGTGCCGTGGCGGTGCCTCTCAACACGCGATGGAGTTTCGAGGAACTCGCCTACGGCCTCACCGATTCCGAGCCGGACGTCCTGTTCATTGATGCCACCTTCCTGCCGCATCTCGCGGGTCTGCGCGAGCGCTGGAAAGGCTTGAAGCACGTCGTCTTCATTGGTGAGCCCGTCGCAGGATCGCAGGAGCTGATCACCTATGAACGCCTGCTCGCGGACAATGCGCCGGTGCCGGCGGCCCCGGTGCCGCCCGAAGCATTGGCGGTTATCTGCTACACTGGCGGCACCACCGGCCTCTCAAAGGGCGTGATGCTGTCGCATCTGGCAGTATGGGCGAGTTCGGTCGCGCTCAGCATCGACTACGCCCATATCGCGTCGCGCGATACGATCTTCCTCCATGCCATGCCGCTGTTCCATTCGGGCGGGTCGGCCGTGCTGTTTGCCACGACGATCGCCGGCGGCACGCATGTCTTCCTGCCCGGGTTCAATCCGACCCAGATCCTGCAGACGATCCAGAACGAGAAGATCACGCACACACAGCTCGTGCCGACGATGGTGCGGATGCTCCTCGACCAGCCCGACTTCGAAAGCTACGACGTCTCGTCGTTGCAGACGCTGATCTATGGCGGTGCGCCAATGTCGGCTGCCCAGATCGAGGAAACGCTGGCGAAATTGCCACGTGTCAACCTTCAGCAGGGCTACGGCCAGACAGAGCTTGCTCCCTACATCTCCAGCCTTCGCCCAGAGGACCACGTGACGACCGGCGAGCGCGCAAAGCGACTGCGGTCGGCGGGATATGCCGGCCTTTGCAGCGAGATCATGGTCTGCGATCCAGATGGCAAAGAACTTCCGGCTGGCGAGATCGGCGAGGTCTGCGTGCGCGGCCCGCATATGATGAGCGGCTACTGGCGCAAGCCCAACGAGACGGCAGCGGCTATGGTCGACGGCTGGATCCGGACCGGTGACGCCGGTTACCTCGACGAAGACGGCTTCGTCTTTCTCGTCGATCGTATCAAGGACATGATCGTGACCGGCGGTGAAAACGTCTACTCAAGCGAGGTCGAGAATGCGATCGCGCGTCATCCTGCCGTTGCCACGGTCGCCGTCATCGGCATTCCGAGCGAAAAATGGGGCGAGGCCGTCCACGCCGTCATCATCCTGCGCAAGGACCAACACGCGACCGAGAGCGAGATCATCGAGCACAGCCGCAGGCATATATCCGGCTACAAGTGCCCGCGTTCGGTGGAATTCCGGACGGAACCGCTTCCGCTGGCCGGTCCCGGGAAGATCCTGAAGCGTGCTCTGCGCGCGCCCTACTGGCAGGCGGGCCAATCGAGGATTGCCTGATCTTTTAGCCGGCACCGATGGGCGGCGCCGGCCAAGCGCTCCGACGACAAGGTCATTCGAATGCTGGACGCAATCCGGCACGGGTCTGCGCTCGTGCTTACGCTGAATATTCCGCACAAGCGCAACGTGATCTCGCGCGCCATGTGCGCCGCCATTCTGGCCAGGCTGGACGAGGCCGGCACGGACCCGGATATCCGGGCCATCGTCATCACCGGAGCGGGAGGAAACTTCTGCGCGGGCGGCGATTTCGACGACATGAAGGCACGCGGACTGGCGGGCTGGCGCGAGCATTTCGACCATGTGATCCGCTTGGCCCGCCGGATGATTTCGTATCCGAAACCGATCATCGCGGCGGTGGAAGGATGGACGGTCGGCGCCGGCCTTTCGCTTGCCTGTTGCTGCGATCTCATCGTGGCGGACGAGAAGGCGCGTTTCGCCTACGGCTTTGACCGCGTCGGCGTGCTGCCGGACATGGGGCTAATCTATACCTTACCGGTCCGGGTCGGCGTGGTACGGGCTCGCCAGATCATGATCTGGGGCGAGATGTTCGACGCCGCCGGCGCGAAGGCCGACGGCCTCGTCGACAGGATCGCGCCGGCCGGCTCCGTCCTCGAAACCGCTCTCGCCGCGGCCGAAGATGTCGCGCGGGCGGCGCCGCTGCCGATCGGCTATCTCAAATCGTTCACCACCGACGGACTGGAGCGGGCGCTGGCCTTCGAGAAGGATTGCGCCTCGATGCTCTTCACCAGCGAAGACCACGCAGAGGGTGTCGCCGCCTTCAAGGAACGGCGTCAACCGCAGTTCACGGGGCGTTGAGGATGGCGGTCGCCCCGCACCTTGACCTGGCGGATGCTGGCAACGGCCTTCGGATCGGCCGCAGCGGGGCGGTGTTCGTCGCCATCATCGATGCGCCCGATACACGCAATGCGATCTCGCGCCTTCTGGCGGAAAGTCTTGCCGACGCTCTCGACACCGCGGCCGATGACGGAACCTTGGGCGCAGTCGTTGTCAGCGGAACATCGTCGATATTCAGCTCCGGCGGAGATTTTGCCGACATGCGGGCCCGCGCGGCAGGCGACTGGCGCGAGCATTTCGATCACATGGCGCGACTGACGCGCCGGCTTGCCGCGTTCTCCAAGCCAACCGTGGCGGCGGTTGAAGGTTGGGCGATCGGCGGCGGCATGGCGTTGGCCTGTTGTTGTGACAGGGTCGTCGTCGGCAGCGATGCCCGCCTCGTTTACGGCTTCGACCGGATCGCGGTCCTGCCGGATGTCGGCTTGTCGCACATGCTCGCCGCGCGCGTCGGCGCGGCGAGGGCGCGCCGGCTGATGGTGATGGGTGAAACTCACGACGCCGACGAGGCGCTGGCCGAGGGCTTGGTCGATCGCCTGGTGAAGGCGGGTTCTGCACTGGAGGAGGCGATCGGCGAGGCCGCCGCCGCGGCGCGCAATGCGCCGCTGCCGATAGCTCTTCTCAAATCCTACACAGGCCTGGGACTGGAGCGCGCCCTGGGCTTTGAGAAGGACTGCGCTTCAAGGCTTTTCATCAGCGCCGACCACACCGAGGGGCTGACTGCCTTCCGCGGGCGGCGGCCGGCAGCGTTCACGGGACACTAGGGAGAAGGCGCATGTTCAAGGATGATCTTCTGGACGGCAAGCGGATACTCGTCACCGGCGGCGGGACCGGGCTTGGCAAGAGCATGGCGTCGCGCTTTTCCGAACTGGGGGCGGTCGTCATCATCGCCGGCCGCCGGGAGGCCGTTCTCGAGGAAACAGCGGCCGAGATATCCGCCCGCTCCGGCCGCAAGGTACATACGAAGCGACTGGACGTGCGCGACCCGGACATGGTCGAGCGGGTATTCGACGAGATCTGGGCCGACGGGCCGCTGACCTCGCTACTCAATAACGCCGCCGGAAACTTCATCGCCCAGACCGAGCGGCTGTCGTCGCGCGCCTTCGACGCCGTGACCGACATCGTGCTGGGCGGGACGGCCTATTGCACGCTTGCCGCCGGGCGCCGCTGGATCGAAGCAGGGCTTGGCGGCAACATTCTGTCCATCGTCACCACGGCGGCATGGACCGGACAGCCCTTCACGGCGCCGTCGGCCGCCGCCAAGGCTGGCGTGCTCGCACTGATGCGCACGCTCGCGGTCGAATGGGGACCCAAGCACATCCGCACCGCTGCCATCGCTCCGGGGTATTTTCACACCGACGGCGCCTGGGACCGCATGTATCCCGAAGGCGCAATCTCGGAGCCGCTGCACAACGAAATTCCCGCGCGGCGGATGGGCGACCATGCCGAACTGGCCAACCTCGCCAGCTACATCATGTCGGATGCCGCCAGCTACATCACCGGGGAATGCATCGTCATCGACGGCGGACGCTGGCTGGGCGGCGCCAACGGCTTCGCCACCCGGCCGCTGTTCACCTGGGACAACGAACGCTGGGATCGGGCGCGCGACGAGATGCGAGGTGCCCGCTAGCACGATTGCATGCCGAGATGATCAAGGGAGGAAGTCATGAAGGAAACGACATTCGGGATCGCGCCGACGTAGAAAGTGCAGAAGCACCTCGTCCGGTCAGAGGGGATCACGGCCGACACGTGGGACAGAGAAAAGGCGGGCATCCTCGTCAGGCGGGAAAAGCTTGGTGGTGAGGGGCAGACAACGCGCATGAGCTTCAAGAGACTATTGATCGCCAATCGCGGCGAGATCGCGATCCGCATCGCCCGCGCTGCCGCCGACCTTGGCGTGGAAACCGTCGCCGTCCATGCGCCGGACGACGAAGCATCACTGCATGTGCGTCATGCGGACAGTGCGATCCGGCTGGAGGGAAGAGGTGCTGCGGCATATCTCGACATCGCGCAGCTGGTCGCCGTCGCGCAGCGGGCTGGTTGCGATGCGGTGCATCCCGGCTACGGCTTCCTGTCTGAGAACCCGGCGTTTGCTCGGGCTCTGGCGGAAGCCGGGATAACGTTTGTCGGCCCGTCCGCCGATCTGCTCGATCTGTTCGGAGACAAGTTGAAGGCGAAGGCGCTGGCGCGCGAGGCGGGTGTGCCGGTGGCGGGCGGCACCACGGGCGCAACCACGCCCGCGGAAGCGCATGCCTATTTTGCGTCGCTGAAGCCCGGCGAGGGTGTCCTGGTGAAGGCGGTCGCCGGTGGCGGCGGGCGTGGCATGCGCCTGGTCACCCAGGTCTACGATCTCGACGCTGCGATGGAACGCTGCCGCTCGGAGGCGCTTGCTGCGTTTGGTGACGGTTCGGTCTATGTGGAGCGCCTCATTCCGCGCGCCCGCCACATCGAGGTGCAGGTCGCAGGCGACGGTAGGGGCAACGTGACGCATCTATGGGAGCGCGAATGCACTCTCCAGCGGCGGCATCAGAAGCTGGTCGAGATTGCACCCAGCCCGGGACTTGCACCGGCTCTGCGGCAGCGCGTCATCGATGCCGCACTGACGATGGCCAGGCGCGCGAGCTATCTTGCGCTCGGCACGTTCGAGTTCCTGGTGTCGGAGGGAGGCGATGCCGCCACTGACTTCATCTTCATCGAATGCAACCCGCGCCTGCAGGTAGAGCACACGGTCACCGAGGCGGTAACCGGCGTCGATCTTGTGCGGGCGCAACTGCTGCTGGCGGCGGGCGCGTCGCTCGCCGATGCCGGTCTCGACACCGAGCCGATGCCGCCTCGCGGCGTGGCGATCCAGCTTCGCGTCAATATGGAGACGATGCTGCCAGACGGGCAGGCCCTGCCTTCGGCCGGCCGGCTCGATGCGTTCGATCTGCCGGGCGGCCCGGGGGTGCGCGTCGATACATTCGGCTACGCGGGATACGAAACGAATACCGGTTTCGATTCCCTTATCGCCAAGGTCGTCGCGCATTCGCCACAAGGCTATGCAGAAGCGCTGCGGCGCGCCGGCCGGGCACTTTCGGAATTCCGCATCGCCGGCGTCGACACCAACATCGGCTTCCTGAAGAATGTTGTTGCGCACCCCGAGGTCGCCGCCGATCGCGTCGATACGCGTTTCGTCGAGCGGTACATCGCGGATCTTGCGGTTCTGTCTCCGCAAGACGCCGTGAGGCACTTTCCCGTCACTGCCGCGTCGACGGCGACCGACCGACCGCGAAAGGCGGTGGACGCGCCGGCCGATGCGGTTGCCATCGCAACACCGATGCCCGGCCTGGTCGTCAGCGTGCTCGTCGAGCCGGGCAGCTTCGTACAGCGCGGCAGCGAACTGCTGGTTGTCGAGGCGATGAAGTCGGAGCTGGTGATCCGAGCAGAGGCGGCGGGCGTCGTCCGGACCGTCCCCGTCGTCGCCGGCGACGTGGTCAAGCTTGGCGATACCGTCGCCTTCATCACGCCGGACGAGGGCGCTGCGCACGAGGACACGGAAGCCGACGACTTCGACCCGGACGAGATCCGAGCCGATCTTGCCGACCTGGTGCAGCGCAAGTACGAGCTGACGGATGCCGCGCGTCCTGATGCGGTCGCGCGCCGTCACGCGAAAGGCGGACGCACCGCGCGCGAGAATGTCGAGGATCTGTGCGATCCCGGAACCTTCGTCGAGTATGGCGGCCTTATCCTGGCGCTTCAGCGAGGGCGTCGGCCGATGGAGGAGCTGAAACGCGTCAGTCCTGCCGACGGCATGATCGCGGGAATGGGCACCATCAACGGCGACCTTTTTGCCGAGGACAAGACCCGCTGCTCGGTGCTCGCCTACGATTATACCGTCTTTGCGGGCACGCAGGGTTTCCAGGCCCATGCCAAGAAGGACCGGATGTTCGAGCTCGCCGAGCTTCACGAAACCCCGGTGGTGATGTTCACCGAAGGCGGCGGCGGCCGGCCGGGCGACACCGACTATGTCGGTGTCGCAGGCCTGAACATGCGCACCTTCTGGCATTTCGGTCGGCTGAGCGCAAAGGTTCCGCTGATCGGCATCAATTCCGGCCGCTGCTTTGCCGGCAACGCCGCGCTGCTGGGTAGTTGCGACGTCGTCATCGCCACCCGTAATTCGAGCATCGGCATGGCCGGACCCGCCATGATCGAGGCCGGTGGTCTCGGCGCGGTGAGCGCCGACGAGGTGGGGCCGGTCTCGGTGCAGGGGGCAAACGGCGTGATCGATCTGCTGGTGCACGACGAGGCGGATGCAGTGCGCGCTGCCAAGCATTATCTGTCCTTCTTCCAGGGAAAGCTGGACGATTGGACGTGCCCAGATCAGCGCGATCTGCGCCGCGCAGTGCCGGAGAACCGGCTGCGGATCTACGACATCCGCGTGGTCCTGAAGACGCTGGCGGACACTGGCTCGCTGCTCGAGCTGCGCAGCGGTTTCGCCGCTGGCATGATCACAGCGTTGATGCGTGTCGAGGGGCATCAGATCGGCGTCATCGCCAACAATCCGATGCATCTGGGCGGAGCGATCGACGCGCCGGCAGCCGATAAGGCCGCCCGCTTCATGCAGCTTTGCGACGCCTTCGACATCCCGATCCTGTCGCTCTGTGACACGCCCGGCTTCATGGTCGGACCGGAATCGGAAAAGACCGCGACGGTGCGTCATTTCTCCCGGCTCTTCATCATCGGCGCCAACCTCGACGTACCGATGTTCTCCGTAATCCTTCGCAAGGCCTATGGACTGGGCGCGGTGGCGATGGCGGCGGGATCCTTCTCGGTGCCAATGTTCTCGATTGCCTGGCCGACTGGGGAGGTCGGGCCCATGGGGCTGGAGGGAGCGGTTCGGCTGGCCTATCGCAAGGAACTGGAAGCGATTGAAGATCCTGCGGCACGCGAATCCGCCTTCAAGCAATATGTCAACGCAATGTACGAACAGGGCAAGGCGATGAACGCCGCAACGTTCATGGAACTGGACGACGTGATCGATCCTGCCGAGACGCGGCGCTGGATCATGCACGGCATCCGCACCGCAAAGCGCACTGCCGGGCGCAGTCATGGCAAGAAGCGGCCGTACGTGGATGCCTGGTGACATGGTGCGCCCGGAGGGGTTCGACACGCCGATCGAGACGATCGCCGGCGAGATCGTCGGCCCATGGCGCAGGCCGCGCCAGATGCTGCATAACCAATCCTATGGCGGCCATGCCACGATCCACGACGAAGGCACGGCGCGGGCGCTGGGATTTCGGTCGGGCACGATCGAGGGGCCGACCCATTTCAGCCAGTTCGTGCCGCTTTGCGCCGCACTCTGGGGCAGGGTCTGGCACGAGCGTGGCTGCATCTCCGTTCACTTCCGTGAGCCTGTCTACGACGGCGACGCCGTTCGCGCGTGCCTCGCGCTGCCGCCGACCGGCGCGAGGATCGCGCGCATCCGTATGGTCAACGACAGGGGTGCGACAATCCTGGAGGGTGATGTCTCGCTCGCGCCCGATGGCGGCCCCAGCGAGCTGGAACGGCGGTTGGCCAACCTGCGCCGGCTGCCCGAACGCGTCATCCTGCGTGACATCAAGGTTGGGATGCGCAGCGGTAGGCGGCTGGTCGTGATGCCCTTTGGCAAGACGATGGGGAGCCTTTATCCGTTCACACTTGAAGACAAGCTGGCGGCGATCACCGAGCCGTCGCCCTGGTATGAACCCGGTGGAACCTCCCCCTGGGGGCACCCGATCATTCCGCTGGAGATGGCCAGCGTGCTGATGAAGTACACGGACGAAACGCCGCCTTTTTGTGTACCTCAGCAGGTGGTTCGGCTGATCGCCGACCAGGAGATCCGGTATGTCGAGGGACCGCTCTTCGTCGGCCAGGCCTACGAGATCGACCAGGAAGTGATCGCCTTTTCAGGCAGCAGGCGCACTGAAAGCATGTGGATCCGGACCAGCCTGTATGAAGCGGGAACCGACCGGCTGGTGGCGGTCATGCTCATCAACGAGGCAAGCCTAAAGGAGACGCTCGCGGCCGCGGATCAGCCGCCGGCATAGGCCCTGCGGACCAGATCCCTGCCGCACAGTGCGCGGTCGGCCCGTCGCCGGCGATCCTTCCAGAGATCATGGCATAGGCATGATCGGCGATGTCGTGGGCGCGCTCGACCAATTGCTCCACCAGCAGGATCGCCGCACCGCGCTTCTTCAGCGTCAGCAGCACGTCGAACACTTCGTCGATGACGATCGGTGCCAGACCGAGAGAGGGTTCATCCAGCATGACAACCTTGGGCGAGCGCATCAGCGCCTAGCCGATAGCCAGCATCTGCTGCTACCCGCCAGACAGTGAGCCGGCCGGCAGGTTCGCCTTCTCGGCAAGACCGGAGACAGCGCATGGCCGTCCTCCAGCCGCGCCCTCTCTAGGCTTGTCAGCAGGAAGAGCATATCATTGCTGCCGATCGGCACTGGCGCTGCGGCAATCAAGCCGGCCACCGACGGGACGGAGAGGCACGGGCAGGTTGGTATCTTAGGCGCGAGCTACAGCGAACGGCCCTGCAGGTCGCCTTGGCCAAAGTTGAAGATGTTGGTCGGGCAGTGGACCATGTTGAAAGACGCGGTGACGAGGGTGTAGACCGCCACCATCGTGACGCGTTGTATGACAATTTCATCCGCGCCGGCTCTGCCCTTCCCGGATGGCGAAACCGGTCCGCATCACCGGCGCATTCGCATCAAGCCCCCGGTAATGACCGGACTCCGGCGTTCCAGAACGCTGCACCTGAAGGCGATGCGGTCCTCGCCTGCGTCCCATATCTCGGTGCGGATTGTCTCTCCCGGATAGACCGGTGCGGAAAAGCGGACTCGCATCGATTTGATCTTCGCGGGATCGTAGCTGCACACTGCTTTCAGCAGCGCGTGGCCCGCCACGCCGAACGTGCAGAGGCCGTGCAGGATCGGCATCGTGAAGCCGGCTCCAGCTGCGACCTCCGGCTCGGCATGCAGCGGATTGTCGTCGCCGTTGAGGCGGTAGAGCAGGGCCGCTTGCGGCAATGTCGGTAGGTCGACGATGTGGTCGGGTGTCCTGTCGGGCGTAGGATGCACGGGCGGCCGCGAGCCGCCCGGCCCGCCGAAGCCCCCGTCGGTGCGATTGAAGGCGGTTGCGTAGACCGAAGCGATGTGTTCGTTGGTCCGTGCATCGTATAGGTCGTTGCAGGTTGTGAGCAGCGAGCCCTTGCCGGGGCCCTTGTCGATGAGGCTCTCGACATGCATGCGCCCAACGATAGTGCCGGTCGCAGGCAGGGGGCGGTGCAGGACGATCTCTTCCTCGCCGTGCAGCGAGTTGGCCCAGTCGATCCCGGTGGCCGGATCCCGGATCCAGAAACCCGGTCCAGCCAAGACTGCGGCCATGGTCGGCAATGCCTGCAACCACGGTTCGTAGACAAATTTGAGTTCATCGCGCGACATCGGATCGGCGCCCAGCCCGATCCCCAACGCGTACAGCGCGGTATCCTTCCAGTCATAGCTCTGAACCTTCTCCGGAAAGTGCCAGTTGGCGAGCCTCTGTTGGTCGATGGTCATTTCGATAGAACCTTCCAAATGCCGGATGCGGTTGCCACCACCCGGTCCCCGACGAGGCAGGTGGAACGCATGAAGACGAGAGAGCGGGTCGACCTCACTACCTCGCAAACGACTTCGACGAACTCGCCGTGCTGCGCGCCGGAGATGAACTGGCAATCGAAGGCGACGGTGAAGAGTTGCTCGCCCTTGCGGGCGGCCTGCGCAGCATGGCCCATTCCGTCGTCGCAGAGCGTCATGATCATTCCGCCATGCGAGCGACGCTGCGTGTTGTCGTGTTTTTCCTCGACCACGAAACCCACGCGAAACCCGTCTTCGCCGGGCTTCATCCAGATCGGACCGACGTGATCGAGAAAGTTCGATGCGAGTGGACGGGTCCATCCCTGGGCTTCTAGCGAGGATGGAGCGCGCAAGGCAGGGGCAGTCTTGGGAGTGATTGACATGCGGTGCTTTATTGAGTTCTGCTAATTATATGATGGCGCAGTGTTGCCTGAGGTCTTCGTCTAGATGGACAGTCCGCCGGACACGGTGACAACCTGGCCACTGACGTAGTTCGATTCGGGAATGCAGAAGAGGTAGGCGCCGTCTGCCGCCTCCTCGGCAGTACCGATGCGACCCAGCGGGATCATCGCCTCGGTGTTTTCCTTGAACCTGCGCGACAGGCCGAGTTCAATTTCGTGCCCCTCAATGCGGACAACGTTGCCGCCGGTTTCGCGCAGCATGTTGAGCCGAGTTTCGATCAGGCCATAAGCGACGCAGTTGACGTTGACCTTGAGGCGCCCCCACTCTCGACACAGGGTCCGGGTGACGCCGATCAGTCCGGCCTTGGCGGTGGAATAGGCGAACTGCCCCGCAACGCCGCCCGTTCCAGCCATGGACGAGATGTTGACCACCTTGCGGAACACCTCCCGCCCTTCCGCCCTTTCGCGTTCATGCATTTGCCGGATTGGAGCGTGCGCGGCGCGCAGCAAGCGGAAAGGCGCCATGACATGCACCCTGAGCATAGCCTCCAATTGGGTGTCACTGGTTTGCGCCGCTGTGCCGAGCCAAGTATAGCCCGCATTGTTGACGATGATGTCGATGCCCCCGAAGCGCTGCAGGGCGAGGTCCACGAAGCTCTCGGCGAAGCCGTCCTCGGTGACGCTTCCGGCCAGTGTCGCAACCGTTCCGCCGCGCGTCTCGATCTCCGCGCCGGTCTCGGCCAGCGGCGCGGCATCCAAGTCGTTGATGACCAGATGCGCGCCTTCCGCGGCGAGCTTGAGGGCTAAAGCACGTCCGATCCCGCGCGCCCCGCCCGTGACGAGCGCAGTCTTTCCTGCCAGCTTGGGCACGTGCCATCTCCTGCGCTAATGAGTGGTCATCATTAACACGAGATGTGCTTGCGCCGTCAACCGCCCACGGCTTAGCTCCGCGTTACTGCACGCATTCTACGCATGCGTGAAAAAGCGGCACCTCCACGGGGGGAAGGCAACCTTCGCCTTACGAAGTTCTCGGCACGGTTCAGGAGGAGATCGGTTCTCGTGGGGCTTGTGCATGACGCCCGCTGCGAGGCGTTTCCTGCTGGCCTGGCGCGTGTAGAGCGTGGTCTGGTTTCGTCGTCCAACCGAAAATTGCCATCAACTCGTCGTCAGTCGCGCCGTTCTCAGCAGCGATCGTTGCGCCTGCCTTTCGCAGTCCGTGCATGGTGCAGTGGGACAGCTCGGCCTGGTCGCACCACTGGCGCATCTTGTTTCCGAGACCGTCGACGGAAAAAGGCCGTCCCCAGTCCGTGACCAGGAAAGCAAGGTCGCCTGTTTGCGTCGCGTCGATCGTCGTCTGCAGTTCGGAGAGCACGGGAATTTCGACGGTCACGCCAGATGAACCTGCCGTCTTTCCTGGCCTGATCTTCAGCCAGCCGTCCTTCACATGCCGGCGGCCGACGATGTCGATATCTGACAGGCGCAAGCCAGTGAAGAGGCCGAGGTGGAGAGCTAGGCGTGCCTTGCTTCCGGCCAGATGACGAGCCTCGTACTGCTCCACTTCAACGAGTGTCCACGTGTGGAAGCCCTCGCCAGCCTTGAGGCGCGAGATGCCGGTGCACGGGTTGAGCGCGACCAGTTGTGCGTCCATCGCCCATGCGAGCATGGCTGAGAGCGCCTTGACGACGTTGTTTTGCGCCCCGGGCGTATTCCTGATCACCCCAGCTCTCACAGAGGGTTTCGACCGGCAACTTCAGGCTTTCATGCAGGCGATCCGCACGGTCGAAAGCAGCGGAAACTACGGCGCTGTAGGCCCTACCCATCCCCGCTATGGCCGGGCGCTGGGTGGTTATCAGATCATGGAGGCCAACCTACCAGCGTGGTCGCAGCAGGCACTTGGCAGGTTCGTAAACGCTGGCGAGTTCCTGAAGGACGCGGCGCTGCAGGGCCTCATTGCGTCCAAGCAGATGGCGAAGCTGTTCCAGAAGTTCGGCAACTGGCACGATGTGGCGTCGGCTTGGCTCTCCGGTCGCTCCATGGCGGCGGCGGGGAATGCCAGCGACAGTCTCGGAACGACTGTTCGCGAATACGTCGCCAAGGTCAATTCCGCGATGGGGCAGATGTCCGACGCAGTGAAAACCGGCGCTACCGCGGGTACGCAGTGAGGCGTTGAGGGAGGGTTGATTAAAGCCGGACAGGAAGTCGCGGCATCGCAGGAGCGCAAGGCGGCGGCGGGTTCGGTCAGGCTGCATTCGGATTGCTCGGCGCTGGCCTCGGCGGCTTTTCGATGGGCTATCAGTCTGGCAACGCCGGCATGGGTGCGTTGGGCGGCGGCCTGCAGGGCTGGGGCGCTGGCGCGAGCATTGCCGCGACCCTCGGTATGACCAGCTTGGCGCTTCCTGTCATTGGCGCATTCATCGGCGCTGCGGCCGGCCTGATCGGCGCCATACTGGGTGCGCGCAAGAAGGTGAAGGCGGCGCAAAAAGAACTCGAAAAGCAGATGCATGCCATCGAGCAACTGCTGGCGGTTGGCGAGGGAAGGGGTGTCGGCAACAATCAGACGCGTCTCGACGACTATTTGACCGAGGTGAACAAGAGCCTGGAAAGCCCGCGACATGGACCTCGTGAAGAGGCTCCAGAACTCCTACCATCTCTACCTGACACGCCTGCGCACGGATTTCGAGAACGGTTTCGAGGGCATGTTGAATGCCTACCGTTCCGGCCGCGGCGAGGACGACCCCCACCTGCAGGGCCAGCGCGCGGTTGAGGAGATGCGCGAAGAGGTGCGCGGCCTCATCGCCGATGTGCGCTTCTTCGGGGAAGAGGCGGTCAATTCACCGCTCAACGAGACGAACAAGAAATGGTGGATCGACAATTACGGTCAGGAACGCTGGAGCAGGAAGTCGCTGACGCACGCGAAACGGCAGACCGGACACTCGCCGAGGTCACCGAGGCCGCCAAGCGGATGGCGCTGTCGTTCATCGGTGGCACGGAAAAGCTGACCGAGATGGACAGGCGGTGCTGTCGCTCGACGGCGCGGCCGATGCGATGAAGGTCGTTCTGCTCGAACTCGGAATGTCGGCCTTTGCGGCGGCCGAGGCGATTGAGAAGCAGCTGGATGGGACGCCTGAGACGAACCTGCGCTGGATCGGCCTGGTCGTCGACCACATCTTCCCGCACCGGGGCGACGAGGCGCTGTTCTGGGATAGATCGAACTGGCAGCCGCTCTGCCACGACGACCACGACATCGTAAAGCAGCGCGAGGAGCACGGGCGGGTGACAAACGGCAGTGACGCTAGGGGCGCCCGCTGGATCCCACCCACCCGTGGAATATGAGAGGCTGACTATTTCTTTTTCGATTCGCTCGAGCTCCCCGAACCGCCGCCCGAGGTCTTCGAACCGCTGCCCGAACCTTTCGAACCAGACGAACCGCTCTTGGATTCGCCGGACTTCTTGTCGCTGCTGCCTTTGGGTTTCTCTGCCATTGGTTTCCTCCAAGGGCCGCGAAATGGCGTTTCTGCCGGACCTCCACCGGCTGAGGGCCTTGATCGCCCTTCGCGCGTCGGCCGATGCCGTCGAGACGGCGGAAGCAGACCTAAACCGAGCGCTCCGCTAGCTCGGGATCAGGAGTCGCCGTCATTGGAGTTGCGGGCGGCGCGCGACCTCGCATGGCTGTGGGGCGAACGCGGCGAGAGGCTGCGCGCCCGCGATCTCCTCGCCCCGATCTATAGCTGGTTCACCGAAGGGTTCGCCATCCGGACCCGCAAGAGACAAAGCGTCTTATCTTAGGAAGAAGCGAGCCGTCGTTTTTGCGGAACGCTAGACGTGCACCTGCGGCTGTGACGGCTCTTTGCCGTTGGCAAATCGCGAGCGTTGCACGGGCTTTTAGATGGCCTTCGAAAGCACAGCCTCGCGAATGTCCACTCGAGGCGGTCCGCTAGGGGATCGAGCTGACACCTTGCCATTTGAAGCTGCCGATCAGGTCGGCGACCAGATTGCGGATTTCCTGCGCAACGATGGCGCTGGCGTCCGACGATTCTTCGGGCGGACGGGCATACAGGTAGTTGATCCGCTCGAGCCGGCAGTCGCGGATCGGAACGGCGGTCCATTGCGCCGAGTTCGCGCTGCCATGGATGTTCAGGGCGGAGCGTGGCTTGATCGTGCCGCCAACGCCGCGGCCTACGCATTGCATGAGAACCGAGAGCGAATCGATCTCGGCGACCGGCCGCACCTTCAGTTCGAGGCGTTCGAACTCGATGTCGATGCGCCGGCGAAGCCCGTGCGCGCGGCTGGGCAGAAGCAGCGGAATGTCGGCCACCTCTCGCAAGGTAATCCCCTCTTCGTCCTGCGGCAGCAACCGTGCATCCGGCGCATGGACGAAGAACAGCTCCTCGCACAGGAGAGGCAGATGCTGCCACCCAGGGATGGCCTCGGCCGAGAACAGGACCAGCAGGTCAAGCTCTCCGGCAAAGGCCTGCGTCTGCAAGTTGCCGCTCAGGCCTTCGACGAGGTTCAGCGTGATGCCGGGGTGGCTGCGCTGCAGGCGTTCGACGATAGGCACGCCCAGCTGGCAGTTGGTGGTCGGCGGAAGGCCGAGGATGACGTGGCCCGACACCTCGTCGCGGGTCTCCTGCGCGGCCAGAAGCGCGCGGTCGAACTGGCGAAGGATGAACTTCGCATGTCGGTATAGCGCGAGTCCCTTGGCCGTGACCGTCACTCCCCTGTTCGACCGCAGGAAAAGGGGTGCTCCGACCTCCTGTTCAAGCCGGGCAATCTGCTGGCTGAGAGCGGGCTGCGCCACGTTCAGCTGGCGCGAGGCCATCGAGACGCTGGCGCACTCGACGATGCTGGTAAAATACTTCAGTTGCCGCGCGTCCACCCGCCACCCCCCGTTTGGTCGTACCGACGACTGCAGGCTATTGAAATTCCTGCTGGCCAGATTTCCTTCTCTGGCGGTTTCCTCCCGGAATCAAGGCATTTCGAAACTCGCCCCGACGAGCATTCTCGTCCTGCCATACGCTAGCGTTATGGACCCCTCGCAAAACAGTATTTTCGCGTCGTGACGACGCCGGCTAGGACACCGAGCGAGGGCGGTCGCGGCGCGAGCCGTGTCGTCCGGAGCACGAACGGATACCGCCATGACGATCGAGCCTTTGATCCATGCCTTCGAAACGCCGGACCCAGATGGCCTGCCGGTGTGCGGTTCCCTTCTGGCCGAGGGCTGGGTGGCCGGAGATGGGCGGCGGACCGTGGTGCTGGACAAGTATCGCCTCGAGCCGATCGCGCAGGTGGCTGCCACCTCGGCCGCACAGATCGCCCGCATGATCGACGCTGCATCTGGCGCCCGGGCGAGCAATTCCCACAGTCCGCATGACCGTGGCCGCGTCCTGGAGGAGGCGGCCCGCCTGGTCGAAGCGAAGGCTGACGCCTTCCTGGCAGTCATGCAGGCCGAAACCGGCTATGCCACGAGCGATTGCCGCAACGAGATTGCGCGCTGCGTGCAGACGCTGCGCCTTTCGGCCGAGGAGGCGCGGCGCCTTTCCGGCGAGATGGTGCCGCTGGCCGGCGCGCCGGGGCAGGGCGGACGGCTCGGCTTCACCCTCCGGGTGCCAGTCGGCGTCGTGCTTGCGGTGACGCCCTTCAATGCGCCGCTGAACACGGTCGCGCACAAGATCGGTCCCGCCCTGGCGGCGGGCAACGCAGTGCTGCTGAAGCCCGCAAGCCAGACGCCGCGCACCGCCTGCCTTCTGGCGCAGTGCCTGGACGAGGCAGGGCTGGAGACGGGCCTGCTGCAGGTGTTCCATGGCGGGGGCGAGGCTGTCTCCACCGTGCTGGCCGATCCGCGGGTGCGTTTCATCGCCTTCACTGGCTCGACCGAGGTTGGGGCGAAGATCCAGGCGCAGGCCGGGCTGCGACGCACCCAGATGGAGCTCGGCTCGATCGCCTTCACGGTGCTGTGCGACGATGCCGACCTTGACTATGCGCTGCCCCGGGTCGTGGCGGCCGCCTATCGCAAGGCGGGACAGGTCTGTACCTCAATCCAGATCCTGCTGGTCGACGAGAGAATCCGCGCGGGCGTGACGGAACGACTTGCCGCCATGGTGGCGGAACTGCCGCATGGCGACCCCGCGGCGCCGGGCTGCTTTACGGGGCCCATGATCTCGCTGGCCGAGGCCGAGCGGGTCGAACGCTGGATCGCCGCAGCCGTGGAGGCGGGCGGGCGACTGCTCGCAGGGGGGCGGCGCGAGGGCGCAGTCGTGGCGCCGACGCTTCTGGCGGGCGTGCCGCGCCGCGCCGATGTCAGCTGCCGCGAGATTTTCGGGCCCGTGATGTGCATCGAGGGCTTCTCGACGATCGATGAGGCCATCGCCCGGGTGAACGCCACGCCCTACGGACTGGCGACGGGCCTGTTCACCAACCGGCTGGACACGGCGCTGCAGGCGGCGCGCCGGCTGGACGTCGGGGGCGTTCACATCAACGAAACCTCGTCCTCGCGCGTCGATCTCATGCCCTACGGCGGCACCAAGGACAGCGGCTTCGGCCGGGAGGGTCCGCGCGCCGCCATCCACGAGATGACCGAGGAGCGGGTGATCAGCCTTGCCCTGCCACAGAGGCTGGCAGGAGGCTGAGCCATCGCCCTCTACAGGGGGTGACCGCCACTTGCGGCGGCATAACGGGAGGAGACAGCAATGACGGACTTGATCAAGAACCGAAACCTTGCGCTGGGGCGGCCCAGCCGCCGCAGCGTGCTGCAGGGGCTCGGACTCGCCGCAGGTGGAATAGCGCTGGGGGCGCCGTTCGTCTCGCGCGCACAGGCGCAGGGAGGCCCCCTCGTATGGTACGGCACCCCGTCCGTGGAATCGATGGACGGCTGGGCCAAGCAGTTCCAGGCGGCCAAGGGCATTGCCGTGGAGACCTTCCGCGCCGGCAGCATCAAGCTGACCCAGAAGTTCGAGACGGAGCTGGCTGCGGGGCAGCTGCGCTGTTCGGTGATCGACAATGCTTCCGTCGGCATCTTCATGGACTGGGTCGATCGCGGGCTCATCGAAAAGTACGAAAGCCCCGAAGCTGCGGCCTATCCCGAAGACATCCGCGCCCCCGGCTTCTGGACCCCGGTAAAGGGGCTTTTGCCGCTGATCTCGTACAACCTGGACAGCATTCCCGCCGAGGAAGCTCCCAAAAAGTGGGAAGACATTCTCGACCCCAAATGGCGGGGCAAGATGGTCATCGCCGACGCCACGGAAAGCGGCTCGGCCATGCACTGGTTCGCCGCGATGATGAAGCATTTCGGCAAGGACTTCATGGTCGAACTGTCCAAGCAGGACGTGCTCATCCGCCAGAGCTCCGGCGCGGTGGCCGAGACCCTGACCTCAGGCGAGCGGCCGCTGTCGCCGATGAGCCTGGAGTACGCAAGTTTCGAGGCGATCGAGGCGGGCGCGAACCTGCAGCTGGTGATCCCGGAAGAAGGCGTGCCGATGACCTATGTCGTCATGGGCATTCCCAAGGGCGCGCCCAATCCGGAAGCCGGCAAGCAGTTTCTCGATTTCGCCCTGTCGGCCAAGGCGCAGGCCTGGTGGCAGCAGGAATTCCATACGCCGTCGATGCGTAACGATGCGGAGCCGATGAAGCACGCGCGCGGTTGGCGTCCGATCAGCGAGATCAAGCGCATCGCGTCCAGCGTCGACGACCTGCGCGACTTCCACGCCCGACAGTCCGAGCTTCTGGATACCTGGATCGAACTGTTCAAGTGATCCCCGCCGGACCCTGGGGTCCATCCTAGCCACGATCCCCGCGGCGGCCCGACAGGCCGCCGCAGCCTCTAGGAGCAATCCGATGGCTCTTGTCCAACAAGATTCCTTGCGGCCCGCGCGCAGAGCGGGACCTTTGCGCGGCCTGCTGGCGCGGCATCCGCTGCTGCCGGTCATGGTCCTGGCGCTGATGGTCCTGGCGGTGCTGGTGCTGTATCCCGCAGCCATCCTGATCCGGGATTCGCTGACCGGGCCGGAGGGGGAATTCACCCTGCGCTGGTATGCCGAAGCCTATTCGCGCACGCGCACGCTGACGGCGCTGTGGAATACGCTGATCATCGCCTCGGCCACCGCGCTGCTGGCAACCATCTTCGGCACGCTGATGGCCTGGGCCGTCGTGCGCACCGACATGCCGATGCGCCGACTGATAGAAGCCGCGGCGCTGGTCCCCTTCATCTCGACACCGTTCATCGGCGGTCTCGCCTGGATTCTGCTGGCCAGCCCCGAGACGGGGCTGATCAACCAGGCGTGGAAGGCTGTCACCGGTCTCGGGACGCCGCTATTCGACATCCACGGTCTCTGGGGCATCATCATGATCGAGGCCCTCTACGAGATGCCCTACGTCTTCCTGATCGTGGCCGGCGCGCTGCGATCGATGGACCCGACGCTGGAAGAAGCCTCGTTCGCCTCCGGCGCCGGTCTCACCCGCACGACGCTGCGCGTGACGCTGCCCGTAGTGATGCCGGCCATCATCGGCAGCGGCCTCCTCGTCTTCGTCCTGGCGGCCGAGCAGTTCGGCGTTCCGGCGGTGATCGGCGGGCCGGCGCGGATCACCGTGCTGACCACCGCGATCTGGGAAACCCAAGCCGTCTATCCGCCCCGCTACGGCCTTGGCTCGGCCCTGTCGATGACGCTTCTGGTCATCGCGATGATGGGGCTATGGGCGCAAAGGCGCATCCTGGGCGACCGCTCGTTCACCACGGTCGGCGGCAAGGGCGCGCGGCCGCGCCGCGTGGCGCTCGGACCCTGGCGGTGGGTCGCTCTGGCGCTCAGCCTCGGCTATCTCATCCTCTCGGTCGTGCTGCCCTACGCGACGATCATCCTGTCGTCGGTCCGCACGATCTGGACGCAGCATTTCGACCTGTCGCAGCTGACGCTGGAACATTACCGGTGGGTGCTGTTCGACTATCCGATGACGCAGCGGGCGATGCTGAACAGCCTGTTGCTGGCCACCGGTGGTGCGACCGTCGGCATACTGTTCTGTGCTGCGATCTCGTTCTTGGTTCAGCGCAGCCGGGTGCCGGGGCGGCGGGCGCTGGACTATCTGGCGGTGCTGCCCATGGCCTTTCCCGGCGTGGTGCTCGCCTATGCGCTGCTGCGCGCCTACATCACGCCGCCGCTGGTGCTGTACGGCACGATCTGGATCCTGATGATCGCCTATGTCACCCGCTACATCCCCTATGGCGTGCGGTCGACCTCGGCGACGCTGCTTCAGATCCATCCCGAGCTCGAGGAATCGTCGCTGTCGTCCGGCGCCAGCTGGTTCCAGACCTTCCGACGCGTGACGCTGCCGCTGCTGAAGCCAGGGCTGGTGGCGGGCTGGATCATGCTGTTCGTCTCGTTCATGCGCGAGCTCAGCGCCTCGGTCCTGCTCTACTCGCCGAGCAACGAGGTGCTGTCGGTCGCCATCTACGACCTGTGGGCACACGGCAACTTCCGCCCGCTGTCCGCGCTTGCGGTGATCCAGATCGTGCTGTGCCTGTTCATGCTGGTCCTGGTCAAGCGCCTGGCCCGGATCGACACCGACCTGAAAGTCTGAGGACAACATGACCCAACAGAACCCAAAAGCGCTGAAGGTCGAGGGGCTCGAAAAGTCCTATGGGGCGGTGCGCGTCGTCCGCGACGTCAGCTTCGAGGTGGAGCCGGGCGAGTTCCTGTCCCTGCTGGGGCCGAGCGGTTGCGGCAAGACCACGACATTGCGCTGCATCGCCGGCTTCGAACGGCCGGACGAGGGGCGCATCCTCTTCGGCGACACCGCCGTGACCGACATGGCCGCAGGAATATTCGTGCCGCCGAACCGGCGCGGCTTCGGCATGGTGTTCCAGTCCTACGCGGTCTGGCCGCACATGACTGTGGCCGACAACGTGGCCTATCCGCTTTCGGTCAAGGGCGGGATTGGGCGGTCCGAGATTGCCGGGCGCGTCGGTGCGGTGCTGGAGCTTGTCGGCCTGGGCGGACTTGATAAGCGCTATCCCAACCAGCTTTCGGGCGGTCAGCAGCAGCGCGTCGCACTGGCCCGCGCCCTGATCATGAAGCCGGGCGTGTTGCTGTTCGACGAGCCGCTGTCGAACCTGGACGCCAAGCTCCGCGAAAGGATGCGGTTCGAGCTGATCGAGCTGCAGCGCAAGATCGGCGTGCCGGCAGTCTTTGTCACCCACGACCAGGCGGAGGCCATGGTGATCAGCCGCAGGATCCTCGTGATGGACAAGGGCCGCATCGGCCAGATCGGCAGCCCGGCCGAGATCTATGAGCGGCCGCGCAGCCGCTATGTGGCCGATTTCGTGGGGCTGACGAATTTTTTCGACGTCACCGTGACGGGACCGGCTGGCCACAACCGGCATACCGTTTCCGGTTCGCTTGGCGCGATGGAGGCGAGCGCCGACGATCAGCCTGCGGCCGGAGAACGCCGGGCCCTGGCCGTGCGGCCCGAGCGGGTGCGCATGTCCAACACGGCGCCCGACGCGCCCAACGTGTTCGAGGCGGAGCTGGTGAGTTCCTACTTCCTCGGGCCATACAGCGAGTATTTCCTGACCGTTGCAGGTCAGACGCTGCGGGCGCAGGCGACCGAGCGCCTGGCCGCGGAGCCGGGTGAGGCGCTCTACGTCCACATGCCGCCCGAAGATTGCCTGCTGCTGGATGTGGGGGAATAAGAAAAAGGGGCCGGCAGCGGCCCCTTTCGTTTAGATCGATGCGGCGCGCCACATCACATTGATATGGCGACGCCGCCATCTACATGCCAGACAGCGCCGACGACGAAGCTGGCGATCGGCGAGGCAAGGAAGGTCACGACGGCCGCCACTTCCTCTGCCTTGCCCAGACGCCCCAGCGGGACCGTCCTGATCCGCTCGGCCACGACCTGATCGACGGTCTTGCCGGTCATCTCAGCCCACTTCTGCATGGTCTCTTCCTGGCGGTCGGTGTTGATCATGTGCGGCACCACGGTGTTGATGCCGATACCGCGCGGCGCGTACTGCGTGGCCAGCGCCTTCGACAGGCTGAGGACAGCCGCATTGTTCAAGTTCACCGGAATGGTGGTGACATGGGGCTGCCGCCCGCCCAGGCCGGCGATGTTCACCACCCGGCCCGAACCGCGCGCAGCCATCCGCGGCAGCACATGGCGCAGCGCACGGGCATAGCCGAAGAGCTTCTGCTCGAATATGCCGTCACGGAAGGCGTCTTCCTCCAGTTCGAGGAAGTCTGCGGGGGTGACTGTTGCGCCGGCATTCACCAGAATGTCCGGCACGCCCAGCCGCGCCTCGACCCGCTCCACCATCGCGCGCATGGCCTCGTCGTCGCGGAAATCGGCGGCCTCGGTCGTGACGCGGTCGCCATGGGCTTCCGCCAGGCGGGCGCGTGCCGATTCCAGCCGCCCGGGATCACGGGCCACCAACACGACGCGCGCGCCCTCGTTCAGGAGCGCCTTCGCGCAGGCATGGCCGACGCCACGGCTGCCTCCGGTGACAAGGGCCAGCTGGCCCGCCAGATTGAGGTCCACTTCAGTCTCTCCTTGCTGTCTTGGATGGCGACGCGGCTCAGACGCCGGCGAGAGCGTCGTTCAGGACGGCCGTGTCCGGCAATTCCGGCAGGCGCAGAAGCAATGCGGCGAGCCGTTGGGCCCGGTCGGCGCCGAACGCTGGCCCCGCCAGCGCGGCGCAGGCGTGGAACTTTTCCAGAAGATCGTCCCGGTTCATGCGCCGGTCTTCCTGCCACGCCGCCTTGGAACGTCTGGCGCTGAGCACTCGTCCATCGCGCAGGCTGACCTCGACGCGCGCCTCCCACTTGCCTTTCAGCGCAGGGTCGAGATTGACCGTGATGGCATCGGCCGCCGTGCGGGAGGCGGGGTCCAATGTGCGCTCCGGCGCCAGGTCCGCCAGCGAGAAGTTTTCGCGCGCGTGGATGGTGGAGAGGCAGTAGGACAGGTTGAACTGCGCATCCACCTCGGGATTGGCGCCCGGGCGGAAGGGGCGGCCGACCATGTCGACGACGAATTTCGAGCCGTGGACGGCGATCTGCGCCACATCGTCGGGTGCGAAACCGTTTTGCAGCTGGAGGTCGCGCAGCGCGTCCATCGCGGGCTGCGCCATGCCGCAGACCGGATAGCGCTTGAAGCACACATTGTCGATTTCGTAGCGACCGTTCAACGGCGCGTTCAGCGGGGCAGGATCGTAGTCGCCGCCCTCATAGAGGCGATAGTAGCCATACTTGCCCTCGAGCGGACGGGTCGCGCCCGTGACGCCGGCCTGCGCCAGCCAGGCCGCGCGCACGCCGGCTTCGGCCACAAGGCCCGGCTGCATGCGTTTCACCAGGCCGCCGTCCTCGATGCATTGCTGGTTGCCGCTGGCCTGGGCGTAGGACAGGCCCATGGCGCGGGCGATGCCCTCGGCATCCAGGCCGAGGAGCCGGCCCGCCACCGCCGCAGCCCCGAAGCCGGCCACCACAGCGCTCGGGTTCCAGCCGCGGAAGCCCGCGCTTCCGGTATAGCTGCCCGTCGCCCGCGCGAGGCGGCAGATCACCTCGGTCCCGGCGATGATCGCGGTCAGGATCTCGCGGCCGGTCAGGTCAGGCCGCGTTGCCGCAACGGCAAGGGCGGCCGGCACGACGACGATGCCGGAGTGAACCGGAAGGGAATCGTGCAGGTCGTCATATTCCAGCGCGTGCGCGGTGGACGAATTCACCAATGTTGCAGCGGGCGCGGACAGGCGCTGTCCCGTGGCCCAGACCGGCGCCACGCCGCTCGCCATGCCGTCCATGACCGTGCGCAACTCGGGAATGCCGGGCGCATGCACCCCGGCAAGGGCGGATCCCACGGTATCCAACGCCAGGTGCGCGGCCGCGCCGAGGGTGGCTTCGGGGATCTCGTCGGGGTCGAGGCCCCGGACAAGGCGCGCGAGGGCAAGTGTGGCGTCCAAGATTGTTTCTCCTGCGGGTAACGACGGGGCCGGCGTGCGCCGGCCCCGCGAAGATCATTTGGCGAGGTTGAACTTTTCGACTAGCGCCTGCATCTCCTTGGTCATCGCCCCGATCAGCTCGGCCGAGCGGGCGCTATCGTGGAAGACCGGCGGCGCGCCGCCTTCGTGCATTTCCTTCTGGTAGTCGGCGTTTTCGCTGACCTTGGCGCAGACGTCGGTCCAGTAGGACATGACTTCAGGCGCGGTGCCGGGCGGGGCGGCAAGGGCGCGGTAGCGCTCGGACACGATGTCGATGCCCAGTTCCTGGAAGGTCGGTACGTCGGGAATGGTCGGATCGCGCTCGGCGGCCGCGATGGCAAGCGTGCGCATTTTGCCCTTCTGGGCCACCGCGAAGATGGCGCCGGCGACCATCATGTCGGTCGTTCCGGCCAGCGTCCCCTGCAGCGCCTGCGAGCCGCCCGTGAAGGGCACCTGGGTGAACTTCACGCCTGCCTTGTCCTCGATGAGGAGGGTGGTCATGAAATCTGCGCCGAGCGTGCCGGTGTTGGCGGCCTTGACCTTCTCGGGGTTGGCCTTGGCGTGGTCGAGCAGATCCTGCAGCGTCTTGTGAGGGCTGTCCTCGCGCACCAGGAGAACGTCGGGCACCGCTGCGAAGATGCAGATGTGCTGGAACTGATCCAGCTTGTAGCCGGTGGCCGACGGCTTGGTCAGCACCGGGATCACGTTGAACGGAGGCGTCTCCAGCGTCAGCACGTAGCCGTCGGGCGTGGCGCGAACGAATTCGGCCCACCCGATGGTGCCTCCCCCACCCGGCTTGTTGACCACGACGACCGGCTGTCCCGCCAGTTTCTCGGCATATTTGCCGAAGGTGCGCATCGAGGTGTCGGCGCCGCCGCCCGGATCGAACGGCACGATCACCTCGATGGGGCGTTCGGGATAGTCCGCTCGGGCGGCAGTCGCGGCGGCCAGCGCGGCAATGCCGGCCAGCAGCACTGGGTGCAATCTGAAAGTCATTCTCTTCCTCCTCCGTTGGATGGTGGCGCTGGGCTGCCTGCCCTTCGCACAGTCCTGCGACGCTCCGTGGCGCTTCTTCGGACGCCACTTCACAAATGCGGCCTTATCGCCCTTCGCATATCAGCCGATATCCCATTTATTGATCCGCAATAGCACGATAATTGGGAGATGTGAAGACGACTCTTGGCTTGCTGGTCGCCGGTGGCACAATGGGGCAGCATCTTCTGGAGCATCCGCCGCGCTGGCCGGCTTTCTCAGCGAAAATGCATTCGCGATGCGCGCGTTGAAGGCTCCGATCGCAGAAAAGCGCTCGAATCTTTCTTGACAATCTCAATAGTGGCACTCATACGATCCAATAAATGGGAAATGCGCTGATGATCGTTCATCGCTCGCGCATCCCCAGGGCTTCATTCCCAAGAAGGGCTGCAGATGATCGTCGAAGAGCGCATTTATACCGTTCGGGCCACCATGACGGGGGCCTTCCTCAAGATCGTGGAGTCGGGCGGCTACGCCATCCAGTCCGAGCATCTGGGCAAGCCCTTCGGCTACTTCTCGACGGAGTTCGGGCCGCTGAACCAGATCGTCCACATGTGGCGCTACACCGACATGGAGGACCGGGCGCGGCGTCGGGCGGCGCTCGTCGCCGATCCGCGCTGGGCCCCGATCCGCGACCAGCTGTCGGCGCTGATTGTCAGCCAGGAGAACAAGCTGCTGATTCCGGCAAAGTTCGCGCCGGTGAACTGACCGAAACGGCCGCAATACCAGATAGAGTGGAGGAAAGCGGTGGAGACCGTAGCATTTTTCGGACTTGGCAACATGGGCGAGCCGATGGTCGCCAATCTCCTGGCCAAGGGGTTCGCAGTGCACATCGTGCAGCACCGTAGGCCAGACGCGGTGGAGCGCCTGCGCGGCGCGGGAGCCAAGGTGTTCCCCGACGCCGCTGCGGCGGCGCAGGGCGTGAAGCTGGTCATCCTCGCGCTTCCCGGGTCTGCCGAGTCGGAGGCGCTGCTGACTGGTCCCGGTGGACTGATCGAGGCGTTGCCGCACGGGGCGGTGGTGGTTGATTGCTCGACCGGCGAGCCGCCGGTAACGCGGCGGCAGGCAAAACTGCTGTCCGGGAAGGGCATCGGGCTGGTCGACGCCGGGCTGACCCGCGGCGTCGCCGGGGCGAAGCAGGGCAAGCTGGCCTATTTCATGGGCGGGACCGAGGCCGACATGGCCAAGGCGAAGCCAGCGCTGGACGCCATGGGCGACACCTTCTTCCATATGGGGCCGGTCGGTTCCGGGCACGAAGCCAAGAACCTGTCCAACGCGCTGAGCTATGCGACGGTCGCGCTGGCCTGCGAGACGCTGATCCTGGGGCGCAGCCTGGGCCTCGATCCAGCTCGCCTGCAGGAGGCGCTGATGGCGGGAGCCGGCAGCAAGGCGCTTGAAGCCTACGGCCCGCGCATCGTCAGCGGCGACTATGCGCCGGTCCGCGTGTCGATCGGCAATGCCTGCGCGCATCTCCAAACGACGGAGCACATCGTGCCCGAGGGCCTGGGCCTGAAGCTTCTACCGCAGGCGCTGCAATCCTATCGGCGGGCCGACGGCCAGGGGCTGGGCGGACAGGACATCTCGGCAATTGCCGAGCTCTGGCCCCGGAGCTGAGGCGCGGACATGGCCGTGATCGACTTCCGCCTGCGCCCGCCGGTCGGGGGCTACCTGGACATGCTGATGTATGCCAACGCCCCTCGTCGCGACCGGGCGACGCGGATGCACGGGATGGAGCCCGCTCCATCGGCCAGCAAGCAGTCGATCGACCTGCTGCTGGCAGACATGGACCGGGCCGGGGTGACGCTTGGCGTCATGGTCGGTCGCTCCTCGCGGGTCTACGGCTCGGTGTCGAACGAGGACCTCAAGCGGATCGCGGCGGACTATCCGGGGTGGTTCCTCGGCATCCCGGCGCTGGACCTGTCCGACTGGCGCGCGGCGCGGCGCCAGGTCGATCAGGCCGTGTCCGACGGCTTCCGCGCGATCGGCATGGAGCCGGGCGCGGCCGAGCAGCCACTTCATACGGACGACCGTCGCCTCTATCCGCTTTACGCCCGCATCGAGGAGGCCGGCTTGCCGGTGGTGCTGATGGCCGGCGGCGGGGCAGGGCCGGACCTTTCCTATACCGATCCGGTGCATGTCGACCGCGTGGCGGCCGATTTCCCCGATCTGCGAATCGTTATCACCCATGGCGGTTGGCCCTGGGTGCACCAGATCCTGCACGTCGCCTATCGTCGCCCGAACGTCTACCTGTCGCCCGACCAGTACATGGTCAACATGCCGGGGATGGCGGACTGGATCAGCGCGGCCGACGGCTTCCTTGCGGACCGGCTGATCTACGGAAGTTCGTATCCATTCCTGCCCGTCGACGCCTGCGCTGACTGGTTCCGCGCTCTGCCGATCCGGCCTGAGAACATGCGTCGTGTGATGCACGACAACGCCGCGCGCCTTCTCGGATTGTAACAGCAACCCCCGCATGCGGGGGTTGCCCATCGCATGGCAAATGGTGTGTTGTCTGGCGCGATTGCCCCCCGGGGCGCTGCATGAAACGGAGCGACGGAACGATGGCCCGGAAAGCGAAACCGGCTGATGGAGGAGATGCGAACGCGCTCATGGCGGCCGATCCCGAGTCGGCAACGGGCGAACTCTTCGCACCCAGCCCACATGACGGCCCGCTGGACCGGCGAGAGTTCGGCTCGGCCCTCGGGCGGGCGCTCGACATGCTGGAAACCGTACTGGAAACCGATGGTTCGCTGGGCATGCAGGAGATCTGCACCCGTCTCGACCTGCCCCGGCAGTCGGCGCACCGCATCCTCAACCAGTTGCTCGACCTGAAGCTTCTGCAGCGCCATGTGGCGCGAGAGCAATTCACCATCGGCCCGCGGCTGAAGGTCCTGTCGTTGAAGGCCAGTTTCAGTTCGCATCGCACCGGGCCTTGGCATGTGCTGTTGCAGGATCTCGCCATGAAGACCCGCGAGACCTGCCACCTCGGCATCCTCGATCAGGACAGGGTCCTCCTGATCGACCGCATCGAATCGGAATTCGCGCTGCGGGTGAACTCGGAAATCGGCCGCCGGCTGGAGCCGCATTCCTCGTCGATCGGAAAGCTGCTGATGGCGCACCTGCCCAGGGCGCGCCGGCAGGCCTTGCTGCAGAACGCCATGCCGCTCAAGCAGTACACGCCCTACACGCTGACCGATCTCGACGCGCTGGAAAAAGACTTCACCCAGATCCGCCGCCGTGGGTTCTCCTATTCCGACCAGGGCACGATGCTGGGCATGTTCAGCCTTGCCGCCCCCGTCAAGGACGCGCAGGGGCGGGTCATGGCCGGCGTGGGTGTGCAGGCCCCCTTCGTTCGCACCACGCTCGAACGCGGGCTCGAAGAGTTTGCTCCGACCCTGATGGACTGCGCCGCCCGCATGTCCGCCCTCCTGCAGCAGGAAGAAGCCGAAGCGGCCGCCAAACCGGTTTGATCCCGCCGTTTGGCGATCGCGACGCCCGGTCCTTGGCCGGGCTTTCAGGTGCAAGTATGCGTCGCCTATAAGTATTATATTTCCCGAAATAAGAATTGAATATTTGCGCAAAATGGGAAATGCGAATAATATCCGTGTGAAGGGCTTGGAGGAGACGAACCGATCCACCCGACAAATGGTTCGCGACAGGCTGGGCCAGATCCAGCCTCAACGGAGGGGAGCCGGCGCCCGGCTGACGCGCTGACGTAGGGCGGTTGCCTTGCGCGGCGGCAGGCGGGGAGCGCAGGCAGAAGACAACATGATCGATGCATTGCTTGAGGGATTGGCTGCGAACCTGCAGCTGACGAGCCTGACCGTGGTGCTGATCGGCACGCTGGCCGGAACGATCATCGGGGCATTGCCCGGACTTTCGGCGGTCAGCGGCGTGGCGCTGCTTTTGCCCTTCACCTTCACCATGGAGCCGGCCCAGGGCCTGATCATGCTCGCCTCGGTCTACATGGCCGCGGAATATGGGGGGTCGATCTCGGCCATCCTGATCAACACGCCCGGCACGTCAGGCGCGGCCTGTACGGTGCTGGACGGCTATCAGCTGACCCGCCAAGGCAAGGCGCGGCAGGCGCTGTATCTGTCGCTGTTCGCCGGCACCGTGGGCGGCCTGATCGGTGCGCTGGTGCTGATCTTCTTCACGCCCGCCCTCGCCGAAGCGTCTCTGCTGCTTGGTCCGCCCGAGATCTTCTGGATCGCGGTGGCGGGGCTGGCGCTGGTGGCAAGCTTGTCGGCAGGGCACGTGGTCAAGGGTCTGATCGGCGTGCTGATCGGCATCGGCATCACGCTGATCGGCCAGGATTTCACCACCGGCGAGATGCGCTATACCTTCGGCGATTACCGGCTGGCCGGCGGGATTCCGCTGGTGCCGATCCTCCTGGGGCTTTTCGCGGTCTCCAGCATCCTTGCCCTTCTCGAGCAGCCGAACCGCCCGGTGGCTCCGCTACCGCCTTCGCCGAATGCGCTGCGCGAGGCCTTGACGGCGATGCTGGGCATGAAACGGCTGACGGCCATCAGCGGCGTGATTGGCACCCTGGTCGGCATCCTTCCCGGCGCTGGCGCCTCGGTCAGCGCCTTTGTCGCCTACGCCCAGGCCAAGCGCATGTCGAAACGCCCCGAGCAGTTCGGCAAGGGCAGCTATGAAGGCGTCGTCGCGCCGGAGTCGGCCAACAACGCAGTGGTTGGCGGATCGATGGTGCCGCTGCTTGCGCTTGGCATCCCGGGGTCGGGTTCGGCAGCCGTGATGTTCGGCGCGCTGACCGTGCATGGCATCATCCCCGGCCCGCGGCTGTTCACCGAACGGGCCGACATAGTGAACGCATTCTCGGTCGGCCTCCTCTTCTCGGTGCTGGCGATGCTGATCCTCGGCCTGCTGACCATCCGCTGGTCCAGCCTGATCGTGAGGGCGCCCCGCAAGGCCATGATTCCGGGCGTGCTGATGCTGTCGGTCGTGGGCACTTATGGACTGTCGAACAATCTGCTCGACGTCTACGTCCTGCTGATCGCCGGCTTTCTGGGCTACTTCTTCGAAAAGCTGCATGTCGCGCCCGTCACCATCGCGCTGGGCGCCGTGCTGGGCCGCATCATGGAGGGCAGCTTCCAGCAGGCGGTCATCGTCGGCCGGGTCGAGTCCGGTTCGACGCTGATGTATTTCCTGTCGCGACCGATCTCCCTGGCGCTGATGGCGCTGGCGCTCTTCGTGCTGGTCTCGGGCGTGGCGCAGGCGCTGCGCAGCCGCAAGGCTGATGAAGGCGAGGTCGTGGCAGCCGGCCCGGACCGGGGGCCATCGGGACGCCAGCTGAACCTCGCGCTCGGCGCGGTGATCGTGGCGCTTGGCGTTGCCGTGCTGGCAGGGGCTACCGAATTCTCCGCGCAGTCCGGACTGTTCCCGCGGATCGTCGGCGTGGCGCTTGCGATTTGTGGCGCTGTCCAGCTGGCGACGGCCTTTCGTCCCGGCGAAGTTTCGGCGCAGGAGAAGCCTTTCGCCGAAGTGCCCTGGGTCCTTGCCGTCAGCATCGCGGCTGGTTGCGTGCTGGTGGCCTATGCGACCCCGCGGCTTGGCTACTACGAAGCCGCCTTCGTGTTCGTCGGCTTGGTCTACTGGGCGCTCTCGACGGGCGTCGCTTCGCGCCTGCACCGCATCGGCGCAAGCGTGGCGTTCGCCGCCGCCTTCGTCGCGCTGCTCTACATGGTCTTCGGGCTGGTGCTGCGGATACCCACGCCGCCGGGCCTGCTTCTGTGACCGGTCGGAGGCCGGCGGCCCCATCCCGCTCCCGGCTTCGAAACAGATAGCGATCGGCATTGCCCGATCATTCCAGTCGCGGTTTCTGGGCGCCGTTTCACGCCGGAGCCCGCCCGCCAATCAACGCACACATCTTTTTGGAAGGAGCCGTCGGATGTCGAAGAGGAAGGGAGGCGAGATCATCGCTTCGGGGTTGGTGAAGGAGGGGATCGACCATGTTTTCGGGATCTGCGGTCACGGGAACATCGGCCTTCTGGACTGTCTCTACGAAGTCCGCGACAAGGTTCGGCTGGTGTCTCCGCGGCATGAACAGACGGCTGTGCACATGGCGGACGGCTATTTCCGCGTGTCGCACCGACCTGCGGCCACGCTGACCTCGACGGGACCGGGCTCGGCCAACCAGATCATGGGCCTGGCGGTCGCGCAGACCGATTCGTCGGCGGTCCTGTCGATCACGGCCAACGTGCCCACCTCGCAGTTCAACCGCGGTCCGTTCCAGGAGCTGAACCAGCACAACCAGGCCGATTTCAACAACGTCGTCCGTCCGGTGGTGAAGCGCAGCTTCCAGCCTACGCGGGTCGAGATGCTGCCGCTGGCCATCCGCCAGGCCTGCTCGACGATGACCACAGGCCGGCCTGGACCGGTGAATCTCGATATCCCCTACAACCTGTTCCAGGAAAGCGCCGAAGTCGCCGACGAACCCGTGGGCAGCTCTTTCGGCCAGCGCCGCAGCGGGGCGAGCGGCGAGGACGTGAACACCGTGGCCGACTGGCTTTTGGCCGCCGAACGACCGGTTATCTTCGTGGGTCATGGCGTGGCGCTGTCCGAAGCGGGACGGGAGCTCACCGCGCTTGCCCACCGGTTGTCGGTGCCCGTCATCTCCAGCCCCAACGGCATGGGCACCATCGATATGAAGGACCCCTTGTCGCTGGGCTTCATCGGGCGCAACGGCGCCTATCAGGCCAATCAGGCCGGGCGCCACGCCGACCTTGTGTTGGCTGTCGGCGTTCGCTTCGATGACCGCTCGGCTTCGTCCTGGATACCGGGCTATTCGTGGAATTTCCCCACCACCCGTCTGGTTCATGTCGATCTGGACCATGCCGAGATCGGGCGGAACTACCGTCCGGATCTTGGCATCCTGGCCGATGCGCGCGCCTTCCTCCGCCAGATCCTCGCCGAGATGGACCGCCGTAGCGTCGGGCAAGGGGGCCGTCTGGCTGGCTGGCAAGCGCAGATCGCCGGCTGGCGGGCTGAGTGGGAGGCCTATCTTGCGCCCAACTGGGGCCAGCACTCTACTCCGATTTCGCCCTGGCGCATCGTCGAGGACTGTTTGAAGGTGCTGCCCGAGGACGCCATCCTGTCGCTGGATTCGGGCGTGCATCACAATTGGTACATGCAGTACTGGCAGGCGCGGCGGCCGCAGAGCATGTTGAACACCTGGGGCTATTCGGGGATGGGTTTTGGGCCTTCGTCGATCCTGGGCGCTAAGCTGGCCGCGCCGGACCGGGTTTGCGTCTCGGTCTGCGGCGACGGCGGCTTCACCATGGTGCCGCATGTTCTGTGCACGGCGGTGGAGTACGACATCCCGGTCGTGTGGGTGGTCTGGAACAATTTCGCCTGGGGCGCCATCCGCGACCTGCAGTACGCCTATTTCGACGGGCGCGAATACGGGACCGGCTTCTACCAGGGCGAGAACCGCGAGCCCTACAACCCGGATTTCGCAGTCTGGGCGCGGGCGGCGGGCGTGGCGGGCTTTACCGTTACGCGATCTGAGGATTTCGCGGCGACGCTGGAAGAGGCGATCCGCCTGAACCGCCCGGCGCTGATCGACGTCCATGTCGACGCGAACATCCGCCCCCCGGGAACGGGTTCCTGGGAACTCCCGCCCCTGAAGCCCAAAGAGCCCGTCTTCGGCAAGCCCTGGCGTCCCTGAAACCTGATGCTTGAAGGAAGGAAGGCCCGGGCAAGGGCCATCGGGCTGGCCGCGCTCGCGGCGACCATCCTCATCGGCGCCGCCGGTGGGGCGGGCGCTGGCCTCGCCGGCCTGCCTATCCCCTTCCTGCTGGGCTCTCTCATCGTCACCGCGGTGCTTGCTCTGGCAGGCGTCAAACCTCTCGGGCGCGCGGCCTACGTACCCCCGCAGTTGCGCTCGCTCGCCATGTCCGTGATCGGGGTATCGATCGGCGGGACGATCACGCCGCAGGTCGCCGGCCAGATCACCAACTGGGCGCCTACGCTTCTGGTGCTTCTGGTCTTTCTCCCGGTCACCCAGGCCGCGGGATATGGCCTCTTTCGATTGGGCGGCATCCCGCGGGCCGAAGCCTGGTTCGGCTCGGTTCCGGGCGGCGTCATCGAGAGCGTGCAGATGGCGGAGGAGGCGGGCGTCGAGACCCGCACCGTCATGGTGTTGCAGTTCCTGCGCCTGATCCTGTCGGTGATGGCGGTGCCGCTGATATTCATGGCGGTCACCGGCAATGCCGTCGGTTCAGCCGCCGGCGTACAGCTTCCTGGCGCGACGGACGACGCGGGATTGCCGAGGCTTGCCGCTCTTCTCGCCCTTGGCGGGCTCGGCGCATGGGGCGCAGGACGGTTGGGTCTTCCGGCTGCGCCGATGCTCGGGCCGATGCTGCTGTCCGCCCTGGCGCATGGTTTCGACATGCCGCTCTCGCACCCGCCCGGCTGGCTGATCGGCGCAACGCAGGTCGTGATCGGCTGCGCGTTGGGAGCGCGCTTTGCGGGTATCCCGCGTTCGGCGCTGTTCCGGGCCGCGGGCCTTGCGGTCGCCAATACGGCACTTTCGCTGTCGATCGCGCTGATGTTCGCGCTGGGGTTGCGGCCCTGGACCGACCAATCGCTGCAGGCCGTCTTTCTGGCTTACGCGCCCGGTGGATTGGCCGAGATGAGCCTCGTTGCGCTGAGCCTGCACATCGAAGTGGTTTTCGTCTCCATCCACCACCTCGCGCGCATCTCGCTCGCGGTAATGACGGCGCGGTTCGGCGCCGCCTTCCTCAAGCGCAGGCCGGGTTGACCGGGCATCGTCCCCGGTCTCCCGACCGGCGTCAACTCGAATGAAACTTCACCCCTACGAGCAGGATTGACCGCGAGAGAATCCGATCGTATCCAGATGTATACAAGAGGCCTGAGTGATGACCGAAACCTCCGATCCCAACCCGCAAGGCCAGATCGCCTATGCCCGCCTGATCGACGAGATCCGCCGGGGAAGCTTGCCGCCGGGCAGCCGGCTTCGCGAGACGGAACTGGCCGAACGGTTCGAAATTTCGCGCACTCCGATCCGCGAGGCGCTGCGGATGCTGGAGGCGGACGGGCTGGTGGTCCATCAGCCAAGGCTTGGCGCCGTGGTGCGCAGCCTCGACTACGCGGAGGTGATCGAACTCTATGAAATGCGCGCCGTGCTGGAAGGCACTGCTGCCCGGCTGGCCGCCCGCACCGCCTCCGACGTGGAGCTGGCGGACTTGCAGGCGCTGAACGAAGAGTTCGGCCAGGTCCTGCATGATCCGTCGCAATCAGCCGAGGTGAACCGTCAGTTCCACGCGGCGCTGATGAACGCCGCACGCAACCGGTTTCTGAGCAAGTCGGTGGCGGGGCTGGCCAAGACGATGTTCATCCTTGGCCGCTCGACCCTGATGGAGGCAGAGCGGGCCGAGGTGGCCTATGCCGAACATGCCCATGTCCTGGCCGCCCTGGCCGCTCGCGACGGGGTCGCTGCCGAGGCAGCCATGCGCGCGCATATCGAGGCTGCCCAGCGATCACGCCTGAAGGTGCTGCGCCTGCAGGAGCGGGAGGCCGAAGCCAGGTTGGAGATTTCAGATGGCGAATGACCTGCAGGGCCCCTGGGACGTGATCGTCGTGGGCGGGGGCAATGCCGCGCTTTGCGCGGCGATCACCGCAGCCGAGGCCGGCGCCCGCGTGCTGATCCTCGAGGGTGCGCCAAAGCCCTATCGCGGTGGCAACTCGCGCCACACCCGCAACTTTCGCTGCATGCACCGCGGGCCGCTGTCGGTCCTGACCGGCAGCTATGCCGAGGACGAGTATTTCGACGACCTGCTGCTGGTCACCAAGGGAAAGACGGACGAGGCACTGGCGCGCTTTGTCATCCGCAGCTCGGAGGAATGCCTGCCCTGGATGGAGGCGCATGGCGTGCGCTTCCAGCCCTCGCTGTCCGGCACGTTGAGCCTGTCGCGGACCAACGCCTTCTTCCTCGGCGGCGGCAAGGCGCTGGTCAATGCCTACTACAATATGGCGCAGGACCTTGGGGTGACGGTCGTCTACGAAGCGCAGGTTACCCACGTGGTGCTCGAGGGCGACAGGTTCACCCATGTCGAGGTTTCGGTCGCCAGTGGCCCGACGGAGTGCGTCTCCGGCAAGTCGGTGGTGCTGGCCTCGGGAGGGTTCCAGTCCGACGTCGACTGGCTGGCGCGCGCCTGGGGGCCGGCGGCGCGGAACTTCCTGATCCGCGGCACCCCCTACAATCGGGGCGTCGTGCTGCGCGACATGCTTGACCAGGGATGTGAAAGCGTCGGCGATCCGACACAGTGCCACGCCGTCGCCATCGACGGCAGGGCGCCGAAATACGACGGCGGCATCGTCACGCGGCTGGACTGCGTGCCGTTCGCCGTGGTGGTGAACAAGCACTGCGAACGCTTCTACGACGAAGGCGAAGATGTCTGGCCGAAGCGCTATGCGATCTGGGGCAGGCTGGTTGCGGCGCAGCCCGGTCAGGTTGGCTATGCGCTGATCGACGCCAAATCCTACAACCTCTTCATGCCGTCGGTATTTCCGCCGGTGAAAGCCGACACGATCGGGGAACTGGGCCAGAAGCTTGGCCTCGACCCGGCGAAACTGTCGGCGACCGTCGGCGCCTTCAATGACGCCTGCCGCCCCGGCAAGTTTCACCCGACCGAACGCGACGGCCTGGCGACCGAAGGCCTGACCCCTCCCAAGACCAACTGGGCCCGTCCGCTGGAGACGCCCCCCTTCTACGGCTACCAGCTGCGCCCCGGCGTGACCTTCACCTATCTGGGCCTGCGGGTGACGCAGGATGCGGCAGTGCAGACGCGGTCCGGCCCGCTGCGCAACGTCTGGGCGGCGGGAGAAATGATTGCGGGCTCCATTCTGGGGCAGGGCTACCTGGCCGGGTTCGGAATGACCATCGGTACGGTTTTCGGCCGCGTCGCGGGACGCCAGGCCGCCGCCCATGCCCTGACCAAGAAGGAAACACTTCGTGTCGCTTGACCTCTCTGCGCACCTGACCGCCACCGCCGAAGCGCGCCGCCAGATCGAGATCTGCAACGCCTGCCGCTATTGCGAAGGGTTCTGCGCGGTCTTTCCCGCAATGACCCGCGAAAAGGCCTTTGCTGACGGCGACCTCACGCACCTGGCGAACCTGTGCCACAACTGCCGGGGATGCTACTATTCCTGCCAGTACACGGAGCCCCACGAGTTTGCGCTGAACATTCCGGCAGCCCTCGCCGAAGTGCGACAGGAAAGCTGGGAGCGGCTGGTCGGACCCGCTGCGTTCTCGCGTGCCTTCCATGAAAACGGGGTGGCCATGGCGGGGGCCATGGTTCTGGGCATCGCGGCCCTGTTCGGCCTGATAGCCACGTTGCCCGAGGGGGAGGGCGCGGGCTTCTACGCCTTCATGTCCCACAACGCCATGGTCGCGCTGTTCCTGCCGGCGTTCCTTCTGCCGCTGGCTGCCGTCGGGGTCGGTGTCGGCCGCTACTGGCGCGAGGTCGGCGCTGGACGCGCGACCCTGGGTGACCTGACAGCGGCGCTGCTGGCGGCGGGGCGGATGAAGAACCTCTCGGGCGGCCAGGGCCAAGGCTGCAACTTCGAGCGCGAGGACCGCTATTCCGACGCCCGGCGTCATTGCCATCAGGCGGTGATGTGGGGATTCCTGCTGTGCTTCGCCGCAACGTCGACGGCCACGCTGATGCATTATCTCCTGGCCTGGCCCGCTCCCTATCCGCCGCTCAGCCCTCCCAAGCTGCTGGGTGTCCCGGGCGGGGTGCTCATGGTGGCCGGCGCGCTGGGTCTCGTCTGGCTGAAGACCCGCGCCGACCGTGCGCTTGGCGCCGCCCGCGTCTGGGGTGGGGAAATGGCCTTCATCCTGCTCCTGGCCTTCGTCGCCGCATCGGGCCTTGCGCTTTATGCCGTCTCCGGGACTGCGGCCGTTCCAGTGCTTCTGGCCCTCCACCTCGGCAGCGTGCTGACCTTGTTCCTATTGCTGCCCTACACCAAGATGGTGCACGGCTTCTTCCGCCTCGCGGCGCTAGTCGCGGAAGAAGCGATGAAGCGCAGGACCCCCGTCAGTTCAGGAGGCGAGTAGCCACAGGGACGCCGGGCCGAACCGCATTGACTGCGGAGAAACGTACCGGCGTCGCCCACGGTACCTGCTGCGAGGCGACATGGGCGGCGGCGCCGTTCCCTCACACCACCGCCGGGCCGTCGTCCTGTCCGCACCAAGACGACGCGATCGCAATGCGCAGCCGGCTTCGATCGCAAATCCCGATGAACTCAATCGTCCAATTTCGTTGGATCGCGGAAGAAAAATGATCCTAACACTCGGGAGCAAAAGAGAACGAGGAGCGGCACGGCGTCAGGCTCTTCGAGCGGACCGGCCGCAGGATCGTGCTGACCGGCGAGGGCAGGCTGTTCCTGCCGAAGGCCGCGGCAGCCTTGGTCAGCGCACGCAGCGCCGAGCAGATGCTGGATGATCTGAGCGGCACCGCGCTCGGCTCGATCGCCATATACAGCAGCCAGACCATCGCCACCCAGTGGCTCCCGCGCCGCCTGGTGGTCCTTTGGCGACGCCTATCCCAGGATCACGCTCGGCTTGCATGTCGGCAATACGGAACAATGCGTCGCCGCCGTGCAGGGCGGCACCTGCGACATTGCGTTCATCGAGGCGACCGTTCACACGCCCGCTCTGGAACAAACCGTCGTGGGCAGCGATCGGTTGTGCCTCGTAGCAGGAACCCGGCATCCGTGGCGCGACCGGACACCACTCAGTTTCCGCGAACTGGCCGGTTCGCAAAGGATCCTTCGCGAAGCCGGGTCCGGAACCCGCAGCACGTTCGAGGCCGCGCTGGAAGCGAACGGGCTGTCGCTGAAGGATCTGAACATTTTTCTGGAACTGCCGTCGAACGAGGCAATTTGCGCGGCGATCGGCGAAACAGATCTCTTGTCGGTCGTGTCGCGGTTGGTGGCCGAACCTACATCCTCGCCGGCCGACTGGCGGAGCTTCCGCTGCCCGTCGCAGAGCGGCCATTCTACATGATCCGCAACCCTGCCCGCCATCAGACCCGTGCGCTTCGTGCGCTGGCGAAGCTGATAGGCGAAATGGCCTGACAGAACACTGGGACGCTATGAGAGGGAGAGAGGGTGCCCCCATCCCTGCGCAGGGCTGACGTCCCCGCCGATTTCCTGTGACTAACGCCGCAGGAAGGTTCCGAGGCGCAATGGTGGCTATCGTCCCGAGGGGCTGCCACGTCACTTAATGCAGAGCGATCTTGCCACGCCGCGACGGCATCATCCTCCGCGCCAAATTTCACAAATCCAGCAGCACAATCGATCGGCCCTCGCTCAGCCGTGAGCAGCCCCGCCAGTTCCCCGCAAAGCTCGTTGGGCACGGTGAACCGCACTTCCACTAGCTGACCAGGCTAGACGACAGCCCTGCCAACCATGCGGCCAGGCACGGACGCCATCCCCCGTGGTTGGATACGCGACCATCGTCGCATGCAGGCAAGCATTCGCTGCAAAATGTTCTGACCAACAGGCAGAAAAAAACAAAACAAGTTCAATGGCTTGTCCAGCAATTGTGCGCGCAAGGCCAGGTCATATTGACAGGTCATGGATGGTGGTAGTAGCTATACATACTAACAGGCTTAGTTATGCCTGCTACTACCGATCCCAACGGAAGGAAAAGCCGATGAACGTACATACCCGAGACACCGCGGATCTTGAGGGCCTGACGCGCCGCTTCGCCAAAATGGCGGCGAAGCTCCGCTATGAAGACCTGCCGGCCGCGGTGCAGGAGAAAGCCAAGCTCATCATCCGAGACGGTGTTGGCAACCAGATTGCCGCCTCCGCCATCAGCGAGGCCGCCATCGCAATCACCCAACTTGTTCAGGAATGGGGCGGCAAGCCCGAGAGCACGATCATCGGTTTTGGCGACAAGGTGCCGGCGCCGCTCGCCGCATTCTGCAATGGCGCGATGGGTCACGGCGTGGAATTGGACGACGCGCATGGCTCCGGGCTCATCAAGGCTGGCTCGGTTCTCATCCCATCGGCCTTCGCGGCCGCCGAAATCAGCCACGCGAAGGGCGATGACGTGGTGGCCGCAGTTGTGGCGGGCTATGAGATAGCCGTCCGGGTGGCCAAGGCAATCAATCCCGGACACCGGCACCGCGGCTACCATACGACCTCGACCGTTTCGCTGATGGGCGCCGCAGTCATCACCGCAAAACTGCTCGGGTGTGACGAGGAAGGCATTGCAAATGCGATCGGTCTTGCGGCGATGCAGTCAAGCGGCATCCAGTCCTACCTCGATGATCCGTGCATGGCCAAGCCGTTCGGTCCCGGTAAGGGGGCATTCAACGGCGTGCTGGCCGGCATCATGGCGAGCCGCAACTTCACCGGTCCGAAGAAGGTGCTGGAGTCCAAGGAGGGCTTTTTCAACGCATTCACCGACAGTGTGCGCATCCCCGACCTGGTAGACGGCTTCGGCACCGATTTCGCGATCATGGAAGTCGGATTCAAGCCACACGCCGCGTGCCGCTACGCGCACGGCCCGATCGATCTTGCGCAGGTCTTCCACAATGAGGGTGTGAAGCTTGAGAATGTCACGTCAATCACCGTGAAGATGAGCGGCCTTGCCATCCGGCAGGCCTCGAAGTTCCCTTGCACCAGCCTGAACGCTGCGATGGGCAGCACGCAATTCGGCGTCGCGCTCGCGCTGGCCCGCGGTGGCAACGGGCTTCGCGACTATTGGGACGGATATGCCGACCGCGCGATTCACGATTTGGCGGCTCGCGTTGTCCTGGAGACGGAGCCCGAGTTCGGCGTCGGCGGCCGCCAGGCCGTGGTTTCGCTGGGACTGGATGACGGCCGCACACTCACGCATCGCAGCGAAGAGCCGCGCGGCGAGCCGACGAATCCGCTCAGCGCGGAGGAACTGGAGCGCAAGTTCATGACGACCGCCGGCCTCGTACTTGACAATGCAACAATAGCCGCCATCAGTCGTCGCCTGATGGCGCTGGACAAGGAAGCGGACGCCGCCGTCATCCCGGCGATGACCGTAGCGCCCGATCGCAAGCCCGCGCTGCGCGCGGCGTAATCCAGCCATGCTGCACGTTCCCGCCCAAAAGACGGCGAACCTGGTGAGCGACCCGCAGCAGGTCTCGGTCCGCGCCCTCTTCATGAGGGGTGGATCGAGCCGTGGGGCCGTCTTCCTCGAGGAAGACCTGCCCTCGGACCCGCAGGAGCGCGCCGCGCTTCTGCTGGCTTGCTACGGCTCGCCCGACCGGCGCCAGATCGACGGGATCGGAGGCTCCGATCCCTTGACAAGCAAGGCGGCCGTCGTCGGCCGCTCTTCCCGCCCCGATGCGGATCTCGACTACACTTTCCTGCAGATCGGCATCGATCGGGCCATGGTCTCCTCAGGTGGAAACTGCGGCAACATGCTCGCGGCGGTTGGTCCATTCGGCGTGCTGCGCGGTCTGATAGAGCCGCAGGAGCCTGAGACCTCGGTTCGCATTCATACCACCAACACCGGACAGGTGGTCACCGCCCGTTTCCGAGTGGCCGGAGGCTACCCCTGCGTTGACGGTGAAGCGCGAGTGCCCGGAGTACCTGGAACGGGTTCATCTATCGCGCTCGATTTCGGCGACTGCGCGGGGGCTGTGAGCGGAAAACTGCTACCGACCGGATCGGTGCGCGATCTCGTCCGCTTGGGCAACCGCGAGGTGTCGGTTTCCTTGGTCGATGCTGCAACCCCTTTCGTCTTCGTTCCGGCCTACGCCCTGGGTGCGACAGGTGCCGAGACGCCGGCTGAAATTCTCGCCAATTCAACGCTCATGCCGGAGCTGGAGGCGCTCCGCGGCTGGGCGGCCACGGTACTCGGCTTGGTAGAGCGGCGGGAAGATGCGGGGCGCGTTTCACCAAACGTTCCGCGCGTCATCATGGTCGGTTCGCCGCAGAACTACGACAGCCAAGACGGACCGGTGAGGGCCGACGCAATGGATGTGTGCGTTCGCCAGATGGCGATGCAGAAGCCGCACAACACGCTGGCGGTGACCGGCGCGGTCTGTGCGGCGGTGGCAAGCCGTCTTCAAGGCAGCGTGGTGGCCGAACTGTCACAGGGGAAGGGTGAGCGGACGCGGCTCGGGCATCCGGCGGGTGTGCTGGGGGTTTCGGCCCGTGTCGCGACCGACGGAGACGGGTGGCGGATCGAACGGGCAGCTGTAGAGCGCACAGCGCGGCTGCTGATGGCGGGTGAATTGCTCGTGTCACGTCGCAGGCTCGACGAGGTGCGCGGCATACTGGAGCACTGAAAGAACATAGCAACGGAAGTCCGGCAAAGAGGGCTGAGACAGCTTCGGGAGGATCGAGTGGAAATATCGAAGGCGGCACGGAAGCGCGCCGATGTTGTCGTGGTGGGTTCGGGTTTGGCGGGCCTCGTCGCTGCGCTTACAGCGAGCGATGAGGGGGCAAGCGTGACGCTTGTCGCGCAGGGCGAAATCGGCAAGGCTTCCAACAGTTGGTTGGCAAGCGGCGGTCTTGCCGCCGTTACTGGAGTTGATCCCCACGATTCTCCCGAGATTCACCTGCAGGATATTCGGCGCCAAGCGCGTGGCCTGATGCTGGATGACATTGGTCGAACCTTCGTAGCTGAGGCAGGTCCCTCGATCCGCAGGCTGGAAGAGTTTGGAGTGCGTTTCCACAAGCGCGACGGCCAGCTCGCGCTGTTCCCCGCGCCGGGACATGCCCGTGCCCGCTCCGTGCGCTGCGAGGGCGGCGGTGCAGTGGCGATGATGACGACGCTGATCGATCGAGTCGCTGAACGCGGGGTTGAGATGATCGGCGGCGCCACGGCGATCGAGGTGCTAAAGGATGCCTCCGGCGCCGCCTGCGGCCTACTTTGCCGGAAGGACAACGGCTGGCTTGTGGTCGAGGCGAAGGTGATTGTGCTGGCGTGTGGCGGGATGGGCCAGCTCTTTCCGGTTACCAGCAATCACGCGTTGGCCGAGGGCAGCGGCTACTACCTCGCGCTGAAGGCCGGGGCAACGCTGACGGATCTCGAGTTCGTGCAGTTCACACCCACCTCGCTTGCATGGCCGCCGGAGGTCCGCGGCACCAGCACAGGCGGCGGGCTGATGGCCCAGCCCGGTGTGAAGCTTCTTAACGCGAATGGCGAGCGCTTCATGTATCGCTACGACGCCGAACGGATGGAGGCCGCCACCCGCGACGTGCTGGCGCGCGCCATCTTCCGCGAAGTGAGCGAGGGCCGCGGCACCGAGCACAATGCCGTCTATGTCGACATTTCCGAAACCGATCGCGCTGCGGTGGCGCAGGTTTCGGGCCGCTTCCTGAGGGCGATCGCCGCCGTGGGAATAGACCCGTACAAGGACCGCGTCGAGGTAGCCCCCGACGTGCATTTTGCGATGGGTGGCGTGGCCGTCGATGTGAACGGACGCACCGGCGTCCCAAATCTGTTCGCCGCCGGCGAAATCACTGCCGGCCTGCATGGTGCGACAAGGCTGAACAGCAATGGACTGACTGAGGCTGCGGTCTTCGGCATCCGCGCGGGGCGGGCCGCCGCAACTGAAGCTGCTGCCGCGGTGCCACGCCGGGGCGAAAACCGCGTTCCCGAACGAATGATCCGATCGCTGATTGCGGCCGATCCGCGGCGTCTGAACGGGCAGCCGCGGACGGATGTTTTGCGAACCCAGGCGCCGGCTCCCGATGGTCGGGGTGGGGCCGACGTGGCCGCGCTCAAGAACGAAATCCGTGCAATCCTTGTCGACGGCGCCGGAATTGAGCGCAGCGGGGAAAATACGGCTCGAGCGCTGGCGCGACACGAATCGCTGTCTCCCCAGATCCTGACGGCAGTCGCGGGGGGCGGTCCCGAGGAAGCCTTCACACTGGAGGCGATGTATGTACTGTCGCGCCTGATTCTCCAGGCGAGCGGCGCCAGACGAGAGTCTCGCGGAGCGCATTTCCGCACTGACTCTCCCGCTCAGGACGCTGGATGGGAGCACCACATCGCTTTCGTCAGCGAGCCAATTTCCCAGACAATCCAGGACTGATGAGGACAGACAATGCTCCAGATGCTCAGTCTCGATCGCCTGATCGCGCTGATCTGCATTTTGATCGCCGCCATCTACCTATCCGCCTCGTTCTCCATAGTGCAGGGTAGCTTCGGCGACCCGATGGGCCCGCGAGTATTCCCGGAGATCCTCGGTACGCTGCTGATCCTTTTGTCCGTCGTCATGCTTGTGAATGCAGCGCCGGAGCAGGAAGAGGAACCGCAGCGGCAGGAGGGAATGCCGAGGCGCACAGTGATCGCCATCGCCGTCTGCGTCGGGCTGGTCGTCGGCTTCATCGTGTTGCTACCGCTGATCGGCTATCCCTTGACAACGTTCATTGTCACGCTGGGCTTCCTCCTGGCTCTGCGCGAGCGACTGATCCACGCGTTCGGCTATGCCTCCGGGCTGACAGCGCTCTTCTACGTCGTCTTCGACCTGCTGCTTCGGACGCCGTTTCCAAAGTCCGCGATCGGAGGACTATTCTGATGGAGACTGTCGACTTTCTTGCTTCCGGCATCGCCACCGCTTTCACTGGCTGGAATTTTGCCTATGTCGTCATCGGCGCCTTTGTCGGCACCTGGATCGGAATGCTGCCTGGCCTGGGCCCCTCAACCGGCATCGCCTTGCTCCTGCCTCTGACGTACGGACTGGATCCGACGGGGGGCATGATCATGCTCTGCGGCATTTATTTCGGCTCCATGTATGGGGGCTCGATTTCATCGATCCTGCTCAACACGCCGGGCGACGTCTCGTCGGTGATTACCATGCTCGACGGCAATCCCATGGCGCGGCGCGGGCGTGGCGGAGCGGCGCTGTTCTGCTCCGCCGTTGCCTCGTTCATCGGCGGCACTGTGGGCCTGATCGGTTTGACTTTTCTCGCGGAGCCCATCGCCCGCTTCGCCTTGCGCTTCGGCCCGGCGGAATATTTCGCACTGATGACATTCGCCCTCATCGCGACAGCCACTCTTCTGCAGGGCGCTGTCGTGAAAGGGCTCATTGCCACCGTGATCGGCCTGATGGTCGCCACCGTCGGCATCGATCTACAGAGTGGGTCGCCGCGTTTTACAATGGGCTCCCCCGACCTGTTCGACGGCATCAGCCTGATCGCGGTCATTATCGGCCTCTTCGGCATATCCGAGGTCTTCTCCAACATCCAAGAGATCATGGCCCGACGCTGGGGCAAGGTGCAGACAACGGGTCGACTGTGGATGGACGCGACCGAATGGTGGCGCTGCCGTTTCGCCTTCTTCCGCGGCTCCGTGATCGGCTTCATCGTTGGTGTGGTGCCGGGGGCCGGCGGCGCTGTCGCCACGCTGCTCTCCTATGCGGCCGAGAAACGCAGCAGCCGCCATCCCGAAGAGTTCGGTAAGGGTGCAATCGAGGGAGTTGCGGGACCGGAAGCAGCGAACAACGCAAGTGTAGGCGGCGCGTTGATTCCGCTCTTCACCCTTGGGCTGCCTGGCTCCTCGGCCACCGCAATTCTGCTGGGCGCCCTGATGATATTCGGCATCCAGCCGGGGCCGCGGCTGTTCGTCGAAAACCCCGGCCTCGTCTGGGGCATCATCGGCAGCCTCTATGTTGCGAACGTCGTGCTGGTGATTCTCAACATCCCCTTCATAGGCATCTTCGTACGCATGCTTATGGTGCCGGGGGCGCCGCTGAACGCGATCATCCTGCTCTTGGCGATGACGGGCGCCTATTCGCTAAACAACAACCTCTTTGACGTTCAGGTGGCGCTGATCTTCGGCGGGATCGGCTTCCTTCTTCGCAAGGCGCACGTGCCATTGGCTCCGCTTGTGCTGGCCGTGGCACTCGGCGGCAATCTCGAACAATCGCTGCGGCAGGCCCTCTCGCTCTCGGATGGATCCCCGCTAGGGCTCCTGCCGAGTGCCATTGCCGGCGTTTTCCTTGGGTTGAGCGCCATTCTCGTGCTGATGGCGACGCTGCTGCCCGCGCTCCGCTCGATGCGGCAACGCTCGGCTCCCGCCCTGGAGCGCGGGCGTGCAAACAACCTATGACCAAGAAACAAAGGAGGAGAATATGACTTCAACAGGCCGCTTCCTCGCTCTTGCCTTCGCGGCACTTGCGAGTGTCACTGCCGCTCCGGCCGCCGAGCCCGAACGGATGATCGAAATCATCGTTGGCGCCTCTCCTGGAGGCGGCTTCGATCGCACGGCCCGCGCTATGGAGCGAGTTCTGGAAGGGGGAATCGTCTCTCAACCGATCAACGTCACCAACCAGCCCGGGGCAGGAGGCGCGGTGGGCCTGGCTTCGATGAACCGTCACAAGGCGGACATGCACTACATCTCGATTACTTCGCCAAACATTCTCACCGACGAACTGCGCGGCACCTCGCCCCTGACCTTCGAGACGCTGACACCCATCGCTACACTGGTTTCGGAATATCTTTGCTTTGCCGTCAATGCCAATGGCTCGCTGCAGTCGGCCGATGATCTGGTCAAGGCACTCCAAACTCGCCCACAGGAACTGCGTTTCGGCTTCGCCACCACGCCCGGCAACCACAACCACGTCGCATTCGCCCAACTCGCGAAGGCCGTGGGCTTTGACGTCATGTCGCCCAAAACGGTGGTCTTCAAAGGGGCCTCCGAGTCCGTGACGGCATTGCTCGGCCAGCACATTGACTTCTCAATCGCCCCGGCTGCGAGCTTTGCCGAATATGCGCGGTCGGGTGACCTGAAGTGCCTCGCCGTCAGCGCACCCAAGCGCCTCGGTGGTGCGTTTGCAGAGGTCCCCACTTGGACCGAGCTGGGATACGAGGTGGTTTACGGTCCGTTTCGCGGCGTAATAGGACCCGAAGGTATGGCACCCGAGCAGGTCGCCTACTGGGAAGAAGCGCTGCGTGCGATGACGGAAACCGAGATCTGGAAAAAGGAGATCGAGGACAATTACTGGACGGAGAATTTCAAGACTCGCGAGGAGACCATGAAGTTCCTCGCCGCTGAACGCGATACTCTGAAGGCGTCGCTCGCCGATCTCGGCCTGCTGGAATAATTTCGGCTGGGAGCGGAGGTTTAGATCTCCGCTTCCGCCTTCCCGACGAGCGCCCTCAGCGACTCGACATGGACGCGAGGCAGATACTTTTTTCTAAGCTCGAACAAGGCGGGGCCGAAGCGGCTCTGAATCTCCTCCCCAAAGACCGCGAAGATCTCGCAGAAGTAGATCTCGTGGCGGATGAGGCTGTCGAAAATGTTCACGACCGGCTTGTTGCGGGTGTAGGCACCGTAGGGTTGATCGCCGAGTTCGGCGACAAGCGCCTCCTCGAAGTCGCGTGTCATGCTTACGAGATACGGTGCCATCGCCACAGGGATGCCGTTGCCCTCGTGCAGCATGACTGTGATCGTTCCGTCGAAGGAGAAGTGCTCGACCTTCGTGCCGAACAGCACGATGAGAATTTCCACCCCCCGGTCGGCCGCCGCCTTCAGCCGGTCTCGATGGGACTCGAGGTGGTTTTCCGCCCCCTTGATCCAAAGGTGGGTCGTCGAGGCATCGATCATCTGAGATATGCGGTTGTTGATCGCGTGGGCGCCCGTCATCGACCAGACAAACTCGTGCTGCGGTACGTCGCCGAGTCGGTTCAACCCCTCTTTGAGGCGGGCTGCTCGCCGTTCCGTCGCTTGGACGATGCCAGAAAGCAGAACCTCCGGCGGCGTCGCCATGTAGCGTACCGGGCCCTCCGAGACGGGCTGGACGGCTTCCTTTCGACTAAGGCTTTCCAGAACGGAATAGGAGTTCGCTTTGGGAAGTCCTGCCTCCTTAGCCACTTCGTAGGCGGTGGCCGGTTGGACCTTCAACAGCGCAAGATAGGCCCGCGACTCGTAGTCGCTGAAATGCAGGCCCTGAAGGTCGGCAAGCAATTGCTGCTGCGGATCTGCGGTCTCCACGTCGCTTTCTCCTCTTATCCCACCAGCGGTTCGTGCTGGCAGTTAAAGCAGCTACCATCGATCAAGATCGAAAACAATTCTCCGGAAGGCGGCCAATCCGACTCAGGCGACGGCCTCAATGGGGCCGAACCAGCACCGCCAAGAGTATCGTGCCGGCTAGTAGAAACAGTGCCGCTTCCAGCCGAGCGGGGTGAGGTCCTGGACCAATGTCCGGGCTCCGACGTCCGCTAAGCGGACCGAATCGCGTGGTCGAGCCTCGTTCGTAACCTTCCAGCGAGCGTTGCACGTACCCGTTTGAAGGGTTGCGGGCTTCTCATTTGCCTGCTCGGCTTGGCGAGGTCTTCGAAGGGCGGAACGCGGCAGTTTTGACAACGGAGGGGCTGCAAACGATGGTATCAATTCCTCTGCGCGAGCCGAGAACAATGCGCGTCAGATTCCGCGATCGTCGCACTGGAAATCCTCACACTTCTGGAATTGTTTGGATGGGGCAGGACCCTACATCGGCGTTTGGATCTCAACGGTCCGCTATCTTGCTTCCATGACCAAAAAGCGGACCCACTTCTTCCGGCCCCAAGCGGCGAGTGCCCTGCACCGTTGCTCCTTCGGCCAATCACGGCCGAGGAGAACTCACATGGGCCATTCTCAATTCGATGATGCCATCCGCGAGCGCGCAGCTTGGAATCCCGGAAAGAAGGTCGGCACCAAGCGTGTGGTCGCAGGACCGGAAATCAGAACCCGAGCGATCGTTGTTCAGCGGAAGACCGCTCGTCCCGTCCAGTTCGAGATCACGAGCGACGTGAGAGCCAGCCTTCTCTCACTTGGCTCGAATGGCGTGGCGGCACGGTCGAGGATTATGCATTTCCGAGTCGGATCCATTACGCGCACCACATGAGCACAAGGCAGTACGCCCGCCTGGTCGACGAGTGGGTGACCGCGATCGGTCTGCGCCCAGAGGAATATGGAACTCACTCGCTTCGCCGCACGAAAGCATAGATGATCTACAAGGCGACGGGCAACATCCGCGCCATCCAGATACTGCCCGGTCACTCCAAGATCGAGAACACGGTCCGATATCTTGGTGTCACGTGGAGGACGCGCTGCTCTTGGCGGAGCGAACCGAAATTTGACGTTGACCGGGCATCCGACGCAGCGCGGATGGCCACTTAGTCGCGGGCGATGCCTTGCGTGCTCTGTCCGTCGGGGGTGGTTTTCTGTCCGTCAGCTTTTGGACAAGCCATTCTCTGGATTGCCAGCTTTGGCCGATGGTCCACGCTCACTTAAGGCACTGCTTGGGCGGCGAACGGCTCTCACTTTTCCACTGTTCCCGCCTCCGCAGAAAAAGCGTTCCCTGCCATCGGATTCAAGCCCAGAAACGCCGATTCCGGCCGGCATGTCGAGTCGCTCGAGCACTTCGCCCGTTTCGGGATCGATGCGGCGGAGATCGCTCCCGCTGTCTTCCCAGGTCCCATGCCAAAGCTCGCCATCGACCCAGGTGACGCCGGTGACGAATCGATCGGATTCAATCGTGCGCAGCACTTTTCCGGTCTCAGGGTCCACCTGATGGATCTTGCGGCCACGATGCTGCCCGACCCAGAGCGACCCCTCCGCCCAGGCCAGCCCCGAGTCGCCGCCATCCCCGGGCGCCGGGATTGCGGCGATCACCTCGCCGGTCTTGGGATTGATCTTGCGGATCACGGCATCCCCGATCTGGAACAGGTGCTCACCGTCGAATGCGGTTCCCGCATGGGCGGCGACGTCCAACGATCGCAAGATCTCTCCGCTTTCGGGATCGAGGGCATTCAGCTTTTCGCCGGTTGCGAACCAGACTTGATTGCCGTCGAAGCTGACCCCGGCCACGTCGTCTACATCGGGAAAGGGACCATATTCTCGGATGATTTCGGCGGTTGAATGTTTCATGTCCTCATACTAGCCGGAAATGCCCGTGGCGGGGAGCAACAAGCTTGTCGGGAATCCGGGCACGCTCGACGCTATCCAACGGCAGGCCCGCCCGCGCCCGAAGGCCTCGACCTTGCCGTCATGGGCAAGCTCTTCGAGCGCCCGCTGTACCGTCCGCGGGCTCACGCTCAACGCGAGCGCCAATGCCGAACTCGACCAGGCTTCGCCGTCGCCGAGCAGAGCGAGCACTTCGCCGTGATCGCTTTCGACGGGCGGCGCCAGCACGGCAACACCACTCGTGGCGTGAGGCCGCAGAACGAAACCTTGCTGGGTCGCGCTCAGCGCCGCCAGCGGCTTGATCGCCTCGCGCAGCCGGGCGATTTCGACGCGCAGTCGCGCACGGTGCGACTCGTCGGCATGCCGTGCCCGGAAAGCGCGTTTGAGAAGCGTTTCGCGCGCTACATCTTCCGGCCATGCCTCCGCGAGGGCACGCATGAGTGCGAGTAATACCGGACGGGTGGCGAGCGGAACCATCTTTTTCCCTGCACGCACCATGTTGCGGCAGGCGTCCACGATAAGCGTTTCGGAGGCCAACAGTTTTTCGACCTCTTCGAGATGGAGGAGCCGCCCGACGTCGCGGGTGACGAAGCGCGCCGCCGGCGCCCCGAATGCTCGCACTGCCTGGTCGACCTCGGCCGCGAGCGCTGGAATGCGCGCGTCTTCCGCCGCTCGTCTTGCCCGTTCCAGAGCGATTCTCGCTAGCTCCGTCTTGATGCGTCGGATGGCTATGCCCGCCACCACCAATTCGCGCCCGACCAGCGAAGCGGGCGGCAGAGCGCCGGCATCGAACTCATCGAGCACCCGTTCGGCTTCATCGAGACGGCCGATCAGGAGAAGGTGCCGGGCTTCGAGATAGCCGGCGTGGGCGGCATTCCTTCGGTCACCGGACGCTTCGAGTACCGTCCGTGCTGCATTGAGCGTTTGCAAGGATCGGCCCAGATCACGCGAAACAAGCGCGATTTCGGCTTCCGCGACGGCACAACGCGCACGGGCCATAGGCTCTTTCGGGCCGAAGGTACGCGCCGCGCTTCGCAGAAGCTCCCTGGCGCGCGTGAGGTCGCCAAGTTGCGCCATCGCGATGCCACGCAACGCCAGTGCCGGTGGGTCATCGCGCAATGCGACCCATTTCAGCGCGGCGAGGGGGGCGCCAGCCGAGAGAGCGTGTGCGGCGGCAGTGATCAGCGAGTCCATTGAAATCCCGTCACACTTGTAACTCTCACCCGATCCTGTGCTCGAGCTAGCCTCTTCGTATCGCAGCCGCTGAAACGGCGAATTCGATGAGAGGCCCGGAAATGACGATGCGCACAGCAACAGAAAAGCTCGCTTCGTCGCCCAAGGCGACGATCGATGCGGCCGATCGGCTTGGGCTCGCCGTTGCTCCGACATTCGCGCTGATGGCCTGGATTTCTGCTGTCGGCTCGCCCGGCATAACGATGTGCTCAGCAGCCTCGGCTTTCGCGCCGATCAACGAAATGGCCCTCATGTACGTGCTGATGAGCCTCTTTCACCTATCGCCGTGGATGAAGCTCCTTTCTACCCGTTCGCGGCGCCCTAGTATCCCCGTCACCCAATCCGAAGGAGACTAACAATGCAACACGCTGTTGCTTCGCGCGATGACTGGCTGACCGCCCGCCGAGACCTCCTGAAAGCGGAGAAGGAACTCACGCGTCTCCGCGACAAGGTCGCCCGTGAGCGGCTCGCCCTACCTTGGGTGCGCATCGACAAGGAATACGTGTTCGATACGCCGGAGGGTCCGCGCACTCTGGCTAATCTCTTCGACGGCCGATCGCAACTTATGGTGCAGCATTTCATGTTCGCGCCGGGGTGGAAGGAAGGCTGCCCCAGCTGCTCCTACATGGCCGATCACACAGATGGCATGAACAAGCATCTGGCGCACCACGACGTCACAATGATCGCCGTCTCGCGCGCGCCGCTTGCACAGATCGAGCGCTACCGCAAACGCATGGGCTGGCAGTTCAAATGGGTGTCGTCCTTCGGCAACGACTTCAACTACGACTTCCGCGTCAGCTTCACACCCGAGGAGGTCGCCAGCGGACATATCGACTACAACTTCGGCGAATGGCGGGAAACCGGCGAGGAATGGCCCGGCGTCAGCGCCTTCTACAAGGACGACACGGGCGAGCTCTTCCGCACCTACTCCACCTACGGACGCGGCGTCGAGGTGATGATGGGCGCCTACAGCATGCTCGATCTTGCTCCGAAGGGGCGCAACGAGTCCGAGGGAATGGACTGGGTGCGCCGCCACGATCGCTACGAGCAATCGCCCCAGAGCGAAGTGGCACGATGACCGGATGGCAGCGAGGTGATCGCCGGACTCCTTCGGGATCCGGCAATTGCCTTTTTCGTTTCTGTGAAGCCGTGGCTCGGTCTTGTCCAGCAGTCGCTACGACGTGCAGGCGGGACATGATCTGGCTCCTGCGGATGCAGTCAGCAATCGGTGCCAGCACGATCTGCCACGTGGCAGGACGATCGAATGCGGTGTAACAGCTATGGTTAGCGTAGTCGTCGAGTCCGCTTCCAAGAAACAGCGATACGATCTCGACGTCCGACATCGGATCGGATGCTGAACGTCGGCTTGTTTGCATATCCTGACCGAAAGCCGACCGTCCGGTGACGGCCCCGAAGCTACCGTTATGTCCGATTCGCGCCACCATGTCGGTCATGAACCAGGCGTCGACAGGCTCCAACGGCAGCCTTTCCGCAGTTCAAGCCTTATGAGCTTCACGGCAGGCGAGGAATGCTGAGCCTACCGGCCTACTTACGCTATCGTGCGAAGGTCGTGGCAATTCTTCACACCAGTTCGCAGGCTTTGATCTTCGAAATCAGGCCCTTTGCCGACGGAACCACCCGTCCGAAGTTAAGCGCGAAGGAGCGAAGCGTCGCTTCGTGGATCGACGCTTCGTAGTCGGCCGTGGCATCTTCGACCACCACGCAGTCGTACCCGCGATCAGCCGCATCCCTGGCCGTCACGTCGATGCACGCGCTTGTGATCACCCCGGTTATGATCAGGCTGGCTATGCCCATGCGCTGCAGGATCGAATCCAGCGCGCTCCCGTTGAATGCCCCGTTCGTCGTCTTCTGGACGACGGTCTCCCCGGCGAGAGGACGCAGTTCCTCCAATATCTGGAAATCGGGATTCTGGGACCACCAGATGTCCTGGACGCCCGCCGCGCGCTCCAGATTGCGTGTCCAGGTCCGGAACCTCGGCGGACAGTCGCGCAGATCGCGATAGTCTGATCCGAGGGTCAGGTGGATCACCTGCATTTCCTCAGACCGGAAGAACTCCAGCAATTCCTTGATCGCGGGCACGGTCTGCGTGCGGAGCCGGTTCGAATAGTAGTCCATCGAACCCGGCGAGATCCGCTCGAAGGCGAGCGTCAGGCCGTGGTCCGGAGAGGCGTCGTGGTACTGCATGTCGATGATCAGCAGCGCAAGCCGCTCCCGCGCCGACAGGTCCACCGAGGGCACGAGGTCGCTGAACTCTATCGTCGCGGTCTTGTCGGAATGGTTCATCGTAGTTCCTCCGTTCTGTCACGCATCAGAAGCCGCGTGCCAATGAGAACGAGGCAGATCGACAGGCCGACGGTGATTGTGGCGATGGCATTGATCTCGGGCGTGATGCCGGTCCTGAGCATGGACCAGATGTGCATCGACAGCGTGTTCTGCGCCCCGGTGAGGAAGATTGTGACGGGAAGTTCGTCGAAAGACAGCGTGAAAACCAGAAGGGCGCTGCCGATCACCGAGGTGCGGATCAGCGGCAGCGTGACGAGGAAGAACGTCTGCAACCGGTTGGCGCCCAGGTCGTGGCTAGCTTTCTCCAGGTTCTGATCCATCCGCGTCAGACGCGCATGCACCTGGGTCACCACGATCGGCATCCATACCAAGCTTTGACCAGCGACGATGGTTGCAAGCGAGAGTTGGACGCCGAGCCGGTTGAAGGCCACGAGCAGCGCCAGGCCGGTGATCATCTGCGGCACGATCAGCGGGAGCAGGAACGTCCGCTCCAGAAAGCGCCCGAACGCTCCCCTCATCACGCGCAGCCCCAGCGCCAACGGGACGCCGACGCACACGGTCACGCATACGCAGGACGTGGCGACGATCAGGCTGTTGATGATCGCCTGCTGGATTTCGTGGTTGGCGGCCAGTTGCCGGTACCAGTGCAGCGACCAGTCGCCGAGCGGCCAGGCGAGGACGCGGCTACTCTGGAACGAAAACACGACGAGCACGGCGATGGGAAGGTAGAGGAAAAGAAAGATCAGGCCCGCCGCCAGGCCGAAAATCCGTGCTGGCCAGCGCCTGCTCATTCTCCGCTCCGTGCTCTGCCGGCCATATTCCCGAGCCGTTGCGAGAACGTCACCAGCGCCACCACCACACACAGCACGCCGATGGCGAGCGCGCTGCCGAACGGCCAGTCGAAGGCCGCGCCGAACTGGGAGATGACGACATTGGCGATCATGATGTCGTCGCTTCCGCCGAGGAGCGCCGGGGTGATGAAATCTCCGAAAGACAAGCAGAACACGATCGTCACGCCGGATAAAAGGGCGGGAACGCTGAGCGGGAACACGACGTGGAAGAAGGTGGCCAGGGGAGGCGCCCCGAGATCGCCGCTGGCCTCGACATATTCCCGGGGAATCCGCTCCAGCGCCGCGTAGACCGGCAAGGCGACGAAGGGCAGGAAAATGTATGTCAGCGCGAGACAGATTGAAAACTGGTTGTAGAGAAGGAACGACAGCGGCTGTTCAATGACGCCGGCAGCCATCATCGCCGTGTTGAGGATGCCGTTGCGCCCGAGGATGATCTTCCAGATATAGGCGCGCAGGAGGAAGCTGGTCCAAAGCGGAATCATGAGCAGCGCTAGGAGTAGGAACTGCCACCGTCGCGCATAGGTCGCCATGAAGTAGGCCAGCAGGTAGCCGAGCACCGACGAGGCCAGGGTGACATAGGCCGCCGTCGCCAAGGAGTTGGAGACGACCTGCGAATAGACGCTGCGGGCGAAGATTCGTTCGTAATTGGTGAAGGAGAAGGCCGGACGTATCGAATAAAGGTCTTTCTCCCAGAAGCTCATCACGCCGACATTGGCGTAGGGCAGCGCGATGAAAAGGAGGGCATAGGCGGCGACGGCCACCGCCGACAACCATCCGATGCGCGCTTGCGAGAACAGGCCCTGGCCCTGCATGCTGCTCATTGCCGCGCGGGGTTGGCGAACACCGGCGCTGAAACCGGAACCCTGATCGCGACCGGACGTCCGACGTGATCTGAAATTCCGCCAGGAAGGCGGTCGTGGCGCTCGTCGATGTCGATCCTCTGACCGTCCGCCAGAGTCAGTATTAGCTTGTGACTCTCGCCGAGGAACAGGATCTCGTCGAGGACGCCCGTGAGTTCGTTCGCGGCGCCGGCTGGCTGGAGCGCTATCTCCAGCGTCCCCGGTCGGACGACGATCCTAACCCGCTGCCCGGTCGTCATGCTCCCGGTCGGGGGATCGAGGCTTAGTCGCTCGCCGTTGGCCGTCTCCACGACCAAGGCGTCCCGCCCCGATTGCACGACCGTGCCTTCCAGCCTCACGGACGCGCCGACGAACTCCGCCACGAACAACGATGCGGGTTGCGAGAATATCTCGGCAGGAGTGCCGATCTGCATCACGGAGCCCGATTCCATCACGGCGATGCGGTCGCTCATGACCATCGCCTCGTCCTGGTCGTGCGTGACGAATACGAAGGTTGTGCCGGTCTCCCGCTGCGTGCGCTTCAGTTCCAATTGCAGGCTCTTGCGGAGTTTGGCGTCGAGCGCCGACAGCGGCTCGTCCAGAAGTAGGACCTGCGGCTGCTTGATCAAGGCGCGGGCCAGGGCCACGCGCTGCATCTGGCCGCCGGACAGAACGGTGGGTTTGGCGGAAAACCTGTCGGCCAATCCGACGCGCGCGAGCATCTCTTCCGCGCGCTTCAACCGGACAGGCTTGGCGACGCCATCGAATCTGAGACCGTAGGCGACGTTCTCGCCGATCGTCATGTGGGGGAACAATGCATAGCTTTGGAACACGGTGTTGACGTTGCGCTTGTGCGCCGGGACGCCATTCATGCGGCGGCCGTCGATATAGACGTCGCCCTCGGTGGGCTCCTCGAAGCCGCTCACGATGCGCAGCGTGGATGTCTTTCCGCACCCGCTGCCCCCGAGCAGGGTGAGAAACTCACCCTGCTCGACGTCAAGGTCCAGCCCATCGAGCGCGGTGACCGCGCCGTGGCTTTTCCGGATGCCGACCAGCCGGACAACCGCGTCGGAGGTCATTCGGCGGCCGCCGCCTTGATCTCGTTGAAAACCTCCAAGTATTTCCCGCGTTCCGGAATCTCTTCCCAGAACCGGATGGAGTTACGGAACTCGGTATCGCTTTCCATGATCGTGCCCTGCAGCGCGCCCGCCGGCAGGTGATCCTTGATGGCGGGCACGGTGACGCCAAAACCGCTTTTCTGCTGCAGTTGCGCGAGCACGTCCGGTCGAAGCATGTAGTTGAGGAATTCATGCGCCAGATCCATGTTCCGGCTACCCTTCACGATGAAATGCGAGTCGACCCAGCCATTCGGATTTTTCGGCGCGCATTGGGACGCGGCGACTCCTTCGGCCTTGAGCGCCTGCGTGACGTAGCTCCATGAGTTCGTCGCAACGACTTCGCCGCTCGTGAAGAGTTCAATGATCTCGCCGCCCGTCGACCAATAGCGGCGAATGAGCGGCTTCTGTTCGAGCATCTTCGCCTTTACGCGGGCAAGCTCCTCGTCCGTCATCGTCCAGATGTTCTCGATGCCGAGATAGGTGGCGACGTCTCCAAGCGTCGACACGTCGTCCCACATCGCGATCCGTGCCTTGTATTGCGGATCGAACAGCAGGTCGAAACTGCATTCCTTGACCACGTCGGTGTTGAAGGTAATCGGCTGGATATCCCAGAATGTAGGCACGCCGAACTGCTTGTCTCCCGACTTCAGAAACGCGACATTGGCGAATTCCGAATAGATGTTCGAGAAATTGGGAAGCTTCGAAAGATCGAGAGCTTCCACGAAACCCGCGTTGATGGCGGTTTCAGCAAGCGAGGATACGATGACGACCGTGTCGTAGCCGCTGTTGCCCGCCGCGAGCGCAGCCATGTATTCGTCGTTGGACCCGACATAGGTGCGCTTGACGGTTACGCCGTGCTCTTCCTCAAACGGCTTGATCCATGCGTCGTCGGCAAGGCCTTCCCAGGTCAGTATGCGAAGCTCCGCGGCTCCCGCCTGGAGGCTTCCCAGGCAAAGCGCAAGCCCTGCTGCGCAGCCGGCGAGGAACCGACGCATTGCGCCCGCCTTGTTTGTCATCGAGATCCCCTTCTTGTTGTCAGACCTGAGTCGCCCCGATGGTCGCACGACCCAAATACCCTCACAATGAAGATGACAGGCGTGCGGTGACGTGATCTGGTGCAAGGAAAGCGACAAAGAGCGACACACATGGCATCAAGCGATCTCCCTGCCAACCTGAAGCTTCTATGCAGCTACGCCCCGTCGATCAAAGCGGCATGCGCCCGCATGGGCATGAACCGGCAGCAATTCCATCGCTATTTGTCCGGCGACGCGGAGCCGTCCCTGCAGGGCCTGCGCAAAATCGCCGACCATTTCGGCCTCGACGACGCGGAGCTGCTCTACGATCACGAACGGTTCCGGCAACTCGTCGCCATCAAGCGGCCGATCAGCGGAGCCTTTTCGTCGGTTTCAGCGCGGGCCCGGGAAATCCTGATGCTGAATGCCGAAAGCCGGGAACGGCTGATCCATCACACAGGCTACTACCATAACTATTTCTGCCCAGCGGAATATCCGGGGATGATCCTGCGAGGGCTGATCCGCGTCTTCGAGGAGGACGGCATCGTTTTCAGTCGCAACTTCGAACGCTATCCGAGCGATAGGAGCCGCTACACCAAGAAATTCAACGGCATCTTCGTGCATTCGGGCGACCGCGTCCTGATGTTCGAACGCGAAATGGCGGTCGGTAAGATGGCTTGGCTGACCGTGCTCTACCCGCATGACCGGGACCAGCCGTCGCTTCTGACGGGCCTGTCGCTCGGCATCACAAGCTCATCGCAGCGCGACATCGCCTGCTACCGCGTGATCTTGCAGCACCTGGGGGAGCGGATAGACATGCGAACCGCATTAGGCCGATGTGGTCTCTACGATAAGGATGACTCTAGAATAGATCCAGCAATTGCAACCCGCGTCCGCAACGAGATGAGGCCCGACGAGTTCGCATTCTCCGTTCGAGCTTGATCGTAAGGTCGAACCAACAGGGATTTTGAGATAGACAACTCAAGGAGATCTGCTCGGACTTCTCCGGCCTGTTGGCGCGACCGCATGCAACTTCACGACCCCAGCCAGTGGCTTCTACATTCATTTATCGCACAGAAAGGGCCCCCTCGACAGTTGACCGAATTGTCCTGTGCCGCTGATGTACTGCCACGATCCGCCGTCCTCAGTCCGTTTCGGGGGGATTTCCGCCGAACAACCAACGAACCGCTTACGGCGCATCCTCTGCTTGGCCGCCATGTCAGAGCGGAAATTTGGAGGCTGACCGAAGCTAAGCGGCTATTCGGTCCAGGCGTTGTGGCGCATCGGAGCGTCACTCCTGCTCACGTCTGATTAGCTGGGTCGGCGATAAGCGCTCCAGAACCCGATGTGAGGCTTTCTTGCCTCCTCCTCCAGGAGTGGGCCGGTGACAGCAGTCTCATGCGATCCACCGGCAGCAAACACTTCTCTGCAGGACAGTTTGAGCACGGCCGGATTTTCGCGGCCCTGGGTCGTGATGCCATAGAGCCCCTCCTCGGAGAGCCCGTAGACGACGGTCCGAATCCCCGCCCAGAACGTCGCGCCGGCGCACATCGCGCAAGGTTCGGTGCTCGCATACATCACGGTCTGCCGACGCTCCTCAGCGCTAAACCGCCTGCATGCCTCGCTGATCAGGTTCAACTCCGCATGGGAAGTCTCGTCGTTGTCTTCCGTGACCGTGTTCTCGGCTTCCAGGATGATGGTTCCGTTCCGATCGACCAGGATGGCCCCAAACGGGTGGTTGCCCTTTTCTCGCGCATTTTGGGATAGATCGATTGCCCGGCGCAACAGTGCGGCGTGATCGAGATCGGACAAGACGTCTTCGCTTGGGTTCTGCATGGGTTGGTCTCCGCACAGCGTTGGATCAGACCTTGTGGATGATGTGGGCGCCGGCTGAAGACGACGCCCATCCGGCCTATTTGGACTTCACGCCGGGATTGAAGTCGTTGGTCATCACTTCCGACGCTGGGATGACGCGCGGGACCTGGCCATTCTCGTGGTAGAACCGCATCTGCTGTTCCCAGACCTCCGGCTGCATCCAGAGAAAGCCCTTCTCCTGGGTGTCTGCGCTGGCGTTCAAGCCGTTCTGGACCTGCAAGCTCCAAGCGAGCTTGTCGATCGTGTCCAGCTGTCCCTCATACGCCGCGGACAGCTTCGCGGTTTCCTCTGGATTCTCCTGCATGAATTGGAGTCCGCGAGCGACCGCCCTGAGGAATTTGCGAGTAAGTTCCGGCTTCTCCTTGAGGGTGGCGTTGGTCGCGAAAATAAGATCGTTGTAGGAGGGAACGCCATGGTCCGATAGAAGCAGGGCTTTCCAGGTCTTGCCCTTCAGGTTCTCGGGCGCGTCCGGCTTTGCTGCTTCCAGTTCGAATTGATAGGGCTGATTGTGCACATGGCCGGAGATGAAGTCGACGGCGCCTGTCAGCAACGGTTCAAGCCCGCCCTGCACAACCTGGATATTCATCTTCGACATATCGAGATGATTTTTCTCTGCGACGCCCTTCAAGAATATCTCGCCGTCGGTCTGGATACCGATGGTCTTTCCTTCCATGTCCTTCGGCGTCGGATCCGGGTCCGTGGAATTGACGAGCGTGATGTAGGCATAGGGCGATTTCTGGCGAATTGCACCGATCGCCACCACATCGACGGGATCGGGCGCAACCCGAGCCGAGAAGATGAAGGTGCCTCCAGTGATGCCAAAGTCGGCCTGCCCTGCGCCGACTGTCGACACTGGATTCTTGCCCGGACCACCGTCGAGCAATTGGAGCTTCAGGCCCTCGTCCTTGAAGTAGCCATTGACATCGGCCGCATACAGCGGAGCGTATTGCGCGTTGCGCAGCCATCCGAGCGAGACCGTTACTTCGGTATCAGCGGATGCAATGCTGACCGATGCGGCGAGTGAAGCCGCGGCGACCATGGATGCAAGCCAGTGCCTTGTCATTTCATTCCTCCCGTTGTTGATTTCCGCTATCGTGCAGCGACATCACCTCCTCGTGCTGGAATTGCTCTCCCAGTCGAGGCGTGAGCCGAAATGGTGGATGAGGGTGTAGGCGCCGAAGGACATGAGCGCAGCGGTCAGCGCCACCGCATAGACCAGGTCTCCCCGATACTGCATCATGCCCTGGTTGATCACATAGCCGAGGCCGGTCCTGGAAATCATCCACTCGACCGCGATCGCGACCACGATGCTTGCGCTGCCGGTGATCTCCTGGGCAGCGACGATGTACGGAATCGAATAGGGAAACCGCACCTTCGAGAAAACCTGCCACCAGGATGCGTCGAGGATGCGCATGCGGTCCAGCACGATGGTGTCGACCGCAAGCAGGCCCCGATAGGTGTTCACCAGCACAGGAAAGAAACCGGCGAGCGTCACCACAACGATCTTCGTGGCGATGCCGTCGCCCATGGCCAGCGCCAGCACAGTCACCAATGCCACGTAGGGAATATTTCGCAGCGTGATGGCAGCCGGCATGACGATCAGCCGCCCGACCGGAAAGCTGACGAACAGGATCGCCAGCCCGATGCCGACGACATTGGCCATGATAAAGCCGATGACCGCAACTTGCAGTGTGTACATCAGATGCAAGCCGATGAGCTGCCAGTCTCCGATCAATGCCTGCAGCACGCGCTCGGGGCGCGGCAGGACGAAGGCTGGCAGGCCCGACGAGTAGATCGCCAGGTACCAGATGCCTAGGATCGAAAGGATGGGCAGCGCGACCCGGATGGCGATGCCGAAGACCCGCCGCCAGATACTACCGGTTTCCCGAATGTTCGGCATGGTGGTTGCAACTGCGGACTGTTCCTCTACGGCGCTCATGCGGCTGCTCCCTGGCGTTCGAAAAGCAATCCACGCAGATGCGTCGTGATGTCGACGAAGAGTGGATCGCTGCGGAAGCTGCTTCGGCGCGGCCGCGGCACCGGGATGACGACGTCCTCTCGGATGCGGCCGGGAGCAGCGGAAAAAACAATGACGCGATCGGCCAAAAGCACCGCCTCGTCGATGTGGTGGGTAACGAACAGCACGGTCCGCGGCCGCACACTGAGTTCACGGCTGAACCATTCGCCAAGTTCTTCGCGCTTCAACTCGTCGAGCGCCGAGAAGGGCTCGTCCATCAGGAGAAGCGCTGGATCATGGGCGATTGCGCTGGCGCAATTGACGCGCTGCAGCATCCCTCCGGAAAGCTGCGACGGCCGCTTCATTTCGTGCCCGGCGAGGCCAAAGTCGTCCAGGAGCTTTTCGGCCGGCAGACCGGCCTTTCCTGCGATGCGCTGAGTGAAACGAACGTCATCCAGCGCGCGCTTCCAGGGAAGGACCGCCGGTCGCTGGGATACGAGACCGAACATCTTCTTGCGCCTGGCCTGCAACGGGGGCTCTCCTCCCACGAGGACGGAACCTGTGCTCGGCGTCTCGAGATCAGCGACGATCCGCAACAGTGTGGTCTTGCCGCATCCCGACGGGCCGACCAAGGCGATGAACTGCCCAGCCTCGATGTCGAGGTCTACGGTTGAGAGAGCCGTGGTGGGGCCGAACGACCGGCTTACCCCGCGGATAGAGATCGGAACAGACATTGCGCTGGCTCCCGGTTGGGGCGGAATGAGCCGTTCCCGAGGCCCTCATTCTCCGCCGGACATGGTGGATCGCGTTTCAGCTTGCCGTGGACTCGGGCTGTCGGACCATCTCTTTCGAAAACTATTGCCTAAAGAGGTCGTTGCCGATAGTGCTATTTAATCGACATCTTGTTGCTATTTTTGGATCGGCTCCCTCCAGAGAGCAAGGACAGGCGATGAAGGTGGAACTTTCGCCCGCGCGGATGGCGGAGGCGATCTATTCGCGATCGCTGATCTATTTCGCATCTGTCGCCGAAACGGGTTCGATCCGGGAAACGTCGCGCCGGCTGAATGTCGCCCCTTCTGCCGTCAGCCGCCAGCTTGTCCACCTTCAGGAGCGGCTCGGGGTCAAGCTGTTCGACAATCTGGGACATTCACTTCGCCTTGCCCCGGCCGGACAAGAATTGCTCCAATACTATCGGTCGATCGTCGAGAATCTCGACGTCACGGTGGGGGCTATCAGCGCTCTGCACGGTTATCGGACCGGAACCGTGCGTATTGCCACGGTGGACAGCTTCGCAACAGGCGCGCTCGCACAACTCATTGGCGAATTTTCGGCTGCCTTTCCGTCGATCCAGATTTCGTTGTCGATCCACTCGGCCGTCGATGTGGCAGCCCATGTAACCGACGGGCTGGCCGATATCGGATTCACATTCAACCTGCGCAGCCGCGAAACGCTGGATGCGCTGTTCAAGGCGGACTGTCCGATGGGGGTCATCGTGGCGGCGAGCCATCCCCTCGCGTCCAAGGCGATCGTGACCTACGAGGAATGCGTTGCCTATCCTATAGGACTGTTGAAACCGGGTTCATCGATCCGCTCGGCATTGGAGCGCGCATCGGCATCGGCTGCCATGCCTTGGCCGAAATATGTCGAGGCCACGTCGATGCGGTTTCTGGAGGAACTGGCAAGAACTGGGCGTTTTGTCACCTTCCAACCGCGTTACCGCTTCATGTCTGACTTCCGGAAAGGAACGCTCGTTTTCGTGCCGATTGACGACACAACCAAGGATAGCGACGAATTCGTCATGGTGATCGATCGCCGACTCAACCTGCGGCCGGCGCCTGCCGAGTTCGCCCGATTCGCAGGGCGTTATCTTGCGGAGCTCGCCGCAATGGCCGGATGACGTTCCATCGGCATGGAGGTCAGGCCGGTCTCAGCACTGCGGCAAGGGCTTCTGCTGTCCGTAGGTTCGATGCTTCTCGATGACCTCGGCAATAGCCTCTGGGGAAAGGCGCGGCGGATCGCCCATCGGTAGACACAGAAGATAGAGCGTCGCCAACTCCTCGACGATTTCCGCCATGCTAAGAGCGCCGGCCAGGTTGGCATGAGCGGCAATCACGCCGTGATGGGCGAGCAGGCAGGCTTGCCGACCCTCCATCGCCTCCACTGCCAAGTCGGCCAACTGCTGCGTTCCGAAGGTGGCATAGCCCGCGCAGCGGATGTTTGGGCCGTGGGCAGCGGCGATCCGGTAATGAATGGGCGGGATTTCGTGGCCCAGGATGGAGACCGCCGTCGCCTTCAGCGAATGGGTGTGGACGATGGCGTTGAGATCGTCGCGGCGGTTCAGGATATCCCGATGGAATCGCCATTCGCTGGACGGCAGCATGTCGCCGTCGAAACTGCCGTCCCAGCGCATGCGGACGACCTGCTCCGGTTGCAGCGTTTCGTAGGCAACGCCTGTCGGTGAAATCAGGAAGCCATCCTCCACACGAACACTGACATTCCCGGACGTGCCCTTGGCGAGGCCCTTCTGCTGCATACCGCGGCATGTCTCGACGAGAGCACGGCGCAGTTCCATTTCGTCAATGCTTGTCATGCTTGGCGCCTCGTCTCCCGTTTGGTGTTTCCAGCGTGCTAGGCGAGTTCAGGCGCCCACGCTGGGCTGAGCGGCAAAAACCGCGAGGATTTTCACGACACGCTCGAACGCAACGAGACGGGTCCGAGTGATCTCTTCGCGGCTGATTGCGTGCTTGCTGTCTCCCAGGCCGGCCGCGGGGTTGACGATCGGGCAGATCGCTGCGTACTCGATCCCGAGCTCGCGCGCGAGCGCCGCCTCCGGCATGCCGGTCTGGCCGACCAGGTCGCAGCCATCCTTCGCAAGCCGCGCAATCTCCGCTGCAGTTTCCAGCCGCGGCCCGTTGAAACAGCCGTAGCAGCCACCGTCATGGACCTTCTCCCCTGCAGCCTCGGCAGCCGCGATGATACGCCGACGCACCACCTCCGAATAAGGCGCCGTGAAATCGATATGGCGCACCGGTTCACCGTTGGTGCCGTCGAAATAGGTGCTCTCCCGATCGTAGGTGTAGTCAATGATCTGGTCCGGTACGACAAACACGCCCGCCCCGAACTCCTGACGGATACCGCCGCTGGTCGCGATCGAGAGAATGTGAGTGACGCCAAGTTCCTTAAGCGCCCAGATGTTGGCGCGGTAGTTGATCTTGTGCGGTGCGAGTGCGTGCGGGTTGCCATGTCTCGGGAGGAAAGCAATCTCCCTGCCGCCGCACAGGCCGATCGAGACGGGGCCGGAGGGATCGCCGAATGGCGTGGACACCTTTTCCTCGCGTATCGATTCCATGTTCGGCAAGCTGGTGAGTTGGGTGCCGCCAATGACTGCGTCCATGCTGTGGATCTCCCTCTGTCTAAAGATGTTGTGCTGGAAAGCTCTGCGGCAGCGCCGCAGCTGCGAATATGCCGCGCTCGGTGACGACGCCCGAAACCAGTTCGGGCGGAGTCACGTCGAAAGCCGGGTACCAGCCTTTGGCGAGCGGACTGGCGGTGCGGATACCCAGGCAATACAGCGTTTCATCGCCGTCGCGTTCTTCGATCGGAACATCGGCCGGGGTGGGCGCCTTGGGGTCGGGCCTGAGGACCGTGGCGAAATAGGGCACCTTGAAGTGACGCGCCGCTATGGCCGCGTTGAGCGTACCGACCTTGTTGATGACGTGACCGCTCATCGTCACCCGATCGGCCGCCGTCATCAACATGCTGACGCGGCCGCTTGCCATGGCATGCGCGACCATGCCATCCGCGATGACCGTGGTGTCGATGCCCATCTCGGCAGCGCTGTGGGCGGTGAGGCGTGCGCCCTGCAGATAGGGTCGGGTTTCGGTGCATAGCAGTTCGATCCGCTTGCCCTCATCCTTGGCTGCGGCAAGGGTTTCGAGCAACGCGCCCTCAGACCAGCAATGGGTCAGAATGCGTTCGCCGTCCGCAACGAGCGAATTGGCGTGCCGGCCGACTGCGCGCGCCTGGCTGCGCCGCCCCTCCCACTGATCCAGCACGAATTTCTCGACAGCGTCCGCGAAACCGTTGCCGGCGGCGTGTTCCTCGGCGAATACAAGAATCGATCGGATGGCGGTGGAAATGTTGTTGTTGGTCGGGCGCGTCCTGACCAGTCTCGCACCGGCAGCCTTCATCATGTGGAGGCGGCGCACGGGATCGCGCTCGCGCTCAGCTGCACGGGCCTCGAGCACCATTCCGCCCCCCGCGGCATAGAAGGGCCCATTGCTCTGGGTCACCATCTGCTCGATTGCGATCGCGACCTCTTCATGGTTCGCGCAGACGACGAATTCTTTCGAGAAGGGAAAGACGCGACGATCCAAGATGCGCACTGCGCCGGAGTCGAGAAGGACGCTTTCAACGTACAGGGTCGGGAGGGTCGTCTTGCGCTGCAACATTCTTTTCCCCCAATTCGGCCGCAGGTCCGGCCCGGCCGTCCATCAAAGGCCGGCGCGATGGCTGGAAGGGCTTGTGAAGCTCGCAACAGGAGATCCCGCTTGCGAACACCTGAACCATATCGGCATCCGAGCCGTTGCCGATAGTGCTATTTGGCCGACATGTCGTTGCCAAGAAGAGGACACGAAACGGCAACACCCCGGTCTTTTTCTCGATCCTGCCGAAAGGTTGACCCGCGAGCACCAGATGCCCTTCGCAGAGGCGCCTAGTGCGCCTGACCGGTGGCCGAGCGCCTTGCCGATCTCACGCGCGGCGTCGATGACGTCGGCGGAGAAGGCTTGCACCTGACGACGCTTCATCCGGCTGTCCGGCCCGGGCATACCGATGGCACCGACCAGTCCGCCGCTCCCGTCGAGCAGTGCGCAAGCAACAGCCGCAATGCCTTGGCGCCACTTCCCGTGATACACTGCGGAATAGCCCTGGAGCCGATCAACTCGATATTCTTGGGGAGGTCTCCAAAAACGCCTTCGAGGTTTGCGTGAACTACTGGAAATGCCCTTCAAATCGCTCGAGGTAGTCGTCTGGCATCTGGGCGACCATTGCCTTGCCAGCCACGGCCCAAGCCGGAGCGCGAGAATCGCCACTGGTGTGCGCCCGGATATGGGCCAGGACCAGATTGCCGACCATCGCTCCTTCGTAAGCGAAGGTTCATCTCGAACGGGCCCGGTTCGGCGCGGCTGCAAATTTCGACACGTGGTGACGATACGTGCGTTTTGCCTTCGCATGGCGTAGCAGTTGCAAGTCTGCTCACGGCATAAGTCTGCGCCCAACCCATGCCGAACGAATGGCAATTTGGAACCATTTCCGAAGCGCTATGAGCGAGGGGCAATTGGTCGGTAGCGGAACGGCAGCTATACATTGGCTACAGCTAGAACCGGACTGTCCGGAGACGGCCCCTGAGTTGCCGAGCAGCAACGCGCCCTCTATTGGGTCCTTCAGGACCCCTCAGCGGTTTCCTGCAAGCGGCCATTCGCCTGAAGCACGCGGAGGGACAACATGGGGCGGTTGCGTATGGGAAGCTGACGAACGTCGTTCGTGACAGCGGACAATGTTTGCCTGAACGCTTCCCTTAACTTCGTGCTGTTGATCATGTGCGCCGGCTAGACGGCAGGGTCGAACCGATCCCAGCTTCCCTCCGACACGACCACATGAACGCCGTCGACGGCCTTCATGGCCAGTTGGTCGTCCAAGGCATAGGCGGCAGTGGAATAGACAATATCGCGCTCGAAACCCTCAGCCGCGACATTCCGGGAGCCTAAGCTGCGGCTGCGCATCCCACTCTGGACCTCCGCAATGATCGCGATTGCAGCCGCACTGGCCGCGTGCAAAGAGCGGGGCCGCTATCCTCCAGGGACCGATACGATCATCGCTCGAAAGCGTGGCCAGGGCGCTGACGTCAACGCCAGAGAGCTTTTCGAGCCCTGCCGGGGTCATAATTTCCGGCAATGTCGTCTACAACGCCGGAAAGATCGCGGATTGAGCCATCAGCGGCGAGGAGTGCAGGCTATTCAGCGCCCTTGCCGCCGACACGCGGCAGTTTCATGCAAGATCTCCCGAGGAAATCGAGCCTTAGGCGGTCCAGCCGCCGTCGATGATGTGGACTTGGCCGGTCGTATAGGTTGCGTTGGCCAGATAGACGGCGAGATCAGCGACTTCTTCCGCTCGCGCAATGCGACCGATCGGTTGCCGGGCAATGAAGGCCTGCCTTGCCGCTTCGAAGTCGCCGGTGGCGTACCATCTTCGTGCAGGCTGGGGCTGTCCACTGTGCCGGGACATATCGCGTTCACGCGGATATTGCTGGCCGTATAGTCCGCAGCGAGCGACTTGGTCAGTCCGATGACAGCGGCCTTGGAGATGGAATAGGCAGCCCGATTGGGTACGGCCTTCAGCGAAGACGCCACCGTCGCCATGTTGATGATGCTGCCGTCCCGGCGTTCAAGCATCTGCGGCAGGACGTGTCTTATCGTGCGCACCTGCGCCTTGACGTTGAGATCTAGCGCAAAGTCCAGATCGGCATCGCTCATCTCGAGTACGGTCCCACTGTGCACGACCCCGGCGCAGTTGAAGAGCACGTCAATGCGGCCGATCTCGGCAATCGTTTCGCCGACTGCCGCGTCGGACAGAACATCGAGGGCTCGTGTTGCAATGTTGGGCATGCCCAACTCGCTGAGCTTTTCGAGGTTGACGTCCGTCGCGACGACACTGGCTCCAGCTTTTGCAAATGCCAAGGCAGCGGCCCGGCCAATACCTTGCGCAGCGGCGGTTATCAGAACCACTTTCCCGTGCATTAATCTCACTCCCTTGACGCCCTGTGCCCTGCAAACAGTTGTTTATATCTGATAACTCAGTTCCGCCTATGAAAATTTTTTTGCATGACGATTTGGCCGATTGGACTGAAAATCAGGCTTTCCGGCCACTTGAAGTAACTTTCGCTTACAAAAGTTGGTGTTGACAGGTGATATCACCTATGCTGATCATGGAGGTGCGAATAGGGGGCGGAGTTGGAAAAGACACACGCTGGACAGGTTGCGGTCATCAACGGTGGAGCTGCGGGCACAGGATTGGCCGTCACCAAAAAGCTCGCCGAATGCGACGCCAAGCTTTCCATCTGGGACCTCAGCGAGAAGGCCAATGCTGAAGCCCGCGCCATTTTTCCTGACGCACCGTTTCTGCAGGTCACTCTCGCTGACTACGCGTCCGTCGAGGCTGCCACCAACGCCACCGAGAGCCATTGTGGCCGCATCGATATCGTCGTGAACTCGGCCGGCATCGCTGGCAAGAACACCCCCTCGATGAGTATGAGCTCGCCGAATGGCAGCGGGTTATCGATATCGATCTCACCGGCGCGTTCCACGTCAACCGTGCCGTGCTGCCGGGAATGAAGGCGCGGGACCACGGCCGCATCGTCAACATTGCCTCCATCGCCGGTAAAGAGGGCAATCCCAATGCCAGCGCCTATGCGGCCGCGAAAGCTGGCGTGATCGCCACGACCAAGGCGGTCGGCAAGGGATGCGCGAAGTACAATATCTCATCAACGCCGTGGCGCCCGCGACAGCCAAGACGGGCATCCTCAACGAGCTCAAGCCCGAATTCATCGACTACATGCTCAGCCGTATCCCGCGGGGCCGTTTCCTTGAGGTCGAGGAGGCCGCCAGCATGATCGCGTGGCTCGTCAGCGCCGAAAACAGCTTTACCACCGCCTCGGTCTTTGACCTGTCCGGCGGCTGCGCAACCTACTGAGCTAGAGAGCAACCATGGGCGCCGTCAGCATTCAATCCATCACCAAGGTTTACAACAAGCTGACGGTCATCCCCGACCTGTCGCTCGAGATCAACGACGGTGAATTCCTCGTGCTGGTTGGGCCATCCGGCTGCGGCAAGTCGACCCTTCTGCGCATGATCGCGGGCCTCGAAGACATTAGCGGCGGGACGATCTCCATCGCCGGGCGCGTGATCAATGAGGTGGCCCCGAAGGATCGCGACATCGCCATGGTGTTCCAGTCCTACGCCCTCTACCCGCATATGACGGTTGAGCAGAACATGAGCTTTGCTCTGCGGCTCAAGGGTGTTCCCAAGGAAGCACGGGATGTTCGGGTGGCCAAGGCTGCCGAAATTCTGGGGCTGACATCTCTCCTTCAGCGGCTGCCACGCCAGCTTTCGGGCGGTCAGCGCCAGCGCGTCGCGATGGGGCGCGCTATTGTCCGAGATCCCTCGGTCTACTTGTTTGACGAGCCTCTCTCAAATCTCGATGCCAAGCTGCGCGTGCAGATGCGCAGCGAGATCAAGCTCAACCACGCTCGTCTCAAGACCACGACGGTTTACGTCACGCACGACCAGATCGAAGCGATGACCATGGCCGATCGGATTGTCGTCATGCAGTCCGGACGTATTGAACAGGTCGGCACGCCACTGGAGCTCTATGACCGCCCCGCAAACACGTTCGTCGCAGGCTTTATAGGCTCCCCAGCCATGAACTTCCTCCCGGGTACGGTGACGGGATCTGGCGTGGCACTCGAAGATGGCACCCTGCTCCCCGGCCTGGCAACCACTGCAGCCGTCGGCACCAAGGTTACCGTTGGCATCCGGCCTGAGCACTTCGAACCCGCCGCGCATGGCCTTTCCGGCGAGGTGCTGACGATCGAGCCGACTGGGGCCGAAACCCAGGTGCTGGTGAAGTTCGCAGGCTCCGACGTGCTGGCGTCTTTCCGCGACCGCCTTGGCGTCGCCCCTCGCGACACGATCACCCTTTTGCCCCAGGCCGACAAGATTCACCTCTTCGACGCCACCTCGGGCCTCCGCATTTCCTAACGAGGAACACACATGGATATCTCGCGTATTGAACCCGGTCAGCACTTTGCAGCGGCCGTTGTCGGTGGTGGTCACCTCTATATCTCGGGCACGATTGCAAAGTCGGTTGACGCTTCGATCGAGGTGCAAACCCGCGAAGTGCTCGAACGTCTCGACGAACTTATGAGCAAGGCCGGAACCAACAAGTCCCGCCTGCTCTCGGTCACCATCTACCTGCCCCACATTCGCGATTTTGAAGCGATGAACCGCGTGTGGGACACGTGGGTCGACCCCCAGAATAAGCCAGCCCGCGCCACTGTTGAGGCGCGATTGGCTATCGAAAGCCTGCGTGTGGAGATCGCCGCAGTGGCGTTGGTGCCTTAGGCCCAGCGCGAGCTGCTGGCGGAGCTGCAGACGGGGTGAGGGAACGCTCGGAGGAACGACAGCTTCGACGGCCCTGATAATGTCACGGAGGGAAAATCATGACACATATCGACAAGACGACCACCATCGGGATGAGCAGGCGCTCGTTCCTTCGTGGTGCAACTGCCACGGCAATCGGCGTCGCAACTCTGCCGGGCCTGATGTCGAGCACTGCATATGCAGCCTTCGACGGCACCCTTGAGATGCTGGCCTGGGATCACCGGCCGGACATGATCAAGACGCTTGTGGAATCCTGGACTGCCGCGGGCAATGCCCCGGTCGACCTGGCCGTCATCCCCAACCTGGGTTATTCCCCAGCCCTGCAGACGCGTCTGCGCGGCGGCGACAAGATCGACCTCTATTATAACTTCGCCTACAACAGCCAGAAGTTCGTCAACGAAGGTTGGGCCGGTAAGCTCAACGGACTTCCCGGTGTTGATGATCTGATCGGGGAAATGTTCGAAAGCGCTCGCGGCCGGCACGTGAATGCCGATGGCGACATCATCTCGATCCCGTATTTCTCGGCAGTCCACACCCTGCAGTATAACGAGCAGTACCTCGCTGACGCTGGCGTCGAGAAGGTTCCGGGAACCCTGAGTGAGATCTATGAAGCGTCCGTCAAGATCAAGGAAGCGGGTCTCACTCCGTCGCCCTACGTTGCCTACTGGGTCAAGGAATTCTGCGAAGAATACCTCCACACCTATCTTCTGAACGAAGGCATTGAAGCATTCGACGCTTCGGGCAAGCCCATCTTTGCAGACGACCCGCGTACCGCTGGCGTCTTCGAATGGTGGCAGAAGATGTATCGCGAGGGCCTGGTGCCCGCTTCCGTTCTGACCGACGACCCCGGCAAACTGGCCAACGAGATGGCGCAGGGTAATGCCGCCTTCTACGTGCTGCACCACTACTTCCTGACCTCCATCCGCTCGCTCGAAGGCCCGCAGTCGGCCAACGTCAAGCAGGCTCCGATTGGCGGCGAGAACTATACCCTCCAGATCGGTGAAGTGCTGCAGCTCGGTCAGATCGACGATGAAGAGCGTCGCCTCTCGGCATGGGACTTGGCAAAGTACTATGGTTGGAAGGATAACACGGGCAAGTTCACCGTGTTCCGCGCCTGGGCAGAGTCGGCGGGCCTTGCAGCTCCCTACCCTGGCTTCTTCACCGATCCTGACGTCGTTGCAGCGTTCCCGGACTATTACGACCTCCCTGCACTTTCGAAGATTTTCGAGACGGGATCGAAGGTCGTGCCGGCTCGTACGCTTCCTTGGTACCCGGACTTCCAGGCACGCGTTGGTGATGTGATCCACGCACTGCTTCTGGGTCAGGCAACGCCGCAGGAAACGGTTGACGCGCTCACTCAGGCCGCTCTTGCCGCACAGGATGGCCCGAGCCTCTAACCAAGAGCCCCAGACGGCCAACGGCCCGTACGGAATAACAAAATGACAGCATCATTTAAAAACGGGTCGTTGGCGCGTTCAGATGCCTGGTTCGGCTTAAAGATGACCACAGTGGCCGCGATCATGATGGCTGTTCTGTTGCTCGTCCCATCGGCCCTCACAGTCATCTACTCCCTTCATAATGTGCCCGCGAATGGCTCCAGTTTCGGAGAGTTCGTAGGGTTCAGGAACTACCAGATCATCTTTGGAAGCGCCGTGTTCTGGCGCTCCGTCTGGGTGACACTCTGGTTTTCTCTCGGTTTTGTCGTTCTTTCGACACTGATCGGCTTTGCCATGGCCTTGCTCCTGAACCAGGAGTTTTTCGGCCGCGGCCTCGCTCGTGCGCTGCTGATCGTGCCGTGGGCTACCCCATGGCTGGTCATCGGCATTCTCTGGAAATGGTATGCAGATGGCAGCGTCGGCGGCCTCAATGCCCTGCTCGTCGGCCTCGGCATAACCAGTGACTACCAGAACTTCCTTGCGGACCCCAATTCCGCGCTGATGATCACTATCATCGCCGCTGCCTGGCGCCAGGCCAGCTTTGCCGGGATCCTGCTTCTGGCGGGCCTGCAGACGCTGCCAAGCGAGCTTTATGAAGCGGCCGAACTCGACGGCGCCAACTGGTGGCAGCGATTGCAGAACGTGACCATTCCTTGGCTTCGCCCGGTGCTGGTGACCGTTACCGTCCTCAACATTATCTACGCCTTCCTGCAGTTCGACGTGATCTTCGCGATGACGCAGGGCGGACCGGGCGACGCAACCCAGGTGCTGTCGATCCTGATCTACCGCCAGCTTTTCGTGGTCACCCAGATTGGTCTCGGGTCGGCACTTGCCGTCGTTCTGGGCGTCGCCGCGCTGATCGGCGGACTGGTGACTGTAAAACTGCTCTATCGTGGGGAGGCTGCAAATTGACCGCTTTGCGCAAATTCTTCGTCAGACCAGCTGGCCGCGGCTCGCGTAGTCCTCTGCAAACGATCGCACTTTACGCTGCCGTCGTCGTCTTCGCCCTCTGGGTCCTGCTGCCGGTTTGGTATCTCGTCGTCTCGAGTCTGATTACGCCGCAGCAATTGGGCTCGCGATCGTTCACCTATTTCCCAACCTCGATCACCTTCGACAATTACCTTTCCATTCTCACCGGCAGCACCGCCAGTGCAGGGTTTGGTACGACGGATGTCGGTGCTCGACTCGTGCCCGCAATCGCCCAGAGTTTCCTGGTTTCGACGGTGCTGGTGGTTCTCAACCTCATCATCGCCGGCTCGGCTGCTTACGCGCTGTCGCGCTACCCCTTCCCGGGCTCGCGCCAGTTTGAGCTCGCGGTCATCGCTACCCGCGTCGTGCCGGCAATTGCCATTGTAGGCCCGTTCTTCGTGGCCTTCCGCGTGATCGGGGTTCTGAATTCGCCCTGGGCGCTGATCATCAGCTACAACGTCTTCACCCTGCCGCTAGCGGTCATGATCCTCAAGAACTACTTTGATCAGTTGCCGCAAGAGATCGAGGAGGCGGCCAAGATCGACGGCGCGGGACGCTTGCTGACCCTTGCCATCATCATCCTGCCGATTGCCAAGCCGGGGCTGGTCGCCGCAGGGGTTCTGATCTTCCTCGAAGCCTGGAGCGAGTTCTTCTATTCCCTCGTGCTGACCAACCAGCTCACCGTTCCCCCGCTCCTTGCGGGCTTCCAGTCGGTACAGCAGTTCAATTGGAACGCACTCGCGGCCGCCACGGTCATTTCGATGATCCCGCCTGTACTGCTCGTCATGATTTTCCAGCGCAACGTTGTTGGCTCCCTCACCGCAGGTGTCGGCAAATGACAAAGATCAAAGCCGTTGCCCTCAGCGCTGGCGCATGGTCCCAGTCCAGTCACCTCCCTGCACTCGCGGAAGATCCCGAGGTTGAGATTGTTTGCATCACGAGCCCTGATGCGCAAAGCGCCCGGCGCTCGGCCGAAGCATTTGGCGCGCTGAACTGGTCGACCGACTGGCGCGATGCGCTGAAATATGCGCCGGACATTGCGGTCGTATCTTCCCCTCCCGTCGCCCACGAGGAGATGGTTACTGGCGCCCTGCAGGCTGGGGCACATGTCCTCGTTGAGAAACCCTTCGCGCTTCATGCTCAGTCTGCTGCGCTTATGCGCGATGCCGCCAAAGCTGCAGACCGGCATTTGCTGATCGGATTTGGCTGGCCAGCCGCTCCGATCTTCGCAAAGGCCAAAGAGCTGATCGCCATTGGCGAGATTGGCCTGGTCGAACACGTCAACTTCCACCTTGCCGTCAATACGCGTGCTCTGCTCTCGGGCAGCACCGATGGCGGCTGGGGCGGCGAGACGGCGTCCGACACCTCCACCTATACCGATCCACGCATTTCAGCGGGCGGCTCAGCTGCCGTGTCGATGTCCCACCAATTGGGGCTGATTGAGTGGCTCACCCAAGATGAAATCGTCGCGGTGCACGCCAATACCTATCCGGCTGGTGCGCCAATTGATCTCCACGCGGCGGTCAATGCCCGATTTGCCGGCGGCGGCTCTGGAGTGATCTCCAGCGCCTCGACGCATCCCTACCTTGCTCGCCCACAGTGGCATCTCGCCCTTTATGGGGACAGAGGGCAGATCTGGCTCGACTCGATCTCCGATCACCTTCGCCTGATCCGTGCGGACGGCGATGTAGTTACGTTCGACGGAAGTGAAGCCTCTGGGGTCTACGATGCAGGAGCTCCTACGAAGACGCTGATCGCTTGCGCTCGTGGCGCAGTAGCCCCGGCGGGTGTCTCCGCACATCTGGCGACGCGTGTCGTTGCCATTACCGACGCAATTTACGAAAGCGCCCAAAGCGGCAGCCAAGTTCGGATTTCCAACCCATGACCACGAGCATCCTCTTCGCCGGCGGCACGATCGTCGACGGCTCCGGCAACGTCCCCTTCCGCGGCGACGTGCTGGTCGAAGGTGACAAGATCACACGCGTCACTGACGGCGCCGTCTCGCTGACCGCCGATCGCGTCATCGACATCTCCGGGCTGACCATTGCGCCGGGATTCATCGACATGCACACGCACTCTGACCTGCAAGTGCTGTGTACGCCTGACCATACTTCAAAGCTTTCGCAGGGCGTGACCACCGAAGTGCTCGGTCAGGACGGGCTTTCCTACGCACCGGTCAACGACGAAACTCTTCTCGAACTGCGTGCCCAGATCAAAGGCTGGAATGACGACCCGGCCGGCTTCGACTGGAACTGGCGCACCGTTGCCGAATATCTGCAGCGTCTCGACGGCAAGACGGCGACGAACTGCGCCTATCTCGTGCCGCATGGCAACCTGCGCATGATGGTAATGGGCAATGCCGCGCGCCTGGCGATGCCTGACGAACTTGAACAGATGAAGTCGCTGCTGCGGCAGGCGATGGAGGAAGGCGGCGTCGGCCTTTCGACGGGCCTGACATATGTCCCCGCCATGTATTCTGATACCGACGAACTGGTCGCCTTGTGCGAAGTGGTTGCGGAGCATGGCGGGTTTTACTGCCCCCACCACCGCAACTATGGTGCCGATGCCCTCGGTGGATATCGCGAGTGCTTCGAGATCGCGCGGCGTTCCGGCGTTGCTCTCCACCTGGCGCATACCCACCTCAGCTTCGACTGCAACAAGGGTAAGCTCCCCGAGCTCATCTCGATGATCGACGAAGCCATTGCCGATGGTGTCGACGTCAGCTTCGACAGCTACCCCTACCTCGCCGGAATGACCACACTCTTGTCCCAGCTTCCGAGCTGGGCGCTCTCAGGCACCGGTGAAGAACAGATGGCCCGCCTGAGGGACCCTGAAATGCGGGAACGCATCATTGACGCTCTCGATGTCACTGGTTCTGACGGCCATCAAGGCCTGACGGTCAACTGGAGTAATGTCCATATCGCCGGCCTGCCGGGTGCTCCCGAGCTTGAATGGCTTATGGATGACAATCTCGCAGTCTGCGCCGAAAAGATTGGCAAGCGTCCCGCCGAACTCGCGCTTGATGTTCTCATCTCCACCGACCGCGCGGCGCCGTGCGTGTTCTTTATCGGCATCGAGGACCATGTTCGCACCCTCATGCAGCATCCAGTTCATACCGTCGGCAGTGACGGCATTCTGGTTGGCGAACGCCCCCATCCCCGCAGCTGGGGAACTTTCCCGCGGATGCTCGAAACTTACGTGCGGATCGAAAAGGTCCTCACGCTGACTGAGTGCGTCCGTCATATGACAAGCTCCGCAGCGCGCCGTTTGCGCCTCACCGATCGGGGATTGGTCGCCGAAGGCATGCTGGCCGATCTGGTGGTCTTCGATCCAGTAACCGTGTCCGAAAAGGCCACCTACGCAACCCCGCGCCAAGCGGCGACGGGCATCAATCATGTCATGGTCAATGGCGTTTTCGCCCTCTGGGATGGCCAGGTATCCGGCGATCGTTCGGGCCGTGTCATCCGTCTCGGCTCCCTCAACTAAGGCCCGCATCTATGTCTACCCAGCGCGAAACCGTTGCAGCCCGTGATTGGTCTGCTCTTCCAGTCGCCACCCCGGGCCTTGTTCTGGACCGCGATGTCTTTGACGCGAACATGAAGGAGATGGTCGACATCGCCCGCTCCGCCAATGTCGAGCTGGTGCCGCACGCAAAAACCCATCGCATGGCCGCAGTGGGTCAGCGCCAGATTGAACTGGGAGCCACCGGACTTTGCGTGGCGAAGATCGGCGAAGCCGAGGCCTTTGCCGACGCTGGTATTAGCTATCTCTTCGTCGCAAATCCCGTGATGGGCGAAGACAAGCTGGAGCGCGCTCTGAAGCTCTCCGCGCGTGCAAACCTCATGCTTGCCGTGGACGGCATCGAAGCGGCGCAGGCGGCCGGCGCGCATTTCGCCAAGGCCGGAAAGACCGTGAGGCTCATGTTGGCTGTCGACTCCGGTTTGGGTCGCGAAGGCGTAAACCCGGCGGAAGCCGCTGATGTCGGCGCTGCAATCGCTGCCCTCCATGGCGTTGAGCTCGTCGGCGTCTATACGCATGAAGGCACCACCTATGGCGCCAAGGATCAGGCCGATCTCGAAGCGCGCGCCCGTGCCGCTGGCGAACTCATGGTCAGCGTTGCTGAGAGCATTCGCGCCAAGGGCATCGCCCTTCCTATCGTCTCGCTGGGCGCTTCCGCGTCAGCGCGCGCGGTCGCCCATGTCCCCGGTGTGACGCAGATCCGCCCCGGCATCTTTGCCTTCAACGACGTCGGTCAGATCGCTCTCGGCAATGCCACACTTGAGACCACCGCGGTGCGCGTCATCGCGACTGTCACGAGCCATCCCGACCCAGACCGCGCATGCATCGACGCCGGATCAAAGTCTCTGTCGACGGATCTTGTGCCCGCTGGCGCGCATCGTGACGAGTATCCGGGCCACGGCATTCTGGTGAATGCGCCCGGCTGGGTTTTGGAGCGCATGTCGGAGGAGCATGGCTGGCTCCGCTACAAGGGCGAAGGTGAACCCACGCCGCTGCCTGTCGGGACCCGACTTGAAATCATCCCAAACCATGTTTGCATGCCTTTTGCTTTGCTGAGAAAAGCTTCTGTGCTCGCGAATGGCGAAATCGTGGCGACGTGGGAAGGCTTTGGAGCGGGCTCATCGGAGTGAGAGCATGAGTGGCGGAATCCTAGACAATAGCGAAGTTCTCCTTGTCGCCTCGCGCGGCGCGGCCGAAGAGCATGGCCTCTGGCTGTGGACCGAAGGCGAAGGTGGTTGGACCGGTCGGCAGATCGACACTGTCCGCCAATTGTCTTCGCTTACCGCGCATCCCAAACTGCCTGTGGTTTACGGCACGGCAGGCGTCGAAGAGGGCTGGCTCTACTCCTGGCACATCGATGCGAAGCGAGAAGAACGCCTCTCGGCGACACTCAGCATGGGCGTTGAGCCCTGCGATCTGACTGTGGATCCGAGCGGCCGCCTGCTTATTGCGACCAACTACACAACCAGCACACTGGCTCTCCAGCCGCTCGGTCCCGACGGGGCATTCGATGGCCCACTGTCCCTTTTCAGACTGTCTGGCAGCGGGCCAGAGGTTGCCCGACAAGACGATGCGCATCCGCACCAGGCCTTCTTCAGGGACGAGACACTCATCGTCATCGACTTGGGCGCAGACTGTGTACGCGAATTCAGGCTGGACTTCTCCAAGACAGGCGCGGAGGTTCTCATCGAAATCCGGACAACGCCCGTCCCGCCGAGCACAGGTCCGCGACATGGCGTCATTCTCGATGACGGACGTCTGGCCGTGAGCGGTGAACTGGGTGAAAATCTCATCACCGGACACCTTGGTGGATCGGCCGCGGACTGGGCGAATATCCGCAGTACGCTCTGCACCGGTCCTGCCAAAACGCGCTGGGAGCGCAATTATCCGGGCGACATCCGCCGCAGCGGCGATGGCCGGTATGTTTATTTCGCCAACCGCTCCTACGATACACTCGCCACGTTCGATGTCACCGAGGCAGAGCCGAAGCTCATTGCCGAACTCGATACGACTGTTCATTGGCCGCAGCACATCGTCGTGCGGCGCGATTGCCTGATGGTTGCTGGCTGGGATTCCTCCCGCGTTGTCACGTTGCGGCTCAGTGATGGCATACCCCAGCGGGTCGTACCGATTTTCGACTGCGCGGGCGCCGGCTGGTTGCATATTCACCAGATCCCCTGACGCCAAGGCTCGCCAAGCGGGCAAGTACTACGCTAGGGCAATATGCAGATCGACACGAGTAAAGGGACGACTCGACCAAGTGACATCAGAACAGGGCAAGATCAGCACTAAAACGAATACCAATGCGGCGGCTAGAACGCGCAGAGGAAGTACAGGGGCGTCTTACTCTGTTCCCGCCTTGGAGAAGGCGCTCGATGTCCTGGAGATGATGTCGGACCTTTCCCAGCCCGTGACCCCGAGCCAGATTGCCCAGCAGCTTGGTCGGTCGCTGCAGGAAGTCTATCGCATCGTACTCGTGCTGGAGGCGAGGGGCTATATCGTGCGCCCGCCCGGCACGGAGGCCCTCGTGCTGTCGACACAGCTCTACGGCTTGGCAACGCGCTTTCCACCATTCCGTCGGGTTGTCGACGTTGCCCAGCCGATTATCAACAGCTTGGCCGTCAGCACCGGTGAGGCTGTCCATCTTGCCGTCCTCGATGGGCTTCGCATGTGCATCATGGCGCAAGTCGATAGCCCCCAGGCCATCGGTGTTCGGCTGCGCGTTGGGGCCCACAGCTCTGCAGTTTTGGGCTCTTCGGGCAGAACCCTCGTGGCGTTCCAGGCCGAAAACGTCCGTGAATGGTATCTGGATCAGGCGAAATCCCAGCTCAAGGAAGATGAGCTCACCTATCTTCACGCGCGGATCGAGACCATACTCGCCAACGGCTACGAGTTGGTTGAAGGACGCCTGTTGCCTGGCGTCGTCGACATCAGCTTCCCAATCTTGGATAGCAATGACACAGCCCTGGCGGCAGTGACCGTTCCGTATCTCAGCAGTTACGGAACGCCCAGGCCACTGGCGGAAGTGGTCGGCATGCTCCACGAAGCTGCGGACACAATCTGCATGGCCATGGGGGGCAAGCTCGCCCCACTCAGGAAGCCGATCCCGGCCCCCGGTCCTCGCTTGGACCCACAGTGAGTGCATCTGCCATGTCGACGACGCTGCATCTATTCAAAGACATGTTCAGCCGCGAGCGGCGACTGGTGCTTGAACATGGTGCGATCCGGGTCCACGCCTTCAAATATGCCTCAGGTATAGAGGCGCTGGAGATCTCTACCGGGGCGGCCCGTTTCACTCTATTGCCCTTCAAGGGCCAGCAGATCTGGGACGCCTGGGTGGGCGACAGACGACTGACGATGCAGTCGGTGTTCGACGCGCCGATAGATACACGCGAGTTCCGCAAAACCTACGGTGCCTTCTTCGTCCACTGTGGAGGCACCGCCATCGGCTCCCCACAGGCCGGCGAACACCACTTGCCGCATGGAGAGCTTCCCAACATTCCATTTGATCGCGCACATTTGCTCCTGGGGACCGAAGACGGAGAGCACTTCGTCGAATCAAGTGGGGTCGCCAGCGATCGCGAAGCTTTTTCCCACGCGTTTGAATTCAGACCAACGCTGCGATTCTTCGAAGGGCGCGCTGACGTATATTGCACCGTCACCATCGAAAACGTGGGCGGCGACCACATGCCCTGCATGTATCTCGGACACGTCAATTTCGCGCCGGTTCCCGCTGCGCGCTTGAGCGATGGTGGCAATGACGCTGCCTACACGTGGGCAAAGCCCTCGCTTCCGAGCACAGCACCGCAAAGCGTTCATGACTGGCACGACCGTGTCAGCTCAGATTTCAGTCAGCACCGTCTGGTCGGCACAGACGACCGCGTCGAGCCCGAGTTTGTGAAGACACTGAAATTGCCGTCCGGCGCAGATGGTTGGACGCATAGCGCGCAGCTACTTGCTGACGGAAGCGCAGATTTCGTGAGTTGGCAGCCAGCAGACCTACCCTACGCAGTTCGCTGGATCACGCGGGCTTCGGAGCGTCAGGCCATGGGCTTCGCTTTACCAGCTACAGCCGGGCCTGAAGGCCGGGAAGCTGCTCGCCAGAAAGGTGATCTGTTCTATCTCGACCCCGGCGGACGCTTTACAACCCAAATGCGCTTCGGCGCCTTACGGCGCGATGAGGCAAATCAACTCCTCCAGCAGATCACATAATTCCGACATCGACGGCGCCTGGTTTTCGGTTAAGTTGAGTTCAATTGCCGCTCGGCGACCTTTCCCTACCACTCAAATTGCAAGACTTGTCGGCCAGTTGCTGATGGCTATCCCTCGAAGGCCGAAGGCGTATGCCACGCATTTCTTCCGGTACCCGATGCGACGCTCTTCAACAGGGGCAGGAAAAGGACGCTTCAGAAGCCAATTCTTAGACTTGCACCAGGCGACGGAGCGGCGCTCGAGGATCTCGAAGCGGCGGTGGGGCGAGCCAGAAGGAGAACGAGCGCCTACGCCTCCAGCGCAAGCTTGACGACCTGCGCATCGGCGGTCGCTACTCGGCGGCGCTCACCACCATCAAATCCCGGGCATCGGGTAGTCGGCGGGCTGGCGATGCGTCGCGGCCCCAACACTTTGCGCTATGGCCAAAGCACCGAGCCTGGACCGTCGCGCCCTCGTCCTAATTGACCATCTGCAGCTCGCTGTATGCAGGAGCAACGGTGTCTGCACGGACCGTATTTCGCGAGCCCGAGAAGCGCATCTTCGAGTGCAGGTGCGGCTTCGAGGCCAGCGACCGGCTTCAGGGCCCGAGACCCACCTAACCGAGACGTTTGCACATCACAATCGAACGGCTGCTCTCCACGTGCGTTCGCTAAGAGCGGACAGGCCGATACCGGCCCCTGAGCGGCGATGCTGGCGATCCCTTTTCTCCTCGCGCTCTTTCTCGTTGTCGGTTTCTTCGACGTTCGACGGATCTTCGATCCCCCAGCGAGCAGACATCGGATGGCCGGACATGCGTTGAGAACATTGTCGCAGCGAGCACGAGACCGAATAGCGTGCACACCAAACCAGCCGTGCCTCCAGCAACGACGGACGTGATTTTTTTGCGGCAAGGAGGCCATTATGGGGTCTGGCAATTTCAGTGATGAGTTCAAGCGTGATGCGGTCGCGCAGATCACCGAGCGGGGTTATCCGTTTGGATAACATTCGGTCTCGGCATGCATTCTACAAACATGATGCGAGCATCGTCCAGGAATGCTTCGGTCTGGTGGACGTCACCAGCGCGATCTCGGAACTCGTTTTGCGGCGCCTGGCGTGATCTCATCAGAGCCGTTCCAAATGGCGCTCATCTCTTGGGGCGACGGACCCATCACAGTTGTGAATCATTTGGCAAACAACGATTCAGCAAACTCGTTGGACGTCGCATCCGCCTCCGGCCAGAATCGCGCATGTCAAAACCCGCGAAACCACCGCTCTATCTTTGCCGCATCAATCCCGCCTGCAATCTGGCGCGGTTCTATGTGCTGTCAGTGCAGCCAACCTTGTTCGGCGGCGCCTCGCTCGTCCGCAATTGGGGGCGGATCGGAACCAAAGGCCGGGCCAAGGTGGAGACGTTTGACGAGACTGAAATGGTCGATGCCGCGTTCAAGTCGCTTGAACGCGCAAAGCGCCGGCGGGGCTACGTCCACCTCCAAACCGCCGGTTCCGGGTTGCCCGGGTGAGTGTTCCTTGCTGTCCAACGAAATCGAGCCGCAGGGTCATCAAGACGCATCGGCATTCGCTGAACGAGCGAGCGGCCAAGCTGTCAAACCGTGCTCCATGCTCACGGCCGAAAACAACACGGCGTGACTTCGATATCATCGATTCAGAACCATCGAGTAACGGGGGCAAATCGCCATCTCTCAGGCCCGTTGCATGCGGGCGCGGATCCGCGAAAGTTCCGTGAGATCGCCGAGATCACGCCTGCCCTGATGCGTCAGGAGGCGGCGCAGCACCGCTAGCGCTTCCACCCGGTCATAGCCTTCCGCAATGAGCAGGCTGAAGGTGGCGCGCATAAGCAACTTGGTCTGCGGTTCTGCAGATGTCGTGGTGAAACCATCGCTGACGGCATCGATGTAGCAGATCGTTGCGGCCGCGAGTGCGGCGTCCACGCGGTCGACCTCGGGCGCGCGCTTGGCGGCCAGTCGCAAGCGGTATTGACGCTGACGCTGCTGATGGTTGCTGTTCATCGGTTCCGGACGGTTCTGGAAATCTGCGCCGGTGCGGGAGGCCAGGCGCTCGGGCTCGATGCCGCCGGTTTCCTCCATCTGGGGCTAGTTGAAGTCGACGAGGACGCGACCGCTACCTTGCGAGTGAACCGTCCGGAATAGCCAGTCATCCACGACGACGACCTGCGCGAGCTCGATCTCGGCGCTGTGGCCGGCGAGCGCCGAGGCGCCCACGATGAACGTGACCTGTTTCCTGAGGCGCTGCGTCTCGTGCGTGAGCTTAAACCGAAAGCAGTCATGCTCGACAACGTGACGGGCATGCTACATGCGCCGAACAGCGTCAACCGGCTGCGCATCCTCTCGGAATTGACACGCCTTGGCTACGATGCGGAATGGCGCATTCTTGAAGGGCCGGACTGTGGGCTGCCGCAGAAACGCCGCAGAGCCATCCTTGTTGGCTTCCAGCCGGGTATCATCCATCGTTTCCGTTGGCCTCGTCAGCGTCGATCGTGTCATGTCTCCAGGGCTGGTCGCAAGTTGGGCCTCAGGCACATGCGCACAAAACCCTACACTCTTAAAACCACTGCAAGGCCGAGCGGCTCATCCAGACCGCGCTGCGCAAATGGGCCTATGCCCTCGCATACACGACCTCGGGCCACCGCGCCGCCCCGGCTGCATCGCTACAATTGGCACAGGCCGGCAGCCTAAGGGCAGAAAAAACCAATCGGCACTCTCTGCCGAAGCGAGGACAACCTATTGAGGCTCCACAGCTAGCTGTTCAATCCCGCGCCGTCTTCTCCACCCGTGGCCGGTTCAGGCTGAAGCTCGCCGGACGATCGCCATCGTCTCGTCTTGCGGCGGCGACAGGTCCACGTCGTTGCCAAGCATCTTCAGCAAAGGGGTGCTCCAGATATCGGCCCATTTTTCGATGTCGAGACGAACCGTCGTCACCCCGATGTTCGAGATCGGGCGGTCACCGATTCCCATCAGACCGATGCGGCCGGGGCCGAAGCGCTCACGGCCTATCGTTGCGAGAAGATATGCCGCGACCTCGTCCGTATGTGCGCAAAGCCCGTCAAGAGCGTCCGGGCCTTCCAGGTGATCTTGCTGAAATTGTCGAAATCCCGTTTCGTCATAAGGCAGGCGCAGGATGCGCGGTTCCGGCAAACCGTGATCTGTCGCGATCCGGCGTATGGTCTCGATCCGGGGGGTTACAAGGGCCTGCGGCATCGGATGAGCGGGCATGACATAGGCAAGGCGTTCGAAGCCGTGTGAAACCAAGTATTCCGTCTGAGTGCGGGCCGCGAGCCGGATGAAGGCGTCCAGATCCGTATGATGATAGAGAATGCCCGCGGCCGACATGTGCCGGATCGTCTCTCGCGGCAGCGGCGACAGGGACACCACAAGAGCCGGCGTGATGCTGGAAAGCAGGCCAGTGATCCGCGGGAGCGTCTCGGCCCCCGATTGCAACACGAATTCATAGCCGGACCGTTCAAGGCGGTCGCCAATTCCACCATAGATCTGCGGATAGGTGGGGCCGAGATCCCAGCTCGGCAGGATGCCGAGCACTAGCCGGCTGTTGCCGGAACGCAGCAGCCGGGCTGCGGCGGAAGGGACGTAGCCCATGTCCCGGGCGGCCTTCTTCACACGGGCGACCGTATCATCAGGAATTCCGCTGCCGGGCGTACCGTTCAGGGCGTAGCTGACCGTCGCCCGCGACAGGCCGACGGCCCTGGCGATGTCGCTGGTCGTAACTCGTGTCGTTCTTTTCATCAGTGCATGCCCGCCATCCTGCCGCGCCCCGCCGACGCTCACGGCCGACGTTCTAGCAGAGCGGCCACGTGAAGATAGGAGAAGATTCCGCTTGCATAATGCACTTACACGAGTAAGTTGTCGCGCGGAACTTACACGAGTAAGTTACCAGATTATCAGCGAAGGGAAGAGTCTTGTTGAGCGATAGGGTTGAAATAGGCGGCGCGCGGGCCGACGGAAAGCTGACGGGAGGGCAGCGGCGCGCGATGTTCGCCGCAACGCTCGGCACGCTGATCGAATGGTATGACTACGCGCTTTACGGTGTTGCTGCGGGTCTGGTCATCTCCCCGCTGTTCTTCCCGCAGGCGATCGGCGACACGGCGGCGATCGTGGCTTTCGCCACCTTCGCAGTCGGGTTCCTGATCCGGCCGCTCGGCGGCCTGGTGATCGCCCATATCGGCGACACCATCGGCCGCAAGCCTGCGCTGATTCTGACGATCCTGCTCATGGGGATCGCCACGACCGCCATCGGCGTACTGCCAACCGCCGCGCAGATCGGCATCTGGGCGCCGATCCTGCTCGTGTTCCTTCGTGCGCTTCAGGGCTTCGGCGCCGGCGCCGAGCTTTCGGGTGCGCTGACGGTCGCGGCGGAATACACGCCGGCGAGCCGTCGCGGCTTCTTCACGGGCGTCATCAACGGCGTCGGCGCTGCCGGTTCCGCCATTGCGATGATTGCCTTCATGCTCGTGTCGCAGATGGACAACGAAGCGTTCCTGGCCTGGGGCTGGCGTATCCCGTTCCTGTTTTCCGCCGTGCTGTTCGTGCTTGCGCTCTATATCCGGCGCACGCTGGAGGAATCGCCGGAGTATCTCGCGGCGAAGGAGAAGAGCGAGCTTCAGGCGAAGGAAGCCCACATTCCGCTGGCGCAGGTGTTCAGGAGCAGCCCGCGCCGCATGGTCCTCGGCATACTGCTGTGGACCGGCCACAACGCGAACGCCTATATCGTGCTGGCCTTCGCGCTGAGCTATCTGACCAACACCGTCGGCTTCACCCGTACCGAAGGCCTGACGATCACGCTGGGCGCGACCCTGCTCGGCTGCTTCGCCGCTCCGTTCTGGGGCGCTGTCGCCGACAGGCGCGGGGCAAAGCAGGTCTATGGCTGGACCATGGTCTTCGGCGCTCTCTTTGCCATCCCGCTGTTCATGATGATGAGCACGGGGCAGTTCTGGATCGCCATGCTCGGCTTGTGCATCGCTTCGGGCATCGTGCTCGGCGGCACCAGCGGCTCGGCGGGTGCGGTCACGACGAACCTTTTCCCACCGGAATTCCGGTTCTCCGGGGTCGCCGTCTCCAAGGAAATCAGCGCTGCCGCCATCGCCGGCCCGACCCCTTTCATCGCCGCCGCCCTGGTTGCAGCCAATGGCGGGCAACCTTGGTACACCGCGACCTATGTGGCCGCCTGTTGCCTCGTCACCGTGATCTCGCTGCTGCTGATGGGCCGTGGGGTCGGCAATGTCGGTATCGAGAAAATCCGGTAGGGGCCGACGATGAACCGCCGCTTGCCGCGTTACAGAGATCTGAAGGATCTGATCCGCTTCAGGGCGTTTGATTTTGCAGGAACGAGACGCAGGCTCGCCTCGGCCTGGACGATCGACGACCTGCGCACAATCGCCCGGCGGCAGACTCCGGCCGGCCCGTTCGACTATGTCGATGGCTCGGCCGAGGACGAGGTCACGATCCGCAAGGTTCGCGACTATTTCCGCGAGGTGGAGTTCCAGCCGGGCATCCTGCGCGACGTGTCGGCGAACGACCCGTCCACGGAACTCTTCGGCAAGCGGATGCACTTGCCGTTCGGCTTCGCGCCGACGGGCTTCACGCGGCTGATGCATACGGCGGGCGAACGTGCCGTGGCGAAGGTGGCGGGCGAAAAGGGCATTCCCTATGCGCTCTCCACCATGGGGACCACCAGCATCTCCGATCTCGCCACCGCCGCGCCGGCCACCCATAAATGGTTCCAGCTTTACCTTTGGAAGGACCGTGACTTGTCGCGGCAGTTCATCGAGACCGCGAAGCGCTGCGGCTACGATGCGCTGGTCGTCACGGTCGATGTGCCGACGGCGGGCAACCGGTTGCGCGATTTGCGCAACGGCATGACCATGCCGCCGCAACTGACGCTGAAATCGCTGATCGACGCATCGCTCAGGCCGCGCTGGTGGTTCGACCTGCTGACGACGGAACCGCCCCGCTTCGCTTTCGCCTCGGAGGATTCCGGGGCCGGCGCGGCCGCGCTCGTCGCCCGGCTTTACGACCCGGCGGCGAAGCTGGAAGACATCGGCTGGATGCGCGAGGCCTGGGACGGTCCGCTTGTCGTCAAGGGCATCCAGACCCTGGATGATGCCAGGCGCGTCGCCGATTTCGGCGCGGACGGCATCGTTCTGTCCAATCACGGCGGGCGTCAGCTCGACCGTGCCCCGCTGCCGCTGCGCCTGCTACCCGAGGCGGTCGAGGCCGTGGGACGGCGGACGACGGTCATGATCGACACTGGGATCACCAGCGGCGCCGACATCGTCGCCGCGCTTGCGCTCGGCGCGAAATTCGCGTGGGTCGGTCGCGCCTATCTCTACGGCCTGATGGCGGGCGGGGAGGCCGGCGTGATGCGGGCGGCAGAGATTCTCGAATCCGAAATCGTGCGCACCATGAAGCTGCTCGGCGTCCAGCGGATCGATCAACTGAATCCTGACCATGTTCTCCTGCTGGAGGACGTGCAGGCAAGGGCGACCGCGCGGGCACAACGGCGCCTGGCCGTAAACGCGACGCGGGAAAGAAGCGAAGTATGAGCTACGGCGTAGAGAAGATTTCGGGCTCCCGGCGCACGCAGGCCAACGACATCCGCGGCCAGCTTCGTCACCGGGCCTTGCGGGGAACCTTCCAGATCATTCCGGATCCGGTGGTGACGGAGATCCTCGCGGCCGCCGGGGCGGATTTCGCGCTCGTCGACGGAGAGCACGGCGCGATCGGCATCGAGCGCCTCGAAAGCCTCGTCAGGGCGGGGGACGCGCGGGGGCTGCCCATCCTCTACCGCGCGGCCTCGGCGAGCGACGATATCTCCAAGGCGCTGGACACCGGGATCGCAGGGATTGTCGTCCCACGGGTCGAACGCGCGCAGGAAGCGCGGCAGGTCGTGCAGGCGGTCCGTTTTCCGCCACTGGGCGCGCGCGGGATCGGCCCCGGCCGAGCCGCGCTGTTCGGGCTCGACATGGCAAGTCTACGCCAACGCGCCAACGACGACCTGCTGCTGTGCTTGATGATCGAGACGCGAACCGGTCTCGAGGCACTCGATGCCATCCTGGCGGTGGAAGGCGTCGACGCCATCATGATCGGCCCGGCAGACCTTGCCTCCAGTCTGGGCGTCGCCGCGGGCAGCGCGGAACATTCCGCCGCCATTGAGATGATCAGGAGCCGCACCCTTGCGACGGGCAAGATATGCGGCATTCATTGCCGCGACGCACAAGACGCCGCATCCCGCGAAACCGATGGCTTCCATATGCTCGCAATCGGCCTCGATACTGCGTTTCTGGCCGAGGCAGCGACGCGCAATTTCACCGAACAGCGATAAGCCCGCCAGCCCTCAGATGTTTGAGCGACCTGCTGGGCGGTTTTTGCGGCAAGCTCCGAGAAAGGTGAAGGCGATCGTCTTGCGGGCGCACTTTCAGCATGCGCTGTCGTTCGCAAGTTCCTGATCCGAGTCGCTGCAGAACTGACTGTCCACTCGCTATCGCGTCGGCGTGACCCGCCAGATCCTGTTGCCGACGTCATCAGCCACGAGGAGCGCCCCATCCCGGGCGATCGCGACGCCGACGGGCCGGCCGAGCGCCTTGTCATCGGGGCTAAGAAAACCGGTGAGGATGTCCTCGGGCGGCCCTGATGGTTTGCCGTTGGCGAATGGCACGAAGATCACCTTGTAGCCGCTCCGCGGAGCGCGATTCCAGGAACCGTGCTGGCCCACGAAGGCGCCGTTCTTCATCTTGGCGCCGAACAGGTCACCCGTATTGAAGGTCAGGCCGAGCGAAGCAGTGTGCGGGCCGAGCGCATAGTCGGGCTTGATCGCTCGTGCGACCAGATCCGGTTTCTGCGGTTTGACGCGCACATCCACGTGCTGCCCGTACCAACTGTAGGGCCAGCCGTAGAAGCCGCCGTCCTGGACCGAAGTCATGTAGTCCGGCACGAGGTCGGACCCGATCTCGTCGCGCTCGTTAACGACGACCCACAACGCGCCGCTGTCGGGTTGCCACGAGAGCCCGTTGGGGTTGCGGAGGCCGGACGCGAACAGCCGCATCTGCCGGGTGGCAAGGTCGATCTCGTGGACAGCGGCACGTCCCTTCTCCTCGTCCATGCCGTTTTCGCCGACGTTGGAATTGGATCCGACCGTCGCGTAGAGCTTGGTGCCGTCGCGGCTGGCGATCACGTCCTTCGTCCAGTGATGGTTGCGGCCGGCCGGCAGGTCCACGATCTTCTCGGCCGGCGCGGCGATCTCCGTGGCGCCCCCCTGGTATGGGAAGGCGACGACCGCATCGGCATTGGCGACGTAGAGGGTGCCTCCAAGGAGCGTCATTCCGAAGGGCGAGTTGAGGCCGGTCAGGAACGCAGTCCTTGTCTCGGCCACGCCGTCGCCGTCCTGGTCGCGCAACAGGGAGATTCGGTTGGCGCTCTCGGTCCGCGCACCCGCCTGGCTCTGGAAGAGGTTCATGAAATAGCCCCGAAGCGAGAAGCCCTCGTCGGGCTTGGGCGGCGCGTTGCTTTCTGCAACGAGCACGTCGCCGTTCGGCAGTACGTGCAGCCAGCGCGGATGGTCCAGCCCACCTGCGAATTCGTTGACCGCATAGCCCTGCGCCGCAGTCGGCAACGTCCCTTCGGGCCAGGGCGTCGCCTTGGCCACGTTGATGTTCGGTATCCATTCCGGCCGCGGCTTTGCGAGTGTGGGGTTCGGACCATAGGTCTGCTCGATCGGTACGGTCGCCTCGTCGCGAAAAAATGCGCAACCGCCGCCGGCGGCGACGAGGACCGCAACGGCAGGAAGGATGACAAGGTGCTTTTTCATGGAGGCCTCGCGCTTTATGTTATCGAAACGCCCTCAAGGCCCTAGTGTTTCCCGCCCCCGTCGCAAAGTTGAGAAGTAGGCGGATTCGGCGTCGATCTGGTGGTCGGAGAGCGTCTTCGGAGCGCGTCGATGCCGCCGGGCGGCAGCCACGAGACCATGGAAAAATTCACCCCGCTTGTCCGCATCATCGAGGAACTCCCCGACGGCGGTGTGAGCAGGACAAGCCCGGTTCGAGCCGCCGCTTGTCGGTCAGGACACAAGAGTTTCGACCCGGCGGCTGGTCATTTTAGTATCGTTGTGACATAAGCCACCCTCATCGCAACGAACCTCCTGGTTCCGCGCGGATCAATCTTAGTAGAACAAAGGAGAGCGCCCCGCTCCCGGAGCCGGGCCCAGCATTGTATGCATTTTGCGACTGAAAGCGACCTTTCGGAGAACCACCGGCCGGTCAAGATCAGGGTCAAGAACGTTTTCAAGGTTTTCGGCGAGCGGCCGGAAAAAGCCCTCGACCTTCTGAAAACCGGCAAGACCAAATCAGAAATTCACGCCGAGACCGGCTGCACCATCGGCGTCAACGACGCAAGTTTCGATATCCGCGCCGGCGAGATCTTCGTCCTCATGGGGCTTTCGGGCTCTGGCAAATCCACCATGCTGCGCCTGATCAACCGACTGATCGAGGCGACGTCCGGATCGATCGAGATCGAGGGTCGCGACGTCGCGCGCATGCCGCGCAGCGAGCTGATCGCGCTTAGGCGCCGCGACATCAGCATGGTTTTCCAGTCATTCGCGCTACTGCCGAACCGCAGCGTCATCGACAATGCCGCGTTCGGGCTTGAAATCGCCGGCGTCGGCGAGACCGAGCGCAGGCAGCGGGCCCGTACTATACTGAGGGCCGTCGGACTGGACGGTCATGACGATAGCCGGATCGACGAGTTGTCCGGCGGCATGAAGCAGCGCGTGGGCCTTGCCCGAGCGCTGGCAGGCGAGCCTAGCGTGCTGCTGATGGACGAGGCCTTTTCTGCGCTCGACCCGCTTATCCGGACCGAAATGCAGGACGAACTGGTGCGCCTTCAAGCCGAACACAGCCGCACCATCGTGTTCGTCAGCCACGACCTCGACGAGGCGATGCGGATCGGCGATCGCATATGCATCATGCAGAACGGCGAGGTCGTTCAGGTGGGCACGCCTGACGAAATCGTGCTCAGGCCCGCCAACGACTACGTCCGCTCCTTCTTCCGCAACGTCGACGTCTCGCAGGTCTTCCGCGCCGGTGATGTGGCGCGCAAGACCCAGGTGACGATCATCGAGCGCCAGGGCGTCTCAACCGCAGCGGCGCTGGAACGCATGGAGCATTTCGATCGGGACGTCGCCATCATCCTCGGCCGCGACAAGACCTTTCATGGCATGGTGAGCCGCGATTCGCTGATCGAAACCTGCCGCGACGGGGCGGGCGACCGCTATCGCCGCGCATTTCTGCCCAACGTCGAGCCGATACCCGCGTCGGAAAACCTGGCCAACGTCCTCGGCAAGGTCGCCGCCAGCACCTGGCCGGTCCCGGTCACCGATGACGCCAATCGCTACCTCGGCTCCATCAGCAAGTCCGCGCTGCTCGAAGCACTCGATCGCACCGCCTGATCCCGGCCGCCGGAGAAAAATTCCATGACATTCGATATCGGTGACGGCGTCGACAGCGCCGTCAACTACATCCTTGACAATTTCGCCCCGCTTCTCGACCTCATCGCGGCCGCGATCGGCGCTGTGACGAACAGCATACAGGCCGCGCTCCTGGCAACGCCCATGGCCCTTGGTCTTGCCATCCTCGTGCTGCTCTCGCTCTGGCGCGTCGGCTTAGGATTTGCGGCGTTCACCGCAGCTTCGCTTCTGCTCGTCGACCACATGGGCCTGTGGTCCGCAATGATGGAGACGCTGTCGCTGGTTGTCGCCTCGACGTTGGTCGCCATGATCATGGGTCTGCCGCTCGGCATCGCCATGGCGCGCAGCGACCGGGTTGCGTCCGTCGTCCGCCCAGCGCTCGACCTCATGCAGACCATGCCGGCCTTCGTCTACCTGATCCCGGCGGCCATGTTCTTTGGGCTCGGCGCCGTTCCCGGCACCATCGCGACCGTCATCTTCTCGATGCCGCCCGTCGTGCGCCTCACCAACCTCGGCATCCGCCAAGTGCATGCGGAACTTGTTGAGGCCGGCAATGCCTTCGGCTGCACAGGCCCGCAGCTGCTCTTCAAGGTGCAGCTTCCCAACGCCATGCCCTCCATCATGGCCGGCATCAACCAGACGATCATGCTGTCGCTGTCGATGGTGGTGATCGCCTCGATGATCGGCGCGGGCGGCATCGGCAACACGGTGCTGACCGGCATCCAGCGTCTCGACGTCGGCACCGGCTTCGAGGGCGGCATCGCCGTCGTCATTCTCGCGGTGATCCTGGACCGGATCACCCAAAGCCTCGGAAAGGAACGCGCCAGCTTCTGGCGCACCTTCTTCCGACCCCAGGCGCAGGCTTCGGCAGTCTCTCCAGCCACGGCCATGCGCTGAAAACGGGCGGCGTCCGCGTTGCCCGATGCGAACCTTCCAAAAAAGGAGCAAAGATGTTCAAGACACTCGCCACTTTCGGCATCGCGGCCGGAATGATCATGGGGGCGGCCGGCGCGACACTGGCCCAGGACAAGTCGCCGGTGAAGATCGGCTGGGGCGCCTGGTCTGACGCCGAGTTCGTGACCAAGCTTGCCGCGAAGGTCATCAAGGACAAGCTCGGCCACGAGGTGGAACTTGTCCAGACCGACATAGCGCCTCTCTACCAGGGCGTGAGCCGCGGCGACCTCGACTTCATGATGATGGCCTGGCTGCCCGAGACCCACGCGGACTATTTCGCCAAGGTGAAGGACAAGGTGACGACGCTCGGCACCGTTTATGACGGCGCGAAGCTCGGCTGGGTGGTCCCGACCTACGTGCCGGAAGACGCCATTGCCTCCATCGAAGACCTGAAGAAGGAGGACGTAAAGGACAAGCTCAAGGGCCGCGTCGAAGGCATCGATCCGGGCGCCGGCCTCACCCGCCTTTCGGAACAGGCCGTCAAGGACTACGAACTGGACAGCTACACGCTGCAGATCTCCAGCGAGGCCGGCATGTTGACGACGATCGATCGGGCGATCCGCAAGGAGGAATGGTTCGTCGCCACCGCCTGGAGCCCGCACTGGATGTTCGGCAAGTACAAGCTGCGCTACATCGACGACCCGAAGGGCTCGCTCGGCAAGGCCGAGCATGTCGACGTGATCGCCCGCAAGGATTTCGACAAGGAGAACCCCGACGTCGCGGCCTTCCTCTCGCGCATGAAGCTGCCCATTGCTGACCTCGAGGCCGCGATGTTCGAAGCGCAGGAGACCTCCTACGAGAAGGCCGTCGACAACTACATCGCGGGCCATCCCGACCAGATCAAGGCCTGGCTTGGCGGTAACGAAGGCTGACACGGCACCTCTGGTCAGGGCAAAGATGTCCTCGTGGGTCACCCTCGCGAGGACGCGAGAGCATGTCACGACCTGGCCGCCATCCCCCGGCTCCAGAACCGGAGCTTGCGGCAGGCTTCGAGGGATTCGGTCGCTGGTCAAGTCGCCAACGCGCTCGATCACTCCGAACGCGCGCGGCAGGCCTCCGTCGTGGCGGCCTGCCGTTCTACGATTTTAACGATTGAGAATTCATCTGGGCAGCGATCTCCGCTGCCCCGATGAAAAGCGGCTACGTCAGTTCACAAGACGTTCGATGCGCGCCTGCATCGCGCCTGCCGCGTCCTCGGCCGACTTGAGGCCCAGCACCGCAGCCTGGGATTCCTCACGGAAGATCGCCGCCGCCTCAATCGAACGATCGAATGAGGACGGGATAACCTGCGCGATCTTCAGCGCCTCGGATTCGGCCTGGGTGTAGGGCAGCTTCTCCTGCAGCCGGGCATCGGAATAGGCTGTCGGATCCACCGGTCCGTTGGCATTGAGCGCAATGCGGATCGTCGCCTCCTTCCCGGAAAGCGCCCGCATCAGCGAATAGGCAAGGTCCTTGTTCTTCGCGTTGCGCGGAATCGCCATCGACCAGATTTCCGTTATCGCCGTGCCTTCGGGATTGACCGCCGACGGCGTTACCACGACGTCGATCTGGCCGGGAAACTTGGAGCTTTCCGGATTGTTGTAGACAGCATAGCGCGCGAAGGGATCGATCGCCATTGCGGCCTGGCCGTTCTGCACGGCGGTGATGACGTCATCGATGGTCATGGTCGCATAATTCTGCGCGAGCACGCCTTCCTTGTAGAGTTCCGCCATCGTGGACAAACCCTTGATCATCTCGGGGCTGTTGGCCACGACCTTGCCCTCGTCGTCGAACAGTCGCGCGCCGAAAGCCGAGAGCAGCGTCAGCACGGCGACGTGCTCGTCGCCCGAATTCATGACCAGGCCTGCGACCCGCGTGCCGTCGGAGCGCGTGTAGCTCATCTTGCGGGCGTATTCGATCAGCTCGTCCAGCGTCTGGGGGGCGCGGTTCAGGCCCTGCTCCGCGAAAAGGGCCTTGTTCCAGTGCAGTCCGGTGGTGGCGTGGCGGAACGGGATCGCCGTCAGCTTTCCCTCATGCGTCAGCGCCTTCTTCAACGGCTCAGGAATCGAATCCAGGATTTCGATCGGCTCGGCGGCGATGCGATCGTCCAGCGGCTCGAGCAGCGCTGCGATGCGCGGCGTATGAAACTTGTTGATGACAAAGGCGAGATCGACGGAACTTTCGCCCAGCGACAGTTCGCGACCAAGGCGGTCGTGAATGGGATCGATATTGCCGGTAACCCAGTTCAGGGTTGCGTTGTTGGCGGTCGCCCACTCGCCGGCGACGTCGCCTCCCGTGGTGCCGGCCACAAGACCGCGGGCCACGTTCTCGTGCACCTTGTGCGACAGGACCGTTACCGTCGTCTGCGCGCCTGCTGGCAAAGAGCCGCCAAGACATAGCGCCACCCCTGCGGCAAGCACACTCTGCTTTACGAATTTCATGTTCTTCCTCCCTGGAAAACGGAACTACGAAAAAAAATTGGATCCATTCGATTGGATCCAAACAGGAAACCGATCCGGGGTCAACTCCGAGCGTGAGATCGACCTCCGCCGGGACAACGGAGAGGCCCCGCCTCCGGGGATCCATCGAGCACTAGCCCTGTTCTGGACAAAGTCGGCGTCCGCGCTTAGGATTTTTGGATCCATGATCGCGGATGACCGGCGTCCGCAGCGAAACCCGGAGATATCTGCGTGGCACGCACTGTTCGGTTCAAGAGTACGGCGGACTACGCCACTTCCGAGATCCAGCGGATGATCCTGGCCGGCGAGTTGCCCGCCGGGGAGCGGCTCGATCAAGTTCGGCTTTCCGAGCAGCTCGATGTCAGCCGCCATCCCGTCAGGCAGGCGATCGAGCGCCTGGCCGAGCGTGGTTTCGTCCTGTTGAGTCCTCATCGCAGCGCAGTGGTCACCGGGCACTCGGTCAGCGATCTCGTCGAACTCTATTCGCTGCGCGAAAGTCTCGAGGAAATGGCGTTGCGAGCGAGTTGGCCTCGCCTTTCGACCGAAGGCATCGAGGAGTTGGAGGCAATCCACCAACGGCTGGTCGCCCAGGATTCGGAAACCGACATCGAAGGCTACATGCAGGAGAACCGTGCATTCCATCTCGCTTTCTATCGGGATTGCGGCAACCAGCATCTGCTGCGCACCATCACCACCCTGTTCGACCTATCCGAACGCTACCAGCGTACGGCACTGAACTCGGCGCGACGGCAGACGCGGTCGCGCGACGAGCATGGCGCGATGATGGACGCGTTGCGCGCGGGCGACCTCGAGCTTCTGAGCCAGCGGCTCAAGGCGCACAACCGGGGCACGCAGGAGCAGGTTTGCGCGATGCTGACGTCGCCGGAAACGGCGGACGCCGAAGCCTGATCTCATTGCGGGATGAAGACATCGGCCGCGGCCAGCGTCCATCACCTGGTTCCTTCGAGGATCGCGCCTTGATCCTTCAGGGTCTGGCGCAGCCGGGCCACAGAAATGTCGCGCAGCCTGGCGTGGTTGCTTTGGGTGACCGCCATCGCGGTCAGGCTGCCCGCCGCCTGGCCCATCGCCAGGCAGCTGCCCATGACCCGCGCCGACCCCTGCGCCTCGCGACTCGCCGACAGGCAGCGCCCCGCAATGACCACGTTCTCCAGACCTTGCGGCAGCAGGCTGGCAAGCGGAATGTCGTATGAACCGCCGTCGGCGACCGGGATGCGGATCTGTCCGGTCCCGTCCTGATGGATGTCGACGTGATGGCAACCCTTGGCCACACCGTCCCCACGCTTCCTTGCCTCCAGGACGTCCTCTTCCGTCAGGATGTAGTCGCCGACGACGCGCCGGGTTTCGCGGATCCCGATCCGCGGCGACATGCCGGATATGCTGGCTGCACCGAAGCCGGGCACGGACTTGCGCAGGAATTCGGCGCACTGGAACACCTGTGCGGTCAGGACGCGCAACGCCGTCGCCATGTTGTCGGGCCGGGTCGGCTCGTCGAGGGTTATGCGCGTCGCGTTGATGCAGACCTCGCGACGGGTGTCGGAGGTGGGCTGGATCATGATCAGCGCGGTCGCAAACATCTCGCCGCGCTCGATCGCGCCGCCGAGCAGCGGCCCATCGCCCTTGAAGAAGACGCAGGGCTGGCCCTGCCGGTAGATTTCCTCGGTGATCTCGCGATCTGTCCGCCCGCCACGGATCGCTTGGCTTTCGCCCACGGCGACGCACTCGGGGTGCTCGCGCACGAAGCCGAGAAGCCCGGCGGTGTCGACATTGGCCATGCGGAACATCATCGACATCGGTTGGGGCTTCTCGTCCCGGCCCACGCTCAGCATCTCGGCGCCGGCCATGGCGCAGAGGTCGCCGTCGCCCGAAGCGTCGACAAAGGCGCGCGCCGTCAGCAGCTGCCGGCCGCCCTTGTTGCGCACCACCAAGCCCGAAATCCTGCCGCCGTCCTGAACCGTTTCCTCGGCGAAGGTCTGGAGATAGACGGTGACCCCGGCCCCGAACACCAGTTGCGGGATCGCGATCTTCATGATCTCCGGATCGTAGGCGACGTACTGGATCAGCCGCCAGTCATTCAGCTTGGCGACGAAGCCGCCCATGTCTCGGCAAAGCTGGAGAAGGTCGGTCAGGACGCCGCCCACCGTGTCCTCGCCGCGTCCGTTGATCGCGCCATCGACGGTCATGCCCGTCAACAGCTCTCCACCCAGCATCGGACCGGCTTCCACCAGGGCCGTGCGCGCGCCGTTCCGGGCCGCAGCGACCGCCGCCGCAATGCCGGCGCTGCCGCCCCCCAGAACGATCACGTCGTAATCCTGACACTTCACGATCAATCTCCCTAACTCGTGTTCTCGAAAGTCGTTATTGCAATATTGGATCCATGATGCAATATGCACTTCGAGATATGAGAGGAGAGGAACCGGATGGAGTGGGGAAGGCTCACCCTTGCCGGCGCGATGGCGGCGCAGGAGGACGAAAATTGGACACCGGTCGGTGACCCTGCCACCGGCGAGACGATCGGCTATGTCCGCATGTGTTCAGAAGACGATACGCGGGAAGCGGTTGCCTCGGCGCACGCGGCCTTCGCAGGCTGGTCTGGCGAAGCGCCCCAGGCGCGCAGTGCTGTCCTTCGACGGTTGGCGGGGCTGATTTCAGACCATACCGAAGAGCTGGCCACGCTGTTGACGACGGAACAGGGCAAACCCCTCGCCGAGTCGCGTGCCGAAATTGCCTCCGCAGCCGGCTATTTCGACTTCTTTGCGGAGGAAGCGCGCCGGGTGAATGGGGAGATCGTCGCTTCGCCGCGCGCCGACAGCCGCATCCTTGTCATGCACAAGCCTATCGGCGTGGTGGCAGCGATCACGCCCTGGAATTTTCCTGTCTCGATGGTCGCGAGAAAACTGGCCCCTGCCCTGGCGGCGGGGTGCACCGTCGTGCTGAAGCCCGCTCCGCAGACGCCTCTCTGCGCGCTTGCGCTGGCGGCGCTATGCCGCATGGCGGGCCTACCAGAGGGCGTCCTTCAGGTCCTCACGGGAGATGCCGCCACTATCGGTGCGGTGCTCACGCAGGATCCTCGCGTGGCCTTCCTGAGTTTCACCGGATCGACGGCGACCGGACGGCTTTTATATGGACAGTGCGCCATCACGATCAAGAAACTCGGCCTGGAGCTCGGGGGGCATGCACCATTCATTGTCCTGCCCGACGCGGATTTGGACAAGGCCGCCACGCTGGCGGTCGCCGCAAAGTTCCGGAACGCCGGCCAGACGTGCGTGTGCCCCAACCGCTTCTTCATCCACGATGAGGTCTACGACGACTTCCTTGGCCGCCTTCTCCAGCAAGTCGATCGCCTTGTACCTGGCGACGGCCGCAACCCGGAAAGCACGCTTGCGCCGCTGATCGACGAGGCGGCGCTGACCAAGGTCGAGCGGCATGTCGCCGACGCGGTTGCCAAAGGGGCGACCCTCACACGGGGCGGCAGGCGGGCGGCCGTCGGACGCACGTGGTACCAGGCGACGGTTCTGGAAAATGTCGGCCCGGACATGCTCGTATCCTGCGAGGAGACGTTCGGCCCCGTTGCCGCGCTGTCGCGATTCACCGACGTAGAACAGGTGAAGTCAGCGGTGAACGCCTCGCAATACGGGCTTGCCGGCTATGTCTTCGGACGCGACATTTCGAGCTTGCTGAAGACCGCCGAATCTCTCGATCTCGGCATGGTTGGCATCAACGCGATCCATCTCGGGCTGGAAATGGCTCCAATCGGCGGCGTCAAGCAATCTGGCCTCGGCCGCGAGGGCGGACATGCTGGCATCCTCGACTACTGCGAGCAGCAATATTTGCTTGTCGGCCTGTGAGATCACACAAGAGCCGCGCCCGACCAGCCGGAAGAACGACGAATTGGAAATGACATGCACCGTCGGCCTCGCCTGACAACCTGGCTTTACCTGTCACCTTTGCACCTTTTGCTGCTGGCTATTTTGACGGTGCCCTCCCTGTACGTCTTCTGGCTGAGCTTGAACCAGTCGAGCTACGGCACCGGCCTCACATGGGTGGGGCTCGAGAATTATCGCGCCGTCTTCGAGGATCCGTATTTCTGGCGCGCTGCGGTCAACACTTTTCTGGTCGTCAACGGTGTCGTCTATGTCGAGCTTCTGCTTGGGCTTGCGCTCGCCGCGCTGTTCGTGTCCGGCGTGCCGTTTCGCGGGCTGATGTTCGCCTGTATCCTGATGCCCTACGCGATCTCCGAGGTGGTGGCGGTCCTCGTCTGGAAGATGATGATGGACCCAAATATCGGCGCGATCGCGCGCACGATCGAGGAAATGGGTTTTGGCCGGGTCAACTGGAGCGCGTCGCCCACGACCGGGCTTGTGCTGGTTGGCGTCATCAACATATGGACGCACCTGCCCTTCACCTTCCTGATGATCTATGCCGGCCTGCTCGCCATCGACGGCTCGCTTTACGAGGCGGCCCGCATAGATGGCGCGACGCGCTGGCAGCGTTTCCTGCGCATCACACTGCCGCTTCTGGTCCCGACCCTTTTGATCACGCTGATATTCCGGCTCATCTTTGCTTTCCGGATGTTCTCCGAGGTCTGGCTACTGACCAAGGGCGGTCCGGCGCGCTTGTCCGAGGTACTGGCGGTGTATCTCTATCAGCACGGTTTCCGCTACGGGGACTTCGGCACGGCGTCGGCGACAGGATGGATGATGGTGCTGGGTTCGCTGCTTCTGGCGTCCGTGTTTCTGTTCGCAATGCAGCGCAGCATGAAGGGGGGCGAATGATGAACGACGCCTACTCACCGCTCGAGCGCCTCGCACGCGGTCTCCTGCTCGGCTTCATCCTAATCTGGTCGGTGGCGCCGATTCTCTTCATCGTGTCGTCGTCTTTCAAACGCCAGGTCGACATCTTCGTCTATCCGCCCAGGCTCATTTTCACCCCGACCGTCGACAACTATCTCAAGCTGACGAGCCAGTGGCAGGACTTCTTCACCTCCATGGGCAACAGCCTGATCGTGGCGCTCGGAGCAACCGTGCTTGCAGGGGTCGTCAGCTTCTTTGGCGGCTACGCCTATTCGCGCTACCGCAGCCGGATCGCCGCCTGGAGCGCCGTCTACATGATCGCAGTGCGCGTCCTGCCGCCAATCGTCGTCACGCTGCCGCTGTTCCCGGTCGCCGACCGGCTCGGGCTCGGTGACACGCATCTCCTGCTGATCCTGCTTTATGCGACCTTCTGGGTTTCGCTCAACACCATGATCATGAAGAACTTCTTCGACCAGATCCCCTATGAACTGGACGAGGCGGCCTATGTCGACGGCGCATCGGAATGGCAGCTGGTCTCCCGCATTCTCGCCCGGCTCACCTTTCAGGGCATGGCTGCGGGCTCGATCTTCGTGTTCGTCTTCTCGTGGAACGAGTATCTCTTCGCCATGATCTTCGCCACCAATCAGGCAAAGACGGCGCCGCTGATCCTCAGCGAGCTGATGGGCGCCGTGGACGGCACCGAATGGGGCGTCCTCTTTGCCGGCGTCACCTTGCAACTGATGCCCGTGGTGTTGCTGGTCACGCTGGCGCGTCGCTACCTCATCGCCGGGCTGACCGCGGGCGCAGTGAAGGGATGAGCCGCAGCGGCGGGATGACGACACTCATGAATGAACCCGACACATACGACTACATCGTCGTGGGCGGCGGCTCGGCCGGCTGCCTGCTCGCCACCCGGCTGAGCGAAGATCCGCGTCTCTCCGTGCTGCTGGTCGAGGCCGGGCCGGCGGACCGGAATCCGTGGCTGCACATTCCTTCCGGCTTCTTTAAAACGATCAACAATCCGCGCTACGACTGGCGCTACGAGACCGAGCCGGAACCTGCCCTCAACGGCCGACGCATCGCCTGGCCGCGTGGCCGGGTTCTTGGCGGATCGAGCGCAATCAATGGCCTGATCTACATCCGCGGCCAGGCGGACGACTTCAACGATTGGGCACAGCGCGGCAATCCCGGCTGGAGCTGGTCGGACGTGCTGCCTGCCTTCAGGGCCGTCGAAGCGCAGGGACGCGGCGAGAGCGAATTTCACGGCGCTCAAGGCAACCTCGGCGTCGAGGATCCACCGGTCGACCTCGAGCTCGTCTCGCGCTTCGTGGAGGCGGGCAGACAGGCGGGACTTCCGCTCAACCCGGACTTCAACGGGCCGACGCAGGAAGGCGTAGGCCCGTTCCAGCTCACCACGCGGAACGGGCGGCGCTCATCCAGCGCGCGTGCCTTCCTTGGCCCGGCGACACGCCGGCCGAACCTGCGCATCCTAACCGGGGTCACAGTCGAGCGCCTCGAACTCGACGGCAGGCAGGTACGGGGCGTGCATGCCCGAAAGGGCGGCGGCGGGCTTCATTTTCGTGCTCGCAGCGAGATTGTGCTGACCGCCGGAGCCATCGGCTCGACACAGATCTTGCAGCTTTCCGGCATCGGCGACCCACGGCAACTGGCAGCCGCTGGCGTCACGCCGGTCCACGCGCTTTTGGGCGTTGGGCGGCACCTTCAGGACCATCTGCAATCGCGGCTAATGCTGCGCCTCAAGCTTCCGATCAGCCTCAACGACCTGACGCGTGGACCGTGGCGCAAGCTCCTCATCGGCATGAACTACGTCTTCCGCCGGCGGGGCGTCCTCAGCTTCGGCGCCTCGCTGGCCGGCGGGTTCGGCCGCACGCCGCTTGCCTCCGACCGGCCCGACGTGCAGTTCCATTTCCAGCCACTCAGCCTCGACAGCTATGATGGCGGTCTGCACCCCTTTCCCGGCGCCACGGTATCGGCATGCCAGCTTCGACCCGAGAGCGAGGGGACCATCTTCATCACTTCGCCTGACCCGTCCGCCCGCCCGGAAATCCGCGCCAACTATCTGGCGACTGATCTCGATCGGCGCACCATGATCGAGGGATTTCGTCTGGCGCGCCGCATCGCCGCCGCGCCCGCTCTGGCGGAGGTCGTCGCCGGTGAGCACAAGCCGGGTAGCGACGTGCGCAGCGACGACGAGATCCTCGACTACATCCGCGCCACGGGCAGCTCGATCTATCACCCCAGCGGGACCTGCCGCATGGGCCCCGACCCCGGCCGCGGCGACGTCGTCGATGCGCGACTCAGGGTCCATGGGCTGGCCGGCCTGCGCATCGCCGACTGCTCGATCATGCCCCGCCTGGTCTCGGGCAACACCAACGCTGCGGCCATCATGATCGGCGAGCGCGCCGCTGCGATGATCCGCGAGGATGCGGCGACGGCAATGGCCGCAAAACGCGACGACTGGAACGAAACGGAGAAGACCGCATGACCGAGGTCACGCTTTCGGGCATCAGGAAACGCTACGGCGGCGTCGAGATCATTCCCGGTCTCGACCTCCAGATCGAGGATGGCGAATTCGTCGTCCTGGTCGGGCCGTCGGGCTGTGGCAAGTCCACGCTGCTGCGGATGATCGCCGGACTGGAATCGATAGACGATGGAGAACTTAGGATCGCGGGGCGGTGCGTCAACGAGCTCTCGCCCCGGGATCGTGACATCGCAATGGTGTTCCAGAACTATGCGCTCTATCCGCATATGAACGTCCGCGAGAACATGGCTTTCTCCCTCAAGCTGGCCAGGGCCGACAAGGCCGTCATCGACAAGCAGATCAGCAATGCGTCGGCAATCCTCGGCCTCGATCCGCTGCTCGACCGGCTGCCGCGCCAGCTTTCCGGCGGCCAGCGTCAGCGCGTCGCGATGGGTCGCGCCATCGTGCGCGATCCAGCCGTCTTCCTGTTCGACGAACCGCTTTCCAACCTCGACGCCAAGCTCAGGGTGCAGATGCGCGCCGAGATCCGTGGCCTGCACGACAGGCTGAAGGCCACCACCATCTACGTTACGCACGACCAGATCGAAGCGATGACCATGGCCGACAAGATCGTCGTGATGCGAGACGGCAGGATCGAGCAGGCAGGCCGCCCGATGGATCTCTATTCGGATCCTGCCAATCTCTTCGTCGCGACGTTTCTCGGCAGCCCGGAAATGAACCTTCTGCCCGCCACGCGTCGCGAAACCGGTTTTTGTCTCGGTCAGGACGGCGTCGTCTCACCCGAAATAGTCCTGCCGTCCGCCGCACCGGATGAGGTTACGCTCGGCGTTCGCCCACATCACATCAGCATACTGCCCGTAGAGGAGGTCGCCTTTGGCGCCACTGTGGCGCTGGTCGAGCGAACCGGAGCGGAAACCGTCCTCACCTGCGCCCTGCCCAGCGGCCGCAAGGTTTGCGTCGTCGGGCCCGCCCAGATCGCAGCAAGAAGCGGCGAGCGTATCGGGCTCGCCTTCAACCCGGCCCATGTCCGCTGTTTCGATACCCGAACGGGACGGGCGCTCGCAGCATAGAACGCACATTAACGGAAGAACCGCGGCGTCCGTTGATCCACTCACTTGCTGCAGGAGTTGTGCCCCGCGCGGCCGCTATCGGTCGTGCAAGCGGGCGGGGAGAAGCCGCTCCTGCGCTCCGGGATATCAACGCCACTATGTCGCTGTGGCGCAATCAAACTGTTACCTTGGGACGACTTTACCGGGGCGTGGCAGCGGACGCCTGGATGGCGCTGGCGACGCGATCGACGTCCGATAGTTGAAGGACGCTGGTGGCCACGCGGATTGAGTCGATCGGCGTCAGGGAGAACTTCGAGCCTGGGTGAACGGCGATGCCGCGGGACGCCAGCGTGACCAGTGCAAAGTTTTCCGATACGACCGGGACAAGCACGCTCAGCCCATCGCCGGCATCGATTTCAATTTGGTGCTTGAGCAGGGCCGCGGCAAGTGCATGGCGGCGTTCTCGATAGACCGACCTCGCTCGACCGACGAGGGCATCCGTCTCCGAGTTCCGGAGAAGCCAGGACGTGGCAGCCTGCAGGATCCTGCTCGTCCAGCCTGCGCTAAAGCTTCGATAGGATTGGATCTGTTCGACCACGCGTGCTGAACCAGACAGCACCGCCAGCCTCAGGTCGGGCCCGAGTGTTTTCGAATAGGAAAGGATATGGATGACGCGGTCCGGAAAGCGCCGGCCGAGGGAGTGCCGCTTCGCTTCAGAGATATCACCCACGCCGTCGTCTTCTATGATGATCGCACCAGAGCCCTCAAGCACGTCACCCAGCGCTTCAAGGCGCTCTTCCGTCATGGAAGTGCCGGTGACCGAATGTATCCTCGGCTGGAACAGGAAGGCCACCGGCTTTGCCTTCAGCGCTTCCGCCAGCGCCTCCGGCATCGGTCCCAGCCGGTCACACGCGACGGGCACAATCGGGACGTCGAGATCCTCGAGAATATCCAGCAGACGCAAGGCTGTGGGGTCCTCGATCGCGACCGGCGCACCCGCAGGCACCAGTGCGTGCAGCAACGTGTAGACAGCGTTGTAGCCGCCGTTCGTTACCAGGAAGGCTCCCGGATCATAGGGCCACGTCGGCCGCACAACCGCTTCAAGCTCCGGGAGGATGCGGACCCGTTCGTAGCTGTTCAGCTGACTGGCGCTCGCTCCATGAGCCAGAGCCTGCGCGAGCGGGGGCAGCAACTCGATATCGGGCGAAGCGACCGCGAGGTTCAAAATGTCCGGGCCGTAGTCGCCGCCGCTCACGAGCCGGGGGAGCCTGGTCGGACGTGGCGCAAAGCGATCTCCCATCACCCAGGCACCATTTCTCCCGCGCCCGCCGATCATCTTGTGGCGGCGAAGATCGGCCCAGGCGATGGAAACGGTGGCCGGGCTTATCCCCAGCGTAAACGCGAGATCGCGTACCGAGGGCAGCTTGGTTCCGACTGGGAGGAGCCCTGAACGAATCATCGCTCCCGTCTCAAGCGCTATGCCTCGAGAGGTCCGAACGCCGAGGCGATCGGCAAACCATTGGGCGTCGTAATGATTCGGGATCATCCGGAACTATAAATGTTTAATGTCATATTAACATTTGATCGAAGCGACTTAAACATTTACGGACCCCTCGTCAAACAGGCAGAGGAAACTTCATGCGCGTTCCGATCAAAATCGCCACCCGCGATTGGGACTATCTCACGCCGATGATCCTTGGCGACGTCACGTCGGACCGGATTGATCTTCAGGTCGACCGAGTCGGAACGCTTATTCCCGATCTTGCGACGAGCGACGTCTACGATGCCGCCGAAGTTTCCTTCAGCCGCTACACCTCCGCGATGGCAGAGGGGACAGAAGCCGTGGTCGGCATGCCGTGCTTCATCATGCGCGGCTTTCGGCACAGATGTGTCATCACAACCGAAGCGAGCCCATTGACCAGGCTATCTGATCTTGCCGGCAAACGCATTGGCATTACCGGCTGGCGAGACTCGGGCAACACTTGGACGCGCGCTGCGCTGCGGCGCGAAGGCGTCGGTGTTGAAGACGCTTACTGGTTTGCGGGCCGTCTGACGGCCAGCCATCCGATTGTCGACCGGTTGGATGGCTTTGGTCGCCCCGGCCGTATCGAGGCTGCGCCTGGCGAACGTCCCATGATGGAATTGCTTGCCGAAGGCGAGCTCGACGCCGTTTTCACCCCGTTCATGCCGGACGGATATTTCGAGAATGGCTCGGGTTTTCGCCAGTTGCTGTCCGATTTCCCGGCGGCCGAGAAGGCCTATTTCGACGACGTCGGATATGTGCCCGGCATGCACATCGTCGCAGTCAAGGCCGGAATTGCCGAACAGCATCCCTGGTTGCCCGCAGAGCTGACGCGGCTGGTCGACGAGAGCCAGCGGCTGTGGACCACCAAGCGGCGCAAATATGCCGAAACAACGCCGTGGATGTTCGACGAGCTGTTGCGCTCGGCGCGCAACCTGCAGCCGACGTGGAACGACAGCGGACTGGATGCCAATTTCGGGATGATCGAGGCCTTCATCACGGAACTGCGCGAGCAGGGCATCTTGCAGTCCGACCTCACGCCTCAGTCGCTTTTTCCGTTTGAGTCTGAGCGATAGGCCAGGCCGAACCCAATCCATCCAAGGGAGTAGAGTACCATGAAGAAAGCGATCTGCATTCTGGCCTCACTGATGGCTGCGCTTGCTGCAAACACGGCCTCGGCCGAGGAAATCCAGAAACAGGCCCAGAACGAAGAACTCCGCGCGCGCCTGCCCCAGGAGATTCTCGACGATGGCAAGATGATTGCCGTCAACAATGGCTCGTTCCCGCCCTATGAAATCATCACCGGAACCGAGATGACGGGCGCGACCAAGGACATATCGACCGCGATCGGCGAATTGCTCGGAATCACCATCAACCACGCATCGGTTGCCGGCCTGCCGGCTCTGCTCAGCGGCGTCAATTCCGGGCGCTACCAGTTCGCAATGGGGCCCGTCGGCGACTATCCCGACCGCCAGAAGGCCAACGACTTCATCGATTGGGCGCGCGAGTACGTCGTCTTCGCCGTCGAGAAGGGAAATCCGTCGGGCATCTCCTCGCTGGACACGGCGTGCGGCAAGCGCATCGCTGTGATGGCAGGCGGCTCGGCAGAAAAGGTCATCAAGGAACAGTCCGAGAAATGCGTCGCCGCCGGAAACCCCGCCGTTGAGGTCCAGTCCTTCACCGACCAGCCAAGCTCCATCCTGGCCGTGCGGTCCAAGCGTTCCGATGCGTTTTTCTCGTCGCAGGCGCCGCTGACCTATTTCGTGCAGCAGGCCAAGGGCCAGCTCGAGCTGGCGGGCGTTGGCCAGGCCAACGGCTTCAAGGACATCTACCAGGGCGCCGTCGTGAAGAAGGACTCGCCGTTGGGCGGCGTGCTTCACGACGCCTTCAAGATCCTGATCGACAACGGGACCTACGGCCAGATCATGAAGAAATGGGGCCTCGAGAACAACATGATCGACGCGCCCGGCATCAACCAGGGGCAGTAAATGGCGATATCCACTTCCGCACCGATCCAGTCGGACGATACGCTGCGCGACGTCAAACGCGCGCACGTACCCTTCCCCATCGCGCGCCTGGCCCTGTGGGCCTTCACCTTGGCCGTTGCCCTCGGATTCGCCTATATCGTGGCGGTCAATCCGAACTTCGGCTGGCCTGTCGTCGCTGAGTATCTCTTCGACCCGACGGTCATCCAGGGCCTGTCGGTAACGCTGGGGCTCACCGTCGTGGCGATGATCATCGGCGTCGCGCTCGGCCTGGTCCTCGCCATTGCGCGCATGTCGAAGGACAGGCTGGCGTCTTCGCTGGCCAGTCTGTTCATCTGGTTCTTCCGCGGGACGCCGCTGCTTGTGCAGCTTATTTTCTGGTACAACATGTCGACGCTGTTCCCGCGCATTTCCATCGGCATTGCGAGCTGGGACACGAACGACCTCATCACACCCCTGACGGCCGCCATTGTCGGTCTCGCGCTCAACGAAGCGGCCTATATGGCGGAGATTATCCGAGGCGGCCTGCTGTCGGTGGAGAAGGGGCAGGCCGAGACGGCGGAAGCCTTCGGCATGACGAAAATGCGCGCCTTGTGGCGCATCATCATCCCGCAGGCGATGAAGTCTATCGTGCCGCCGACCGGCAACCAGCTGATCAGCATGATCAAGGCGACCTCGCTGGTCAGCGTCATCGCCATGGCGGATCTGCTCTATTCCGTCCAGTCGATCTACAACCGGACGTTCGAGATCATCCCGATGCTGCTGGTCGCCGTGCTTTGGTACCTGTTCATCACTTCGATCCTGAACGTCGCGCAGGGCGCCATCGAGCGCTACTACAATCGCGGTGATCGCGGTGCGGCGGTCGTGGACCGGCCAAAGGAAAAATTTGCACCTGCAGCAGGAGCCGCCGATGAGCGCGTCTGAAACCGCCCTCGTGCGCGCCCGCAATGTCCACAAGGCATTCGGGCCGCTGGAAGTGCTCAAGGGCATTGACCTTGACGTTGCCGCCGGCGAGGTGGTGGTGATCCTTGGGCCGTCGGGCTCCGGGAAATCCACGTTCCTTCGCTGCATCAACCATCTCGAGGCGATCGACCAGGGCTTCATCGAAGTTGATGGGGAGCAGATCGGTTACCGGCTCAAGAACGGCCGCCTCAACGAGCTTTCCAGCCGCGAGATTGCACTCCAGCGCCGCAAGATCGGCATGGTGTTCCAGCAGTTCAATCTCTACCCGCATATGACGGCACTGGAAAACGTCATCGAGGCGCCCATCGGCGTCCACCGGCAGAGCAAGGCAGAGGCGACGCGCTATGCCCGCGAGCTTCTCACCCGCGTCGGACTGGCAGAGAAAATGGACGCATATCCCCGCCAATTGTCAGGCGGGCAACAACAGCGAGTGGCGATCGCCCGCGCGCTGGCGATCCGTCCGCGGCTGATGCTGTTCGACGAACCGACCTCCGCGCTCGATCCGGAACTGGTGGGCGAGGTGCTGGCGACCATGCGCGACCTCGCCAAAGACGGGCTCACAATGATCGTGGTCACTCACGAAATCGGCTTCGCCAAGGAGGCTGCGGACCGCGTCGTGTTCATGGATGGAGGCGTGGTGGTGGAACAGGGTCCACCGGCCGAGGTCCTCACCAATCCAAAGCATCCCCGCACCAGAACTTTCCTCAGCCGCTTCATCTGATCGGCGCGCCTGACCAAGGAAGAACGCCTCATGCCTCAAGCCTCAAACCAGTTTGCCCAACTTTCGGATTTTGACGACCGGGCCGCCGAGCTCGTGGCGACGCGCAGACACCTGCATGCGCATCCGGAGCTGTCCTTCGAAGAGCACGAAACGGCCGCCTATGTCGCAGAGCGCCTCGAAGGTTGGGGCTATGAAGTGACGCGCAATGTCGGCGGCCTCGGCGTTGTCGGCCGACTGAGGCAGGGCGAGGGCGAACGCAGCATCGCCATTCGCGCCGACATGGACGCCCTGCCCATTCAGGAGGCGACTGGCCTTCCCTACGCCAGCGCGACTAGCGGCAAGATGCATGCCTGCGGCCATGACGGCCATACGACCATGCTTCTCGGCGCGGCCGAATATCTGGCCCGCACGCGGCATTTCAACGGCACCGTCAATCTGATCTTCCAGCCGGCCGAGGAGGCCGGAAAGGGCAGCGGCGCGCAGGCCATGATCGACGACGGGCTTTTTGAGCGCTTCCCCTGCGACGCAATCTTCGGCCTCCACAATCATCCCGGCGCGGCGGCGGGAACTTTCCTGATGCGATCGGGGCCCTTGATGGCGGCTGCAGACACCGCCAGGATTACGATCACCGGCCGCGGCGGCCATGCATCGCGTCCGCATTTGACCGTCGATCCGATTGTGGTCGCAGCCAACATGGTCATGACGCTGCAGACGGTCGTGTCCCGCAACGTGAACCCGACGGAAACCGCTGTAGTGACAGTCGGAACCATTCACGGCGGCACGGCATCGAATGTGATCCCTGAAACCGCCGAGATCGCAGTCAGCATCCGCTCCTTCTCGCCGGAAGTGCGCAACACGCTCGAGCAGAGGGTTCGTGACATCGCGACGTCGATCGCTGAGGCGCATGGCGCCAGCGTCTCCATCGACTATGAACACGGCTATCCGGTCGTCATCAATTCGGAAGAGGAGACAGCCTTCGCCACGGCCGTGGTCAAGGAACTGGTGGGCGACGACAAGGTGGGCATCTGCCCGATGATCCCCGGCAGCGAGGATTTCGCCTATTTTCTGGAACACCGGCCCGGCTGCTTCCTGCGCCTTGGCAACGGTGAGAACTCGGCGATCCTGCACAGCTCGAAGTACGACTTCAACGACGACAGCCTGACGACTGGCGCGGCGATGTGGGCCAGGTTGGCGGAACGATTCCTGTCGGTCTAGGGCGTGTCATCACCACGCTGATGCTGATCCCGACCACGACATCCGGCGTAGCGTACGAACCCACCGGGTTTGGGGATCTGCATCATTATCGCCGCGCCACGCCAGCGACACCCTGTGCATCACCGAATGCGGTTGATGAACGACGTCCAGCCAATCTGCGCGGAACTTTAGGAGCCCTCCATGCGCCAACATCACGTCGCCGTCGTTCAAGCCGGCACCAGTCTGTTCGACCTTCCCCGGACCCTCGAGCGCATGGCCGCTCATTGCCAGGCAGCGAAGCAGGAAGGCGTCGAACTTGCCGTTTTTCCCGAAGCCTATGTGGGGGGTTATCCGAAGGGGCTGGACTTCGGCGCACGTATAGGCACGCGTACGCCGGCCGGCCGCGACGAATATCTGCGTTATTGGCGCTCCGCGATTGAGGTCGACGGACCTGAATGTCGTACGATCGGCAGCTTCGCCGCCGATATGAAGGCGCATCTGGTTGTCGGGGTCATCGAGCGCGACGGCGCGACGCTATTCTGCACCGCCCTCTTCTTCGGTTCCGACGGCGCCTTGCTCGGCAAGCACCGCAAGTTGATGCCGACTGCCAGCGAACGGCTGGTCTGGGGACAGGGCGACGGCTCCACGATGCCTGTCCTCGACACCCAGGTGGGCAAGATCGGCGCAGCGATCTGCTGGGAAAACTACATGCCCCCACTGCGGCAGGCGATGTACGCACAAGGGGTAGAAATCTGGTGTGCGCCGACTGTCGATGAACGCGAAATCTGGCAGTCGTCCATGCGCCACATCGCCTATGAGGGCCGGATGTTTACGCTCAGCGCATGCCAGTACATGACGCGTGCCGATGCGCCGGACGACTATGCTGCCTTCGCCGGAGAAGCGCCGGGGACCGAGCTCATCAAGGGCGGCAGCGTGATTGTCGATCCGATGGGCGAAATCATTGCGGGTCCGCTGCGCGGCCAAGAGGGTGTCCTGGCTGCGACGATCGACCTGGATGATGTGATCCGAGGCAGGTACGATCTCGATGTTGCTGGTCACTACGCCCGCCCCGATGTGTTTTCACTGCATGTCGACGTCGCGCCGCGAGCGCCCGTGGCCTTCGATCCACCCAAGCCTATGCTCTCTCCGAGCGGGATCGGTGAACCAGCATCAGCGCCAGGCGAGGCCTGAAGTTTGTCTCAGGTTCGAAAGACAGCCCGGAGCGCTGTCTCGTAAGAGGTCGGGTCACGCCCCTGGCCGTGCCGGTCGTGCGAGATCATTGGGAAACAGAAGGTCGCGACTGGCTTCGCCGCGCGAAATCTGGAGATGAAGGGTCCCCTCAACCAACTCGTTGCACGCCAATGCCGGCTGGCGAGCGCGAATCCCCAAAATGCAAATCGCCATGCCGAAAGAGGCAATCAGCTCCGGCCCCGTGGCCACCGCCAGCGCCTGACCGATCACGGCGCCGCCACCATACCCAGCCGGTTGCGCCAAAGCTTGGTGGCCTCGAGTTGCAGGCGCGGCCATTGGGTGGCTGACGCTTTCCTTGCGTTCATGAGCGCCAGGGCGGCAGTGTCGACGACCTTCCTGATTGGCGCTTCGTCGCGCGCCTGTCCCAGCCAGACAGCCTTCCAATACTCGAAGCTCGACAGCCCAGTCGGGCGTTCGGTTGCGGGAAGCGTCGAGGCAGGTATCGTCATTTCCGAAGATGTGCCGTCGGCAACACGAAAAATGGTGGTCGATCGAAGGGGGGTCGCCTCTGCGACATCGCGATTTGTGGAGGTCACCAGCACATTGCGCCAGCAGAGAAGCTCGGCCGCTTCCCGAATGAGATTCCGGTGGGAGGACTGAACCGCACCGACCATGAGGCCCGAGGCGTTGAGCGGATTGATCAGGTGGACCAACTGGTTGATCGGCGACCGCATTTCGAACAGGGGATACAGCGCCATTAGGGCCGTCAGCTGATCCGAGAGCCGCAGGACCGGCAGGAAGGCCAGACCGGTTCGGTTGACCAGGGATCTTGCGTCCTCGACGTCGGCGGCGACAGGAATGCCGAGAAACTCGGCTGCCGTCTTCAGCCGTTCGCCTTCATTGAGCAGGCCTCTGCCGCCGTGCACCAGCACCCGCGTGCCAGCGGCATTGACGAGTTTGACGGCCATCAGGAACCACGGTTGCAAAGGCGCCTTGGGCGAGAGATAGGCGGGCCAATCGAGCAGAACATCGCCCGATGGCGGCGGCCCGGCAGCGATATGTTCGCGCAGTGCCGTCGCCATGCCCGCCAGTTCGGGAGCAGTCGCATGGCGAAACTGCATGATCGAGAGGAATGCGCCCACCTGTATCGGATCCGCTCGTCCCGCCAGGATGTGTGCAAAGGCCTCGCGCGCTTCATGCATGGTCAGGGGGCGGCTGCGGCCCGCCCCGGCGCCCATAGTTGCGATCGCTCTCGCGAGCCGCTGTTGCGGCAGGGCGCGCGGCCCGATGGCGGCGAGCTTCGCAGCGAACTCTTTCGAGGTGGGACCGCCTATGTCGATGACTGGAGCCAGCGACAATGCCGGCGCCGAGGACAGCGGCAGGCGGTTGGATGCACTTGCCTGTCCGGCGGAGGGCTCCGCGAGTTCTTGGGGCTGCAGGAGGTCGGATGCTTCTTCGGCGAGTGCGCGGAGGCGCAGTCGGAGGCGCTCGGCAAAAGGCGTTGAAGCCATGCCACGACCTGTCTTGCGCAGGATCGGATCGCCGTAGATCTCACGAATCTGCTTGAGCAGGCGACTCATCGCAGGTGCGGTGAGCCCCATCCGCTCAGCCGCGCGTCCCACCGATTGCTCGACCAGAAGGGCATCCAGGGCAACGAGCAGACGCAGGCGCGACAACGGCGGCGCATCGGGAACGGAAGATCTCCTATCGCTCGTCCCTGGCTTCGCACCGGGGGGCTGGTTCTTGGGGTTTGGGGAATTCCTCATGGGCATCTTGCGGTTTTCTGAATTTGGAATCGGTCAAAAACACGTCGGTTGACCTCATACGTCCGCTACATAAGAAGACCGAAATACTCAAGTTTTGGACGGGCGCAATGGGGTTCACATTCAAGGCATCAACCTTCCTGGCTTCGCATCGGAAGATGCTGGTCAACACCTGCGCGCTGCTCGTCGTCCAAGGACCAGCGCTTGCGCAGACGGCCGAGGAGAAGAAGGAGGAGGAAGCGAAGAAGTCCGGCGCCACCCAGCTCGACCGCATTGTGGTCACGGCAACGGGCTTCGAGCAGAACGTCAAGGACGCCCCCGCATCCATCACCGTGGTCACGCGAGAGGAACTCGAGAAGGGCACCTTCCGCGACCTGACCGATGCCTTGCGCGAGGTACAGGGTGTGGCGGTCACCGGCGTGGCCAACGAGAAGGACATCTTCATCCGCGGTCTGCCGGGGCAGTACACGCTGATCCTCGTCGACGGCAAGCGGCAGAGCACGCGCGACGCACGAACCAACGGCAATTCGGGATTTGAACAGAGCTTCATTCCGCCGATCGCGGCCATCGAGCGCATCGAGGTCGTGCGCGGACCGATGTCGTCGCTCTACGGCTCGGACGCGATGGGCGGCGTCATCAACATCATCACCCGCAAGGTCAGCAGCGAGTGGCACGGTTCGATCACCGCAGACGGCACTGTCCAGAATGACAGGAAGTTCGGCGATTCCGGACAGGTGTCCTTCTACGGCGCCGGGCCGCTGATCGACGACAGGATCGGTCTCCAAGTCTGGGGACGTGGCCTGCGGCGCGGCGAGGACAGCTTCCTTTCCGGCGTCACGGGTTCCGAGGAGCGCGACATCACTGGCCGGCTCACCTTCACGCCGAACGAGAACCACGACGTCCTGCTTGAAGCGGGAACGACACGGGTGGAGCGCGAAGCCAGCGCCGGCGAGACGCTCGCGGCCGATGCGAACGGCACCTACAACCAGAACAACCGCGACCATTGGTCGATCAGCCACACCGGGCGGTGGGGCTGGACGACTTCGGAGTTCTCGCTGTCCCAGGAATGGGCGGAGCGGACCAACTACACCTGGACGCCCGCAATGGGCGACTTCGTGGCGAACCCGCGATCGCCCGAAATCCGCAACACGGTGCTCGACGGCAAGTTCATCACGCCATTCACGGCGCTTGGCGACCACATGCTGACGGTCGGCGGCCAGGTTTTCGACGCCAAGCTGACCGACCAGAACCCGGGCCGCCGTGCGGGTGTCGACGAATCGTTCGGTGCGCTTCAATGGGCGCTGTTCGCCGAAGACGAGTGGCGCATGACGGACACGTTCGCGCTGCATGGCGGCCTGCGCTACGACAAGCACGAATTCTACGACGCCCAGGTCAGCCCGCGTCTCTACGGCGTCTGGACGCCGATCGAACAGCTGACCATCAAGGGTGGAATGTCGACTGGTTTCAGAGCGCCCGACATCCGCAGCATCTCGCCCGACTACGCCTACACGACCGGGGGCGGGGGCTGCTCCTACGGTCCCGAAGGCACCTGCGGCGTCATCCTCGCCAATCCCGACCTCAAGGCCGAAAGCAGCACCAGCTACGAGATCGGCGCGATCTGGGACAACTATTCGGGCATCACCGTCGGCGCGACCTACTTCTATACGGACTTCAAGGACAAGATCTCCAACGCCCTCGTCCTCGACGAGAACGGCGTTCCGGTTCGCTGGTCGGAGGACCCCAACTATCGCCTCTGGTACAACTACAACATCGACGATGCGACCATTCAGGGCGTCGAACTCACCGCGACATGGGATGCGACGGATACGCTGACCTTCCGGGGCAACTATACCTACACGCATTCGCGTCAGGAAACCGGAGATTTCGCCGGGTTTCCCTTGGCGCGCACTCCTGAACACATGGCCAGCCTGCGCGTGGAGTGGACGCCGCTCGAAACCCTGCAGACATGGGCGGCGGTCAACTATCATGGCGAGGAGATCGCCTCGGGCGCCCGCATCGGCACCAACGGGACGCCCGTCGTCATCAACGGCAAGACGGGCCGCAAGTACGACGACTACACAACATTCGACCTGGGCGCCTCCTATGCGTTCGGGGAGCAGGACAACGTCATGCTGAAGGGCGCAGTCTACAACCTCTTCGACAAGCAACAGGACGCGACCGACTTCAACACGGTCGGCGAGGGCCGCCGCTTCTGGCTCAGCCTGACAACCAACTTCTGATGAACAGGGCGGGGGGACGGGACGTCCCGTGCGCTCGCCAACGAGGAAAGAACAGATGATCAATCGCCGCAAATTGCTGAACGCCGCCTTGGGCGTGGCCGCCATGCTCGTCCCACTCCAGGCTGCTTCCGCGGAAGAGTTTCGGATAGAGCACACCAAGGGCGAGATCGTGCTGCCGGAACGCCCGAAGAAGGTGGTCGTCTTCGATCTTGCGACGATCGATACGCTGGATGCGCTCGGCGTCGACATCGCCGGCGTGCCCAAGGCCAGGTTCCCGGCCTATCTCTCGAAGTACAATGGCGAGGACTATGCCAAGGTCGGCTCGCTGTTCGAGCCGGATCTCGAGGCCCTCAACGCCTTGCAGCCCGACCTGATCATCGTCGGCGGACGCTCCAGCGCCAAGTATGACCAGGTTGCGGCCCTTGCGCCGACGATCGACCTGACCGTGGACCAGAAGGACTTCGTCGGCAGCGCGAAGAAGAACATCGACACACTTGCGCGTCTCTTCGGCAAGGAGAGCGAGGCGGCCGAAAAGCTTGCGGCACTCGATGCGACCGTCGCCGGGACGCGCGAAGCAGCCGCCAAGGCCGGCAAGGGGCTGATCGTCCTGACCACCGGCGGCAAGATGAGCGCCTATGGTCCGGGTTCGCGCTTTGGGGTGCTCTATTCGGACTACGGCATCACGCCGGCGCGCGAAGACCTGAAGACTTCCAACCACGGCCACGCGGCTTCGTTCGAGCTGATCCTGGAAACCAATCCGGACTGGCTGTTCGTCATCGATCGCGACGCAGCGGTAGGGCGCGAAGGCCAGTCGGCCGCGCAGTACCTGGACAACGAACTCGTCGCCCAGACCACGGCATGGAAGAACGGCCAGGTCGTGTATCTCGACCCGGCGAGATGGTACCTGATCGGTGCCGGACTGCAGGCCATGCAGCTGAACGCGGACCAGATCGCAAAAGCGCTCCGCAAAGAATAGACGCCGCTGCGCACATATCGTTTCGGAGGGAGTGCCGGCCCGTGCGGCCGGCACTCTACGATCCTCACACAGCCCGAATGAACCCCACGCAGATCACACCGGCCCATTCACCCGCTACCGAGCGCGTCTGGTTGCTCGCGGCGGTCGCTGTCGTGCCGATACTGGCTGCGGCAAGCCTTTTCGTGGGCGTCAGCAACGTTTCGATCGAAACGCTTTTGTCCGACGATACCTCGGCCCGCGCTGCACAAGTCCTGATGATCAGCCGCGTGCCCCGCACGCTTGCGCTGATCCTGGCCGGAGCCGGCATCGCGGTCTCGGGCACGATCATGCAGATGCTGGCGCGCAACCGTTTCGTCGAACCCTCGACGGCGGGAACGGTGGAATCCGCGAGCCTGGGCATCCTGGCGGTGATGCTGCTCGCGCCGGATTTGCCCGTGTTCGCGCGCATGATCGTCGCCGCCCTCTTTGCGTTCCTTGGAACAGCCCTGTTCCTCGCGATCCTGCGGCAGATCCCGTTGCGGTCGGTTCTCGTGGTGCCGCTTGTCGGCATCATGCTCGGCGGCGTCATCAGCGCGGTGACGACCTTCTTCGCCTACCGCCACGACATGATGCAATCGCTTGGGGCGTGGACCATGGGCGACTTCTCCGGCGTGCTGCAGGGACGCTACGAGTTGCTGTGGATCTCCTTCGCGCTCACCCTGGTGGCCTACGTCGCCGCAGGGCGCTTCACGGTCGCCGGAATGGGTGAGGCGTTCGCGACCAATGTCGGCCTGAACTATCGCCGCATCGTGGCGCTCGGCCTCGTCATCGTCTCCATGGTCACCGCGACCGTCGTCGCCACGGTGGGCATGGTTCCGTTCCTGGGGCTCATCGTGCCCAACGTGGTGAGCCTCGCGATGGGCGACAACCTGCGACGCACCCTGCCTTGGATAGCGATCGTCGGGGCGGGCTTCGTGCTCGCCTGCGACATCGTCGGACGAGTCGTCCTCTACCCATACGAGGTGCCGATCGGAGCCGTTACCGGCATCATCGGCAGTGCGCTGTTCCTCCATCTGCTGCTCCGGAAGAATGCGCGTGTCGGCTGATTCCCGGATATCGCCCGGGCCCGCGCGGGCAGCGTTCGGGCAGCGGACCGTACTGGCGCTGCTCGGCCTTCTCGCGCTCGCGGCAGTCATCGCTTTCATGACGCTCGGCGCCAATGGGCGCTGGGACTTCGTGCTGCCGTTTCGAGGCGTGAAGCTGGCCGGCATGGTCCTCGTCGCCTATGCCGTGGCCGTCTCGACGATCCTGTTCCAGACGGTGACCCACAATCGCATCCTGACGCCGTCCATCATGGGGTTCGATGCGCTCTACGGGCTCATCCAGACGCTGCTCGTCTTCCAGCTCGGCCCGACACTCGTCCAGAACACCGATTCGCGCCTCCTCTTTCTCGGCGAAGTGGCGGCGATGGTGCTGTTCTCGGGTCTGCTCTATCGCTGGCTGTTCGCCGGGGGACGGCGCAGCCTGCACCTCCTGCTGCTCGTCGGCGTCATCACCGGCGTCCTGTTCCGGTCGATCTCCGGCTTCCTGCAACGCATCATCGATCCCAACGAGTTCGCGATCCTGCAGGACCGATTGTTCGCCAGCTTCAACATCGCCGAAACCGACCTGCTCACCGTTTCTGCGATCCTGATCGGTGTGGCGAGTGTTGCCGGCTGGCGGATCATGCACAGGTTCGACGTGCTCGCTCTCGGGCGCGAGATGGCCGTGAACCTCGGGGTGGACTACACGCGGACCGTTTCGATCGTCCTGGTGATCGTGGCGATCCTGGTCTCGGTCTCCACGGCGCTGGTCGGCCCGGTGACCTTCTTCGGCCTGCTGGTCGCCAGCCTCGCGTGGCAGATCATGCCGAGCCACCGCCATGTCCACGTGCTGCCGGCGGCAGTGCTCATCGCGGTCATCTGCGTCGTGGGCGGCCAGGTCGTGCTCGAGCGCATCCTGGCCTTCGATTCGGTGCTCAGCATCGTCATCGAGTTCGTCGGCGGCCTGATCTTCCTAGGCCTGCTTCTAAAGGGTTCCGCACG
>NZ_JAQGPN010000005.1 GCF_028826155.1 Mesorhizobium shangrilense
ATGGCGGAGCATTTTCTAGGCATCGACGTCGGCACCGGCAGCGCGCGTGCCGGCATCTTCAACGCTTCGGGCGTCATGCTTGCCTCGGCCAAGGCGGACATTCGGCTCTGGCGCGAGGCCGGCGACATTGCCGAGCAATCGAGCGACGACATCTGGCTCTCCGTCTGCGCCTGCATCCGCGAGGCGGTCGCTTCCGCCGGCATCGAACCCGGTTCCGTCGCCGGCATCGGCTTCGACGCGACCTGCTCGCTCGTCGTTCTGGGCGACGGCGGGCGGCCGGTTTCGGTGAGCGCATCGGGAAGCGACGAGCGCAACGTCATCGTCTGGATGGATCACCGCGCAACCGAGCAGGCGCGGCGGATCAACGCCACCGGCGAGGACGTGCTGCGCTATGTCGGCGGCGCCATCTCGCCCGAGATGGAGACGCCGAAGCTGCTCTGGCTGGCCGAGAACATGCCGCAGACGCTTGCGTCGGCCTGGCAGTTCTTCGACCTGACCGATTTCCTGACCTGGCGCTGCACCGGCAGCCTCGCGCGCTCGGCCTGCACCGTGACCTGCAAATGGACTTATCTTGCCCATGAGCGGCGTTGGGACGATGCCTATTTTCGCCGCGTCGGGCTCGGCGCGTTCGCGGACGAGAAATTTGCCCGCATCGGCACCGAAATCGTGCCGGGCGGAACGCCGCTCGGGGGCGGTCTGACGGCGGATGCGGCTGCGGAACTCGGGCTGGAGCCGGGCACGCCTGTCGCCGCCGGCCTGATCGACGCCCATGCCGGTGGCATCGGGACGGTCGGAGCGCGCGGCGGACCCGGCGCCGTCCTGACGCGCATGGCCTATGTGTTCGGCACGTCGGCCTGCTCCATGACGACCACGGAGCAACCTGCCTTCGTCGACGGGGTCTGGGGTCCGTATTTTTCCGCCATGGTGCCCGGCCTCTGGCTGAACGAAGGCGGCCAGTCGGCCGCCGGCGCTGCGATCGACCATCTCGTGCGGATGCATCCGGCTTCCGCGGAAGCGCGGCGTCAGGCCGACGCGGACCGCGTCAGCATCGGCGCCTTTCTGGCCGACAGGGCCACGGCCGCTGGCGGCGCGGCGGCGATCGAGAGGCTAGTTGGCGGCCTGCTGGTGGTCCCGGAATTCCTCGGCAACCGCGCGCCCTTCGCCGATCCCGACGCGAAGGCGTTGATCGCCGGGATCGGCATGGACACCGGCATCGACAGCCTTGTCGGCCTTTACCTGGCAGGCCTTTGCGGCCTCGGCTACGGCGCGCGCCAGATCGTGGAGGCGCAGCGCGCCGCCGGCGTCCAGACCGACACCATGGTCGTCAGCGGCGGCGCCGGGCAGAGCCCGCTGGTCAGGCAAATTCTCGCCGACACAACGGGACTGACGGTGGCTGCCTCCACGTCTCCCGAGCCAGTCCTCCTGGGGTCCGCCATCCTCGCCGCCGTCGCTGCCGGCCTTCACGCCGATGTGCCGACCGCCATGTTTGAGATGTCGGAGCTGGGTGACGTTTACCGGCCTGATCCGGCCGTCGCTGCCTGGCATCAAAGCCGCTTCGGCGCCTTCGAGATGCTGCAGGCGGTCGGGCGGAGGATACAGTCGACCGCCGGGCAGACAGCACCGGACTGAACTCACTGCAAACGGCAGCTTTCGGCCTCCGGATGGCGAAAGCGGCCGTTCTTGACATCGGTACGATCTCGGTCTGACGCGGCTCAAGGCGGACTGGACGGAGTTGTATACAGCGCCCCGATGAGACGTGAGCACAGGTCCAAATCTCCTGTCAGATCGAGTGGACGGCGCAAGGACGTCGCCCGAACACAATTCTACACAGACCCGATCCGCTACGGGCCGCTGGGCGGTCAAGCAATCTGAATGCGGCGAGTCACTTGCCCGTTGCTTTCCCAGTAGGTGTGTTTCTTGGCGATCCACGGATCGCTCATCGCCGGCTGGACGTTGCCGCTCGTATCGATCGCGCGTGAGGTGACGGTGTGCTCTCCAGCAGGAGGATTGGGCCAGTCGACAGACCACATTTGCCAGGCAAACTCCGCCTTGTCGGTTTCATCGATGGTCGCCGAGATCCAAGGTTGATCATCGATTTGGACTTCGACCCGCTCGACCGGCGCGCCCCACGCGGCTCCGACGATCCGGTAGTCGTTGCCTGTACGGGTCACCCGGGCCGGCGCAGATTTGAGCCGCGCCCTCCCGACGGAAGTTTCCACCCACACAGTCTCGCCGTTGTGATCTTCCTCTCGAAGCGTAACGTAGTCGCGTCCCATGAATTGGTTTTCGAAGCGCTGGTCGCGCACCTCGATGCGCTTGAGCCATTTCGCATTCGCGATTCCATACCAGCCCGGCGCTATCAGCCGGAGCGGGAAGCCATTGTCGGGCGGCAGGGGAGTTCCGTTCATCTCGTAGCAAAGGATGTTCTTCGGATCCATAGCTTCGGTGAGCGACATGCTGCGCGCGAAATTCTGCTTGAACTTGACGTCGTCGGCTTTTTTGACCTCGCCTTCGTCGGCACCCCAGAAGACGACCTCGATGCCGCTGGCGAGGACCTCTGCCTCCTCCAGGATCGGGGCGAGCGGCGTGCCCGCCCACTGCGCATTGCCTATGCCCCCATTGAAAAACGGCAGGCCGGTATTTCCCGAACATTCGACCGTAAACGTGACCTCCTGGCGCGGCCGAGACCTGATATCGTCGAGCGTCAGCGCAGTCGGCTTTTTGACCAAGCCGCCGATTTCGAGCTTCCACGTGCTTGGGTCAATGACTGGCCGGTTGAAATGCGCGATCGAAAAGAACTTGTCGTTGGGCGTTATCCAGGAATTGAGATCCTCCCAGACGAGCTGGTTCTTGATCACCTCCGGAACTGGGTTCGGCGGCAGTTCATCGAGCCATTTGACGACTTCCTCGCCGGGACGGCTTGGAAAGGCATGGGCGTATCGGGTGGAAAGGAAGGCCGTAAGACCCGTAAGGGCCGCACTGCCCTTTGTGATGAATTCCCGACGCTGAATCTTCTGCATGAAGGCGTCTCCCGATTGCGACCGGCTTGCCGGATGCAAAAAATGGGACGACCGGTCTGCTTGATTTGGCACCGGGCAATACTTGCTGATGCCGGTACGCGATGGATTTCAATCCTGCTTGATGTCAAAGTCAAGGGGCGCGGGAAAAGCCGAAATGAGGCCTGACCACGACCTACAGCATTGTCATCTGCGACGTCTTCCTTCGGGCGACGACAAGGGTGCCCTGAACGGTCGCTAGGCGGCCCACACAAGCGGACAGTCGGCGTTCGGACGTCGAGGGTCGAATGGCGGCCGTTGAATGTGGGGCTGATCTCGACGGCGGCTTGCGACCTCGTTTGACACATGCAGCCAAAGGGCCAAGCTTCCCGAAGCGGCCGTTGTTATATCCGTGTGTGTCTGCTGATCATCAGCTTTTTTCTTTATGCCGCGATGCTTTCTCGCGGTTGCCGCAAGTCTGCATGCTGCACCACCGCCGCTTTCCGCCTCGCGATGTGTCGACGAAAAGCCAGCCACACCGAGGGCAGGCATGCAGCCTCTCCATGGGCAGAACGAAGTACGCCTCGATCGAGATGGCCGCTAAAAAGGCGACAATGGCCTTGGGGTCATCAAAGCGCACAATTCGCGGTGTGGTGTCGGTTTCGACCAACGTGATCCGTTCTGCCGAAAGCCCTTTCGCCGCCCGCTCGAACAGATGTCCTAGCGCTTCCGCTGCCGGTGGCTTTCCTGCGGCAAGCGCATCGAAAACCGAAAAGGATGCCTCTCGCAATTCCCGAACGCTTTCCAGAAACGCCGGGGCCGGAATATCCGAAATCGCGTTCGCCTGAGCCTTCGTGGCCAGTCCAGCGAAATGCAGCCAATTTCCGACATCCCGTGGGGAGTTCAACAAATCATTGTCGTCGTCGGGCATGTGCCGGGTGAAGACGGCGTTGGTGAGGTCGATCGCCGGGTGGCCACCTATGAAATGTCCGGGCGTCCAGACGGTATCCAAATTATTCGACATGGAACCTAACCATATAAGGGCAGTTATCCGGTTGCAAAGCAGCTAACCGGTATACTTGCTTTAATCGGTGTTTCCGACCGAGGATAGCAGTCCAGGAGGCACCATGCAGACCATCGAGAAAACCAGACATCACACCGCTGACGTGGATGGCGTACACCTTTTCTATCGGGAAGCGGGACAGCGCGGCACGCCAGGACTGCTGCTCCTGCACGGCCAGCCCTGCTCGTCATTCTATTTCCGCAACGTCATCGGCCCGCTGTCCAAAGTCGCGCATATTGTCGCCCCGGACCTGCCGGGCTTCGGCTTTACGGAGGCACCCGATGACTATCCCTACACTTTCGACGCCATGGCCGAAACCATCGACACATTGATGCGCGAGATCGGCATGGATCGGTTCTTTCTCTACGTCCACGATTTCGGGTCGCCCGTCGCCTATGCTTTGGCACTGAAATACCCGGATCGCGTGCTCGGGCTTATCATTCAGAATGGCAATGCCCATGAAGAAGGCCTTGGGACGCCTTGGAATCTGGTCAGGTCATATTGGGCCGATCCCACTCCCGCAAACCTTGCCAAAATTCCAGAATGGCTCAATTTCGAGGGCGTCAAGCATACCTATGTCGGCGATATCCCGGATCAACTCGTGCCGCTCGTTGCGCCTGAAGGCTGGCATCTCGACTGGGAGCGCATGAGCCAGCCGGGACGTGTCGAAATCCAGCTCCGCATCTTTTCCGACTACAGTTCGCACGTGGCCCGCTTTCCGGAATATGCAGCCTTCCATCGCGATCATCGCCCCCCGGCGCTGCTGCTCTGGGGGCGACACGACCCATACTACGAAATCGAAGAGGCCTACGCATATGCCAAGGATCTCGACCGGATCGACGTGCACATCTACGACGGCACCCATCTGCTGCTTGAGACGCATTATGAGGAATGCGCGCGCATGATGCGAAGCTTCATCGTCAATGTGCAATGTGAGAAGACAGAAAGCTGACAGCTGCTCTTGCATGAAATGTCGTTAGCAGCGGTCAGACCGCTTCCCTTCCCACGACCGGCGAAACAGCAACGTTTCCAGTCCGAAGCGGCCATCCGCGATGCCTCGGATGACCGCGCTGGGTCACGCTGCACGCTCCCGGGTAGCATTATCGAAATGAGAATGGCCCATGTGAGTTCTCCTCGGCTTTGATTGGCGAGAGGAAAAACCAAGGGCGACCATCATCGCTCATGGGCGTTGCTGATGGCCGAGAACTTGGCGTTCAGAAGCGAACCGCCCCCGTCTGCACTGGGCGTCTCGGCGATTGCTCCTTTGTGCCGCCACAACCGCCGATGACAAATATTGCTGTCATCCATCTTTGGTGCAAAGCTCTGAGAATGTTGGGTCCGGCAGGACAGGCGTGCAGGATGCAGACCGCAACGATCGAGATCAGGAATGTGGAGGGCACGGAAGCTGCTTTGGGCTGGGCCGGCAGCCACACTCTTGTAATCGATCGAGCCGTGGGTAAAGCAGGCGGCCTTGGGCTCGGCTTCAATGGGGCCGAGCTGCTGGGGCTGACAATCGGCGGATGCTTCGCCAATGATCTGCGCTACGTCGCTTTTGAAAGAGGTCTGAAGATCAAGGATATCAGCATTTCCGTCGAGGTCACGTTGCAAGGTGACCCGATCATCGCGACCGATGCGAGTTTACGTGTCTCGGTTCAAGCGGCCGACGGTTCGGATTGCGCCGATCTCATTAGGCGAACGAGTGAGATATCGATGGCCATGAATTCCTTGAAACGCGGCATTTCCGTGAAGCTACGCGGCGAGCCGCCGATGTCCTAAACGTTGGCTCGGGGGCCGTCTCCCGGACGGTCTGCTTTCGGGCCTCTAGCTTCCAGAAGTGGCTACTCAACGAGGGCTGATCTCGGCCAATGTACCGCCGCCGCTCCGGCGTTCCGAGAGTGCTGACGGCTTCCCGAAAGCCGATACTCATTTCGCATCCGACTTCGGCGTCGACGGAGCCGGCTACAGAATGTCGTCCTTGAGGGGCTTGGCGGTCAGCTTGGCCTGGTTGCGAAGCCCAAACCGCGCGGCAGCTTTTTGAGCGGCCGGGGTTGTCACTCTGGGCGCAGGGCATTCGCGCTTGGCGAAGCGCGACCAGAGCGAACCCGGTTAGATCGACGGCTTCATTTCCCCGGATCGGTGGCCGCTGATTGATAGGCGAAGCGGACATGAGCTTGCCCCGGATCCGGTCCGGGGTTCACGAGCAATTACTCGTTCCTGGATTTGGCCTGATGCTCCGCAAGGTGTCGCCGATCGTCGATCGTTGACAGGAGCACAGCGATAGAGATGCCGACCGCCGCCCCAAGCAGCGTATCGAGGACGCGTTCAGGAGCCATTTGCGGGCCTCCAGCCTGCGGCGCGGCGAGATGCGTCATGAGAAGCGCCATCGGCGTGACGAGCACCTGACCGAGCGCGTAGTTCGCGCCGATCACTATTTCGGTCAGGATCTGCAAGGCAACCAGAACGGCGATCAGGACCCAGACCGACGGATCCTGGATCAGCAGCGCCCAAGCCAGCACGGCGCCGACCGTCGTGCCCACCGTGCGCTGCAGCGCACGGTTCATGTTGATGTGCAGATGCGTCCCCTGAAGGACCGCCAGCGCCCCCATCGCCGCCCAGGCCGGGTGGTGCGCGCCCAGCGCGTGGCTTGCGAAGACCGCGATCCCCGCGCCGGCCGCGGCGCGCACGGCCATGATGAGCCGATGGCGGACGGGAAGCGGCGGGTCCGCAGGGAGAGGTCGCTCCTCTGTCGGATGGTGGCGGAATGTTTCGGTTGCGGCGCAGATCGCCCAGGCGAGCAGGGCGATGATCGCGGTGGCGGCGGCCCGCTCAAACACCTGCCCAAGCGTCATGCTCGAGGACATGGAAGCTGCGGCCGCGAAGACGAAGATCAGGGCGCCCGGGGGGCCAAACCCACCGGTCAGGCCCACGAACAGGAAGGCTCCGCAAAAGAGCGCCAGCAGGGCGAGCTGGACAGGCAGGGGCGCGCCGAGCCAGGCGACCAGAGACATCGAAAGGACCGCGGTTACCTGGCAGAGGGCGCAGAGAAGCAGGATCCGGTTGCGGCTTCGCTCTGGAGCGAAGCGCCCGAACAGCGCCACCAACGCGCCGAGCGACGCGAAGCCGAGCAGGTGTGACCAGGGCGACAACCAGACGAGCGGCAGGGCAATGGCCGCGGCTGTGCCCGCCTGCAATCCCGCCAGCGCCGAGTTCCGGAGCGATGGCTGCCGCGCCAGCGCCATGCTGTCCTTCACCCGATGCGGATGCAGCAGGTCGCGCACCGCATGACGCCGCAAATGGTCCTTTGGAGCGGTCACGACCTTGGCTCCTGGAACTCCCGCACTCGACAAGTCAAGGGGCGCCTTCGTCCTGCATGGTCACGTCGATCCTTTTCGTATCGCAGCAGCCAACAGCATCGTTTCCAGCACTGCTCGCGGAGACGAAATGGCCAGTTTCAATGACTGCCGTGATATCTGTGGGTTCGAACCGGCCATATTCCCATGCGGGCTGATCATGAACCTGGTTGCGCAGCCCTACAATATAGGGCGACGCAGCCATCGGCGACCGACAAGAACGGGGCCGCGAACCTTCAGGAGCAGACGTTCAGGTTGGCGCAGGCACCGTCGCAATCCGAACCTTTGCGAAATCGAGCCGTTACCGGGTTCGGATGAGAGCCACATGACCGCTCAATAGAGGCACAGAGCAGCGATCAGCGGAGGCCAGTCCCCGATCCGGCGGTGAGCCTTTTCGGGATTTTCGCTGGCCACGGCGTGAATGATCACGTTCATCATCGTGGTCATTGGCCCAGTGCTTTCCAGGAAGGTATCCATCTTGGTCGCTACGTGAAAGACGAACGGTGTCTCGGCCGCGGCCCAGCTATTGAGTATGTCGGTCACGATCACCACGTCGATCTGCCCCTTACGCGCGGTACGCACGATGGGCAGGGCTTCGCGGGCGTAGGGCACCATGTCTATCAGCACCAGACAGCGCCGCTCGCCCTTGCGCCGCTCCGAAGGGATCCATTCCACCAGACCGTCGTCGTGTGGAGACAGAAACCGGACGCTGCCGCGTATTATTCCCAGACGCCGGGCGAAGTCTTCAGCCAAGCCGCGGACTGTCTGAAAGCCGGTCACATACACCTCGTCGGCTACGGCGAGGGTTTTGATCGCCTCTTGCCAGCTGGGCTTTTTGATCTCCTCAGCGATCGCCAGAATGGCCTCGGCATCGCGCTTGAGGAAAGCAGAGATCCCGCCATCGATCAGCCTCAGAAAATAGTCGGGTGTCGACGCGAGATGATGTATCCGCGTCAGCTTCAATTCCTCCTTTAGGCCCGCGAGACCCTTGAAGCCCGCGCGTCTGAGGAAACGGCTGACGGTGATCTCGCTCACCCCCGTCTTCGCCGCTATCGACGCTCCGGTTTCCAGGGCAAGTGTCGCCTCATTCAGAATCAGCCACCGGGCAATTACCGCCTCGGATTTCGTGAATACGTCCTCCATAGCGCGCAGGCGCGCGCCGAGAGGGGTCTGGTTCGGTTCAGGTTTCTTCGCGATCATGACAGAATTTACAACATGGCTTGTGAATGATAGCATCCTAACAAAAAGATAGTATCCACAAAGTCGTGGCCATGAACTTTGACCGGCCCGGCACTGTATCAATCGGGAGGAAAACATGAAAAGCGCAGTCGGCTTGGCGTTGGGACTCTCGCTGCTGGCGACAGCCGCAGGCGCGGAGGGTAAGCTCGCACTCTACAACTGGGGCGACTATATCAACCCGCTGATCTTGAAGAAGTTCAGCGACGAGACGGGGATCGAAGTAAGCCTCGACACCTATTCCTCGAATGAGGAGATGCTGGCCAAGATTCAGGCCGGGGCAACCGGATATGACCTGATCTTTCCATCCGTGCACATGCACGACATCATGATGAAGCTGGGCCTGCTTGAGAAGACCGACATCAACCTTTCGCCTGATTTCAAGAACATCGACCCGCTGACTTTCCGCTCAAAGGAAGACCCGAAAGCCGAGTATTGCCTGCCTTATGCCTTCGGCACCGTGGGCATCTTCTACAACGAGGACATCACCGGGCCCATCACCGGATGGGAGGATTTCTTCAACATCCCGGAAAAGAGCGGCGGCAAGATCACCATCCTTGACGATATGCGCGAGGTAATGGCGGTGGGGCTGATGATGAAGGGGCATTCGATCAACTCGACCGATCCGGCCGAAGTGCAGGAAGCGGCCGACTACGTTCTGTCAAAGAAACCTGTGGTTTCGGCCTTCACCTATGAATCGCCCGCACTTCTCCTGTCGAACGACATCGCGGCAGCCCATTTCTTCGTCGGCGGGCATGTCTATTTCGTCGACAAGCCGAACATCAAGTACGTCATCCCGAAGGAAGGCGCGACGCTCTATCAGGAAGACATCTGCATGCTGAAGACTGCGCCCAACAAGGAGGCAGCCAAGCGGTTTATGGAGTTTTACCTGCGCCCCGAGATCGCGGCCCTCAATGTGGATCAGCAGTTCAACGGCTCGGCCAATATTCCGGCGCGCGAACTGGTGGCCGATTACATCAAGACGAACCCCAACATCACGCTTGCGCCGGAGACGCTGAAACGGGTTCAGACCTTCGTCGACCTTGGTGCGGCGCTCAAGCTCTACGACCGCGCGTGGAACACCATACGCACCGCGCAATAGGCGGGCGATGAGCGGCTGACGCCCCGAGGACGGGGCGCCAGATTTCGGGGTAGGACGATGGCATTACTGGAAATCCGCGGCGCGCGGCGCATCTTCACCACGCCGGAGGGCGAGCGCGTCGCGGCCCTTGACGGCGTCGACCTCGACGTCGAGGAAAACGAATTCGTCACCCTCCTTGGGCCCTCGGGCTGCGGCAAGACCACGCTCCTACGCTCCATCTCGGGTTTCGAGGCGCTTGACGAGGGCAGCACCCGGCTGGAGGGAGCGGATCTTTCCCACCTGCCCCCTTTCCGGCGTCCGGTGAACACGGTGTTCCAGAGCTATGCTCTCTTCGGGCACATGAGTGTGGCGCGCAACGTCGGCTATGCACTTGAAGTGCGCGGCGAAGATCGTTCTGCGCGTGAACGTGCAGTGACCGACGCCCTTGAGAAGGTGGGACTTGCCGGCATGGGCGCGCGGCGGCCGTCGCAGCTTTCCGGCGGCCAGCGCCAGCGTGTGGCGCTGGCCCGCGCCATTATCGCGGAGCCGCGGATTCTACTTCTCGACGAACCGCTCTCAGCGCTGGACCGCAACCTGCGCCAGCAGATGCAGCTGGAGTTGAAGACGCTGCAGAACCGCCTTGGCATTGCTTTCGTCTTCGTCACCCACGACCAGGAGGAGGCGCTCACCATGTCCGACCGGGTCGTGGTGATGCGCGCGGGCCGGATCGAGCAGATCGGCACTCCCCGTGAAATCTACCGGCGGCCGAAGAACCGTTTCGTGGCTGAGTTCATCGGCGAGACCAACATCTTTTCGTTGACGATTGAGCGGCTTGAGGGCGCGCGGGCCTTGGCTCGTACCCCCGGTGGTGCAGCTTTCGCCATCGCGGGGGCAGGCCGCAGCATCGGAGAGAAGGTGACGGCGGTGCTGCGCCCGGAGGACTTCACGCTGGGAGCCGAGGGCATCGCCGGAACGGTGGTCCGAGCCGTCTATCTCGGCGCGGATCTCATCCTTTTCGTGCGTCCCGATGGCGGCGGCGAGGAAATCCGCGTCACCGCTCGCGACGGCGCTGATGCGCCCGATGTCGGTGCTGCAGTGCGGTTGGCGCATGATCCCGCGGCCGTGCAAGTGCTGGAGGGATCATGATGATCATCCGTCGGCAGTCGCTGGTCTTCTCAGCCCTGCTAACGCCAGTGACGCTGTTTCTCGGCATCTTCTTCCTGATGCCGCTCCTGATCATCGCCGTGTTCTCCTTTCTCGAACCCGGACTCTACGGCGGGGTGGAGTGGAACTTCTATCACTGGAACTACGGACGCATCTTCGGCTGGGCGGACGGCATCAACGAGGTCTTCGAGTGGGTCTATCTGCGGATACTGCTTCGTTCGCTCGGTTTCGGCGCGATGACGGTGCTGCTTTGCCTGATCCTCTGCTACCCGGTGGCATACTGGGTCTCACGCTTGAATGAGAAGCTGCGTCTCTTCTTCCTGTTCCTCGTCGCGCTGCCTTTCTTTTCCAGCCTGATCGTGCGGCTTTATGCCTGGCTGCTGATCCTGAAACCTTCGGGCGTGCTGAACGAGGCGCTGCTGGCGCTGCACATCATCCGCGAGCCGCTCGAGATTCTCTACACACCGATGGCAGTGGTACTCGGCATGGTCTACGTGATGGTGCCGTTCATGTTCCTGCCGCTCTATGCGGCCATCGACAACCTCGACCAGGCATTGGTCGAAGCCTCGATGGACCTCGGCGCCAACCGCACCCAGACCTTCCTCAAGGTGGTCCTGCCTCAGACGATGCCCGGCATCATCGGCGGCGCGGTGATCGTCTTCATTCCCTCGGTGGGCAATTTTGTCGTGCCGGACATCCTTGGTGGCGCCAAGGGGCTGATGGTGGGCAACCTCGTCGAGCAGCAGTTTCTGTCGGCACGCAACTGGGCCTTTGGATCGGCGCTGTCGATGCTGATCATGTCGGTTGTGTTGATCGTGCTGCTGGTCGTGGTCGGGCGCGCGCGCAAGGCGGGAGGCGAGGCATGAATCCGCTTGCCGGCCGCATCGGCCTTGCCACGATCTCGCTCCTTTTCTTCGCCTTCATCTACGCGCCGCTGCTCATCATCATAGTCTACTCGTTCAACTCGAACCCAGTGAACATGATGATATGGGACCATTTCACAACGGAATGGTACGCGGGTCTGTTCGGGCTGAGCGAGCGCGGCCCCGAGATCGGCGACCAGAACCGCTCCCTGTATCTGGAAAGTACCGACCAACTGCTCCGAGCCTTGCGCACATCGCTCACCGTGGCGCTTTTCACCACCACCTTCTCGACGCTCGTCGGCACTGCCACCGCGATCGCGCTATCGCGTTACCGGTTCCGGGCAAAGCGGTTCTACAACGGCTTCCTGCTGCTGCCGATGATGATGCCCGATATCGTGCTTGGCATCGGGTTGCTGATCTTCTTCGTCACGCTCGGGATGAAGCTGTCGATGCTGACCATCATCATCGGCCACTGCACCTTCCTGATTTCCTACGTCTTCATCATCGTCCAGGCACGGATCGCCGGCATCGACCCGGCGCTCGAGGAGGCCTCGGCCGATCTGGGCGCATCGGAATGGATCACCCTGCGCAAGGTGCTTCTGCCACAACTGGCTCCCGGTATCATTGGCGGCGCGCTGCTCGCGTTCGTCATCTCGATGGACGATCTGGTAATTACCTATTTCATCGCCGGGACCGAGAACACCACCCTTCCTGTCTTCATCTTCGGAATGATTCGACGTGGGGTGAAACCCGAAATCAACGCCATCGCCACGCTGATGATCCTGGCCTCGGTGATCATCGCCGGGCTTGGCCTGTGGCTGCGGGCGAGAAAGGCAGACTGACATGAGCCGTCCACGCGCCCGCGACCTGGGCCTGCCCTTTCCGGGCACGCCTGGTCCCCTGAACGCCATCACCGACATTCCGGGACTGGCCGTAGGCTTCTGCACGCTGACCGATCCCGCGCGGAATATCCGCACCGGTGTCACCGCCGTACTTCCCCGTCCGGAGCGCGAGGCAAGGCCGGTCTGGGCCGGCCAGTTCACGCTGAACGGGAACGGCGAGATGACCGGCACGCATTGGGTGAACGACGCGGGGTACTTCGTCGGCCCCGTACTGATCACCAACACGCATGGGGTAGGAGCGGCCCACACAGGGGCGACCCGCTGGATGCTCGACCACTACAGCGATCATTTCCGCGGCCTCCACCACGCCTGGGCAATGCCGATCGTCGCGGAGACCTACGACGGCGTCCTCAACGATATCAACGCCATGTTCGTCACCCCCGAGCATGCGATTGCAGCACTCGAGGCGCGCTCGACCGGACCGGTGGCCGAGGGTTCTACGGGCGGCGGAAACGGCATGATCGCCTATGAGTTCAAGGCCGGAACCGGCAGCGCATCGCGCCTGGTTGAAGTCGGCGGGCGCCAACACATTGTTGCCACGCTGGTGCAAGCCAACCACGGCATCCGGCCCTGGCTCAACATTCTTGGCCGTCCGGTGGGCAGGCTGATGACGGAGGGCCCCCTGCACAGGCAGGAGACTGGCTCGATCATTGTCATTGTTGCCACGGATGCACCACTGTCGCCGTTGGCGCTACGGCAGATGGCCAAGCGTGCGGCAATCGGCATCGGCCGCGGGGGCACTCCCGGAGGTAACAATTCCGGAGATCTGTTTCTCGCGTTCTCGACGGCGAATCCGGGACCGATGCCAGAGGCGGCTCCCGTCTTCTCGATCCGCGAGGAAATCAATCAGGATGCGCTCGACCGCTTCTACCTCGCAGCCGTCGAGGCGGTGGAAGAGGCTGTCGTCAATTCCCTCGTCGCGGGCGAGGACGTGCCCACCATTAAGCCTCCGGGTCAGGTCTGTCGCGCAATCGACCGCGAGCGGCTTGCTGAGCTGTTCGCGTACTGATCCCAGCGCGCGGAATGCGGAAGTCCGCAAATGCGCAACCGCGATCTCCAGCGTCCTCGCGGGAGCTGGCTGCTTTAGGGAAGTGACAAAGCGGTTCTTTGCGATCGAGACGAGCGTGTTGCGGTCGGCTGCTTGGCGGCTCAAACGGGACCGGAAGCAGCCGGTCCGGTTCTGGAACGGACAAGCCAGAAGGCTGCCATTCTGCGGACCACGCGAGCAGGTCATCCACGCTCCGAGGCTGCGCGAATATGAACCGCGCTTCGCCCCGTGAAATGGTTGGAGCGACCGCGGATCTGGCGCTTTGCTCTCAAATCTGGCGGCGGTGCTCGTCGGCCGGCTATCGTCAGGCAGCTTCCGGCCGGCTGGAGGAATCGCGCTGCCCTACGTGTTCCGCGTCACCGCACTGCGCGAGCACGGGCGTGCTGCTGCCGGGCGGCTGCTGACCGCCCCATCGACGCACTCGGGCGCGTGGGCCCGGTACTGCGAAGCCTTGCCGGATGCGCCGCAGGAGAACGTGTCGTTAACACGAATCTTTTCGCGCGGCTGCTCCTTAGGGCACGACGAAATCTGCGGCCGTAAGCGCCGACTCGGAGGACCCTCGCTGACTCTAGATCACGTCGCCCATGGCAGCATCGGGCGCCTGCCGTTCCGATCACCGACTTTGCGGTCACGCGAGGTCCATAGGACCGCCTCCGACGAAAGACTCGCGAGTGACAGCGACATGCATGCGCCAGTCTTTCCCAGCGTCACCTAGTGTTGTCACAATGTCGCCACATATACGTTCGAGATCAATGCCTCTATCCTTCATGTGCAGAATCAATACGTTATGAATAGAGATGCATTCGCGCAATATTCACAAACTCAGCACAATCAGTAGACTCATTTCAAGAATGGTTTTACTAGCCAGGCGGGACAAGGCTCCCGTCGGTGCAGCTGCCCCGAGGTCATTGGAGAGCTCCGCAGGATGTGATCCTGGATGTGACGACCTCTGCCGGCGGCAAGTTCAGCATCGATGGTGTCGACAGGACGAATCTCCGCAGACAGCCCGATTTCTCCGCCTCCCACTTCTGGTCCGCCTGACGTAGGCGCACGCGCCCGCGCGATCACCACTTACGACCCTCTCTGGGCATCGCACCCACAAAAGTAGGTGGTCCCGAAGCTCATTCGCTCACGCCAAAGGTCTCGCGACGGCTGAGGGCCCCCTCGGCACGCGTGTCTGCATGGCAAGCCACCTGCCTTCACAACTGGAAACAAAATGACGGCTGCAATCAAGAACACCCTCACCGGCGACGCCACTGTCGACGGCATTCTTCTGACCAACAAGTGGGAGAACCCGAACATCACGTTCAGCTTCCCGACAAAAGCGTCGAACTACGGGAAGAACTACAGCTCCGCCGGCGAGCCGTACAAAGGGTTCGAGGCGTTCAACAGCACGCAGAAAGCGGCGGTCATCCGCATCCTTGACTCCATCGAAGGGTTCACCAAAGCCACCTTCACGCAGATGACGGAGACCGATACACAGCACGCAACTCTCCGCTTCGCCGAGACCACGGCGGTCTACAGCTCAGGCCACACGTCTGCATGGACTTACCACCCCTCGTCGACCACCGAGAGAGCCGGCGACGGTTGGTACAACACCTCGGGCGCCAACTACGGGTACAACACCCCCGCATACGGCAACCGCTCCTACGCGACGATGATGCATGAGATCGGGCATCAGATCGGCCTCGCGCATCCCCACGACGCCAGGGGCACGTTGATGCCCGATGCGTATGACAACCGCAACTACACGGTCATGAGCTACGAAAGGTTGTCAGGCGGCGACGTACAGACGTACATGCAGAAGGACATCGCGGCTCTCCAGCACATGTACGGGGCCAACTACGACACCAACAGCGGCAACACCACCTACAAGTGGAGCACGACCACTGGGGAGTTGTCCATCAACGGTGTCGGCCAGGGTAAGCCTACCGCCAACAAGATCGCCATGACGGTGTGGGACGGCGGCGGGACCGACACCTATGACTTCTCGAACTACGCGACGGCGCTGAAAATCGACCTGAACCCTGGTGCATGGACGTCCCTGGGGACGCAGCATATCAAGGGTGCCGAGGGCGAGATCGCCAACGCTCTCCTCTACAAGGGGGACGCCAGGTCGCTGATCGAGAACGCCAAGGGCGGAAGCGGAGCCGACACCATCGTCGGGAACCAGGCCGCGAACGTGCTGGAGGGCAACGCCGGCAACGACATCCTCCGCGGCGAGGCGGGCAACGACATCCTCCGCGGCGGGACGGGCAGCGATAAGCTTTACGGCGGGACGGGTTCAGACGTGTTCGACTTCGATTTCACGTCCTGGTCGACTCCCACGGCGAGGGACACCATCATGGACTTCGTCCCCGGCGTGGACGACATCGACCTGCGGACGATCGACGCCAACACCAAGGTGTCCGGCGACCAAGCATTCTCGTTCATCGGCAAGGGCGCATTCACTGGCGCCGCTGGCCAACTGAACTTCGTCAACGGCGTCCTGTCGGGAGACGTGAACGGGGACAAGGTCGCCGACTTCCAGGTCAACGTGACCGGCGTAAGCAGCCTGACGGCATGGGATTTTATCCTCTAAGGCCTGCGTGAAAAGCTGGATTTCGGGGTGTTGATGGGGCACCCCGTCTTCCGACTCAAAGGATGCGCTTTGGGAGGGGAGCGCCACAATGACAGCGGCGATCCGTCGAGCGATACAGTATACCTGAGGGGTCCGGATACCTGAGGGGTCCGGCCAAGCGCTACCGGATCAACCAGATGAGGGTTGCGAATGGCCGAAGCGCTCCTCGGTCGCCGATCTGCCGACCGGGCCGAATAAAGCGCGCTCGACAGTGCCGTCCTTGGAAGACGAGGCACTCATCGTAGCCTTCCGCCGACACACACTGCTCCCTCCCGATGACTGCCGAAGGCCACCACGCAGTGTGCGCCGAAACGGGCGCGCCGGCCGTGTCACTGATCCAGGAAGCAACCGGCAAACCAAACGGAACGAGGACCACGTGCCGCGTTCTTGCGGCTTTCGCTGCGCTCGTTTGCTGAACGCCGTCGTCTTTCGCATCATCGGTGCTCTGTTGCCGAAGAGGGCGATGGATGCGCTTTCCAGCGCGCCAGATCCGTAACGCTGGAAACTACCGCCCATTTGAGCGATGATCCCTTCATCAGCCTGCCCGTGGCACGCTGATCTTCCTGGCCGTGCCGGAGAGCGCGACGAGTTGGCCGCCAGCTAGACCTTTCGCGGGGCATGATCGTGGGATCGGTTCAAGAGAGGGTACCATGACAAAAACCGTAGCAGGTATTGTCAGAGGCGTCTGGTCAAGCAACGAGTGGCGGTATTACATAGAAGCGCTGAATTATTACGACGAGGTCGTCTACATAAACCCTCGACTCGTAACGTATAACCTGGATCGCAGCGCACGCTCAGTCAGTATCGTTCATAATGGCAATTCATTGAATGATCTGTCTATGCTCTATACATTCGGCTACGCCCAAGAGACACTGTTACTGGCGAAGTTCTTGCAGTTCGTTGGCTGCCCGACATCCGATCCCTATCACCTGATCAGCCGTGATGGCCTTGGCAAGGTGAATGATCTCGCATCGTTCGTGCAATCCGGTTTCGGAACGACAGCCCACGTCTTGCCGTCAATTGAAGCTGCCACAACGTATTTCCAGCAGCTTGGCGCCGATTCATATCCTCTTCTTCTGAAGCCGGTCGCTGGCAATAAAGGACGAGGCATAAAACGCGTGGAAAACGTGCAGGAAGCACTTGCGGCCTGCAAAACCCACTTCACGCGAAGCAAAGATGTATTGCTTCTCGAAAAGTACATGAACTACCGGAACGAATATCGTGTCTACGTTGTCGACGGAAATCCCATCGCAGCCTACGAGAGACGAAAGCAAGAGGGTAGCGTAGTCAGCAACCTGCACCAGGGCGGGTCTGTGGTCGCCATAGATGACGGGCTGAAGTCGGAGCTGCTAACGACCGTTTGGCCCGGTTTAGCCAAAAAACTGAAACACGGCGTATATGGGGTCGATCTTGCCGTCACTGATACCAGTAGCGTCCACGTCATTGAAGTAAACCGCACGCCGGGCTTCTCCGGTCTGGACCGGCTGGGCTTGGTCAACTTTCCCCGACGCGTTCATGCCGTGATCAGCCGGCGGTCCCGGAAACCCGAACCGGCTCCGGTGGCTGAGCCTGGATATGAAAGCGTCATCACCATCCTGGGCGACATCAATCCGGGCGACAGCTACTGGGAGCGAGCTGACGTCAAAAAACGCCAACGCAGTTCAAAGCGAAAGAGCGCTGAAGCCACCGCCGCGAAGTTCCGCAGCATATTGGAATCCTCAGACTACACCGTCGGCAATCTTGAAGTGAGCCTGACTGATCGGCGTGACTCGTCCCTCACCGGCATCAAGCCTTACCTGGACCGCGCCTCTGCTGAAGGAACAATACGACTCCTGCATGATCTCGGTATAAAGTCGGTATCGCTGGGAAACAACCATACGATGGACTTCGGCGAAGCCGGGTTGATGGACACCATCCAGGCGTTGAAAGCCGGCGGCATCGGCTTCTTTGGAGCGGGTGAGACGCGTGATGCGGCAACCGCTGTCGTTCACCACCATGTCACAGTCGGAAACTTGGCACTCCACCTCATTTTTGCCGGGGGCTTCGAATCCAGACGAAACCATCAGCAATGGGGCTATTATGCGGGACCCGCGACTGCTGGCGTGAATATGTGGTCGAAGGCCTCCGCCAGAGAACAATTATGCGCGCTCCGCAAAGAATACCCTGACGCGTTCATCATTGCGTTCCCGCATTGGGGCAGCAACTACGAATATGCCTCGGAGCGCCAGCAGAGCCTGGCTAGGGTGTTTTGCGATTGTGGTGCCGATCTGGTGATCGGTCACGGATCGCACATGATGCAACAAATCACTCGCTATGGGCACAAATGGATAGTGTATGGGATCGGGAACTTTGTCTTCAATTCGCCCGGTCGCTTTGCCGGATATGAGGTCTTGCCCTTTGGACTCATCGCACGTCTGACACTGCAACTGAAGAATGAGCGGTTGGCGCCGAAGCTCTATCTCTATCCGATACAGAGTGACAACAGAGTCACCTCATACCAGCCGAATTTCGTGTCCGCACAGGACTTCGAGCGGGTGGCGAAGTTCTACATGCCCTCCAATGAAGAGGGCGGCGCGATTGCCTCGACAGTTCAGAGCGGAAAAGACAACTGGGGCTATTATTTATCGCTGGCCTTGTCGCTGCCGGGCACGGCTGATCGGTCAAGGCATGCAGCCTCTTTCGCATCAAGTGGTCAGGCTCGAGCGGGGTAGGAGGATGAAGAGATGCGACGACTGGTTCTACCTGCGTCCGTTATCCTCGCTCTCGCCGTGTCGCTCGGTGCGATCCTCCTGATCTCTCAGCATAGCGCCGAATCACGAAGCGCTCCTCCAGTCTATGAGTTCGCGGATATTGAGCGCTACGATGCGCGCCACGAGTATTCTCCGAGTCCTCGGTGGGAGCGCCTGCTCTCCGCCGACAAGGCTGGATGGTCGCTCGAGAAACTCGATGCGGTAAAGGCCTATGCTGAGGCTTCAGGGACCGACGCGCTGCTGGTCATATTCAATGGTCTGGTTGTCCTGGACTACGGCAGATACGCGGAGAGATTTGATTTGCACTCGGTCCGAAAGAGCCTGATGAGCGTAGCTTATGGACTCTACGCCGACATGGGTATTGTGGACCTCTCCAAAACGCTGAGCGAACTCGGCATAGATGATGCAGGAGGGCTTACCGAGGTCGAGAAAAGCGCGACGGTTGCGGATCTTTTGACGTCAATGTCCGGAGTTTTCCATACAGCAGCTTACGAAACCAGGGGAATGAAAGAGCGGCGCCCGGACAGGGGAGCCTATATGCCCGGCGAGTATTGGTTTTACAATAACTGGGACTTCAATGCCTTGGTGACCATATTCAATAAAGCGGGCGGGCAGGATTTCTTCGACGTATTTGCCACCCGAATAGCCGCTCCATTAGGGATGGAGCAGTTCCGCTTGCAGGACACACGCTATTACCGCGAGGCGGACAAGTCCAAACATCCGGCATACCTTTTCAGAATGAGTGCTCTTGATCTGGCGCGCGTCGGGTTGCTGTACCTGAGAAAGGGCAAATTCGGTGATCAACAGCTTGTTTCGGAAGATTGGGTGGAGCGAAGCACGTCGGTCAAACATGCGTGGAAGCAGAACCAACCATCGGCTGGTTACGGCTATTTGTGGCAGGTGACGAAGGATGGCTTCTATGCAGCTGGTCGAGGAGGGCAGCGACTCTATGTAGTCCCAAAACGTGGTCTCGTTATCGTGCACCTTGCGGACACGTCCGGCGGACAGAAGGTCAAGAACAGCAATGTCAAGCGGCTGTATAGAATGATACTTAACGCTCAAGAGACGAGAACCGACGTCGATCCGATGACTGGCATTGAGCCCGACGAGGATGGTGACGGTCAGGACTGATCCGACAACTGGACAGAGGCAGCACGGTGGAAGTCCGCAGCGAGCGCTTGTGACGTGTCAGCTTGCGGGCTGGATCCATATCACCCCAAGCGTGCTCGATCGGCCGGTGGAAAGAGCCCTAGGGGCGACAGGCTCCGAGACCCGAGTCCCTAAGTTCGGCGCCAGGACCCTCATTGGTGTCGCTGTCATCGCAGGCATCAAGACCATTGGATCCAGGACGGATCATCATCTCCCAGCGAAATACACTGTTCGCTACCTGGCTACCCTCTCTTTCTTCCTTCTCCCCGTGCTGGCTCCCTGGGGCTGTCTGATCAAATGGGCAACGTCGCCGGATCCATCAAGCTCTTGCCGAGCGTACTCCAGCACCTCCATGCGAGATCCCTCTTCTATCAGCTTAAGTTCTTCAGCTATCACATCCGATTTTGTCAGCGGCCACTTGGCGAGGGAGGCGGCGCGCACGAAGCCGTAAGCGGACGGCATACGCACCATCAGCCACCCCAGGTTCATCAATTCCGTGGTGAACCCCTTCACGAAGCTCGCGCCGCCAATTCGCCGTCCGGTCAGGCGCCTGAATGTCCTGTATGACATTCTGATACGGTTTCGTGGCCGTCCGACTTTGCTCGTGGTGCGTTCCAGGGCCAAAGCAACGAGCTTTGCGGCATCGAGTACCGACACACCAAGCGCGTCACCGGGCGACATAGAAGCCATGACATCCTCTCCTCTATCTCAGTGGGCTGACAACTGCACCCCGCTCTCGACCCCTTGATTTGAGGGGCTCGACGAGGACAAGATCTCCTCGTCGAACCAACCATCGCTGTTTGCCAAATACGACATTGCCATTGCATGCATGGCGGCCCTGACTTGCGGTGCACGCAACTGGGACATTGATGGGAACGGCTCCGCCGCCAGCTCACCGGATCCCGACATCAGTGCCATCTCGGCTCCGGAGCCATCAGCGCGCCATCTGATCGACAGGACCAAGCCGCCCTTGTGCAAATGCTGCTGCAAGTCAGCGTCGAGATCGGTTTCGATAGTGATCAAGATCAATCTTGCCCGCGGCAGTGTCGACAGCGCACCACGAGACCCATCATCTTCCTTGTCCACGATGAAATAGCCACGATTTGCGTGTAGTAACATTCTCCGAGCGAGCTCGCCGAGCATTTTGCCATTGTCGACGTCCGACGGCGTCATCGAGACTGCATGGCAAGCACCCAGGCCAAGACCGTTCGCCCAGACTCTTTCCGGAGAGGCCGCGTAAACCAGAGCTTCCAGGGCCGGGTCTCTCGCCAGCATTCGGGGCGTTATTCTCTGCCCAGATTCCTGGGGCACGCTGTTGATGTAAGCGCCTCTCTTCGACAACAGACCAACCCTTCGGCCTTCCGCCTGGAACCGGTGCTCAATCGCCGTAGCCACCACATTGGTGTGCCGGTCGCCAACAACGAGAACGGTGGCGACATTGGATGAGCCCGGATTGTGGTACAAATTGGCCAAGACTATTTCGCTTACATCTCTTGACGTCCCCGCTCGCGGCCAAAGATGAAATTCAACCCCTGGTCGTGCATTCACCTCGATGACAGTACACCCGACCTCTCTGTGAGATCTCGCAATGTCGGGCATGACAAGGTCCACCCCGGCGATACTGAGCCCAACGACACTGGCGATGCGCTCGCACAGCTGCTTGTTATCTGGATGAACGGAGCTTGTGACGTCGACCGGGACGCCCCCGCGGGCGAGGTGACCAGTAGGTCGGAGGACCACCGGCTGCCCGGGAATTGGGACAGACTCCAGTGTCAGACGTCGCAAGGACAGTTCTCGTAGCAGTTCGTCGTCAATCTCCAGACGAGACAGCCGACTACCATCCCTGTCGGGCTCTCGATTCAAATCATCAATCAAGTGGCGTATCGTTTTTTCACCGTCGCCGGTGACTTGGGGTCGGCAACACATGACTGCTGCGACGACATGAAAATCAACGACCGTCACTCTGTATTCAGGGCCGGCGATGAACTGCTCTACCAAAACCGCATACCGCTCCGAGCGCGCTATGTCGAATGCAGCTTCAACAGCACGACGCCCCCGCAGGTGAACCGAAACTCCTCGGCCCTGATTTCCCTTAGCTGGTTTCACCACCACGGTCTTGCCCAGTTGTTTGGCGGCCGCGACCGCATCGGACTTGGTACGAACGGCAATTTGGCGGGGTACCGGCATGCCTGCCTGCGCCAAAAGTCTATTGCCCAGCCTTTTGTCCAGGGCCACCTTCGCAGACACAAACGATGTCGAACCCGAGATCGTGGAGAAAAGCTGCTTCTGGTGCTTTCCCTGGCCAAAGCGTAGGTGGTTGCGGCTCACAAACTCGAACGGGATACCATGCCTCTTGGCGGCGGCCACCAGGGAAGCGGTCGAATTTGAAAGACGTCGTTTCTTTGCTCTTTCCAGATTTAGCTCCCGGAGGTGGGCGAATTTCGGTGCGGCGTTCTCGCCCCGCGCCACCTCACAGACCGCTTCAACCACAGCCGAAGCAGCGGCGCGCGACATCTGCGGGTCGTCGGACTCCCAAACGATCTCAAGAGCGCCTTGGGACGGATCGCTCACAAGGAACGGCAGCCCTAATGACGAATAGAAATTCATCGCCCGGCAAAGCTCAAGATCAGCGTATCGTATAGCATCGGCGATGTACTGAGGCGCAGACGCGTCCTGTGTGCACTCGGGAAACAATGCGGATAACGCCAAGCGCGCGTGGGGAGCTAAATCAGAGATCCGAGCCGTCGCCATGCGCCCAATGTTCACGGTCAATTTCACAACCGTGTTCGGACTATACACATTGCATCCCGATAACGTCTTGAAACCGGCAACCTCAACCGTGGGAAATGCATCAGATGCGCGCGCCACGAGCCTGTTTCCCGTCACTCTCCATCTGCCGTCCGATCATCTCCCGTTTCCGTAGCTTGCGCGGAGCTCGTGGCTATAATATGGTTAACGCGCCGAAAATCCTTAACAACACCACAAAAAGGATGAGATGTCAATCAGAAACAAAATGTGAACAAATGTGACTTGACTTGATTCATCCCAGTAATGGGGTAGTTTACTTAATAATTAGGGCGGGCTAATCGTTGTAATGGGAGGTGTAATCTCATGCCCGTTTCTACAATTCAGCGCGGACGCGTAAAGAAAGCCAAGCGCGCCTTCGCTACTCGGCGGGTTGCGGCTTCGCACATGCGCACGCTTGTCACCGGGCCGATACAGCCCGCCGCAGGCGATCTTCTCCTGGCCCGCGTTGAGGAACTCGGCAACCACAGCAGAGTGGAGCTAATCAGCGGGAGAAAGGCGATTATGTTTCCCGGTGACGAGATAATACTGTGTTATGGCAACAGATATGCGCCCGACCAGTTCGAGGCTGTAGTCGGTCCCGACCTCGGGCAGTGTGACTTAGTGGCTGCGGGAGGAATTGCTGCATGTGAGCTTTCCCGACATGCTCGGATGCAACCCCCGACAAGGATTGTCCCTCTCGGCCTGATTGGCGACAAGTTCGGTCGCCGGTTGAACGTATGGGATTACAAGGTCGGCTCAGACGATCTACGCCCTTCCCTGCCGATCGTTCTCTCGCTTGGGACGTCCATGAATGCCGGAAAGACCCTGACAGCGACGTCGCTGGTCAGAGGTCTCAAGAAAGCAGGGCTGAAGGTCGCCGCGCTGAAGATCACCGGAACTGGCTCCGGGGGCGACACCTGGATTGTCAAAGACGCCGGCGCTGATGTCGTTCTTGATTTCACCGATGCGGGGTTTGCAACCACCTATCTGGCCCCGATAGGATTGATCGAAAAGGGCGCCTTCCGCTTACTGAACCACGCGGCCGAGAACGGATGTGACGTTGCTGTTATCGAGATCGCCGACGGGCTACAGCAGAAGGAAACGTCCGAGCTAATTCTGGCTGAATCGTTTCGCAGCATGGCCCTTGGCGCGGTATTCGCTTCCTACGACGCGATGGGAGCGAAGTGTGGAGTTGATACCCTCCGCGCTGCCGGCCACAAGGTGCTTGCCATCAGTGGCAGGATCGGCCGGTCCCCCCTCGGCGTCAGGGAGGCTGAGGAAGCCACTGGCCTGCATGTCTATTCCCCATGGGAGCTCCAAGATGGCGCTCTGACCCCCATCTTGAGGGCCCGCGCTTCTGAAGAACTGACCAAATGGAAGGTCAATCCGTATCTTCGGCGCATTGCTGAATCCTCGGATGCAGCTGTGACGATCGGCCATGATCGAGCCCGGCTCCGAATTGATATTTTGGAGAAGTTGGCGCACGAGCTGGTTGTGGCGGAACTGGGAGAAGATGCGCGCGGCGCGAGCAGGCCTGCCAGCGACAACACGGCAACATGGCATACTCCATTCGGATGCGTTTTTTTCGCCCTGCCTGAATTGCCAGCGCGCCGCTCGAATCCTGCCTTCATGTCGGCACACGTGCCCGCAGAGTTGGTCGAAGCGGCAATGCTGGCAAAAACGCCTGGTGCTTTGAAGGCATCTCTGGGGGGGCTGGTCCAGGCACTCGGTTGCCCTCCGCTGTCAGCTCCCCAAATGTCCAGTTTCGTGAGCGAGGTCTGGTCGACGTTGGAGGCGGCGGCTGATCGCAATCAGCGCCTCTTTGAGACCGCGAACTCGAACCTGCCAAATGGTCTCGCAGACCAAGGGTTGAGCGCTCATGACGATCTGGATGCGATGACTCTGAACTTCTCCGGAGTTTTCAACGAGGCCACCGATCAACATTCTCCCTTTGGGAGGGCGTGAGAGAGCTAGTCGATGAGCATACGAGGCAGGCGGCGGTACAGCGCGCCCCTCAGCGAAATGTGGCGAAGGTCGATACCCGGCCTTGCCGCCGTCGTGACTTTCAGTGTGTTCATCAATGCCCTCCGCTTTGCGGGCCCGCTTTACCTCATCCAAGTATTCGACCGGGTTATTTCCAGCCGCAGCGTCGAGACCCTCATTGTTCTGACCTTGGCTGCCTTGCTCGCCATGGTCACTGGCGGCGTGCTCGAGACCATTCGCCGTCGCATGCTTTCCCGCTGGAGCGTCTGGATCGAGCACCACTTGACGAGCCAATCCGTGAAAGCCGGGTTGACGGCAGGTGTCGCCAATCCGCCGATCCTGACAAGCATTCAGAAAGTCTCCGGCTTTGTTGAGCGAGGGCTTGCCCCCTGGATGGATGCGGTTTGGGCTCCGATCTTCTTTTTGTGTGCATATCTCATTCATCCGGTTCTCGGCATCGTCGCGATTGCAGGCGTGACCTTGCTGGTGGGCATGGGCCTGCTCAAGGAGAAGCTCACGCGAGAACCCCGCCAAGCGCAGTATGAAGCTGCAAGGCAGGCAAATGCGGTACTGGTTTCAGCGGAAAGGAACAAAGACATAGTCGGCGCGTTCGCAATGGCCGACGCGATCGCCGGGCGCTGGGGCAGGAACCGGCTGGACGGCTTCTTACAGCGGGAACGGCTGAACGCCAGAGGAACGAGCCTTGATGCAGCCATCCGCATGCTGCGCCGAGGACTTCATGTAATCCTGCTGGCGACTGGGATATGGCTGTTCCTGAACGACGCGGCAACTCTCGGCGGCGTATTCGCCGCCCGGCTTTTTGCCAGTTTCGCTTATAGAATGGTTGAAAGGGCGGTTCGAGAGATCCGGAGCTTCAAGGAAGCGCGCGAGGGATACTACAAGATCAAGGCGGATCTGGCGAAGCCATTCGAGGTGAAGCCGTCGCTGCTTCCTGGAACACCGCAAGGCACCTTGGTTCTTGACGAAGTCACGTTCCGGCACGCCGGATCGCGAGACGTATTCAGGAAACTGTCGCTTTCGCTGGAGCCCGGAGAATTGCTGCTGGTCGTAGGGCGTGCAGCCTCCGGCAAGACCACGCTCTCTCGTCTTCTCATTGGTCTCCTCAAGCCGCGCACCGGCCAGATCCGCTTGGGGGACATGAACATCACCCGCCTGCCGGATCACGTCAGGGCTGAGGTCATCGGCTATTTGCCTCAGCATGTCGAACTGTTCGATGGAACCATCGCGGAAAACATCGCGCGGTTCCAACAAACCTCCTTGGATGAAGTGGTTTCAGCAGCGAAAACTGCCGGGATCCACCAGGTTATCGTCCGTCTGCCCCAAGGCTATGACACGCCGCTTAGTGACGAGATCGGGCTGTCCGGGAGTGAACGGAAACGGATAGCCCTGGCCAGGGCGCTGTTCCGTGCGCCGCGGCTCATCGTCCTGGACGAGCCGTTCGCCAATCTGGACATTTCCTCGAGACGGGCGCTTGAGTCGGCCGTGGGGCATATGAAGGATTTGGGATGCTCGGTCGTCATCACCGTGTCCGGACAGTCCAGCCGTCTTGCCGCGCTGGTTGACAGGTCGCTGATCTTGGGTGGCCGAACGCCTGAGATCACCAATTACACCGAACGTTCTGATCGCAGCATGCGCCCCGAGAAACCTGCACTGCGGAGTGTAAAGTGATCCCGTCGTTCATCCCTGGCGCTAACCACTCCGGTACTCAGCCAACGGCGGATCCTGCGCCCTTCGGCAGGGGCTTTGTGATCTCCGGTTTCGCGATCGTCGCAGCCTTCTCTGCGCTGCTGGGCATGTGGCTTGTCTCGGCTCCGATCCAAGGAGCAGTTCTGGCCACGGGGTAATCAACGTAGCGTCAAACGTTAAGACAGTTCAGCACCTCGAAGGCGGGATCGTTTCGGAGATATTGGTTCAAGAGGGAACTCGCGTGTCGCCAGGCCAAGTGCTGGTGCGATTGCAGAGCACTGCTTCGACGGCCGCTGCAAATGAAATCAAGGCGCAGTGGTACGAAGCCAAGGCCACCGAGGCTCGCTTGCTCGCGGAAAGAGACGGAAAGGACTCGATCGAAGTTCCCTCGGAATTAAGCGGCCAAGACAGTTTGGCAGTCGATGCCATTTCCGGACAGGAAAGCATCTTTCGGTCACGTCAGAACCTCTTCAGAGAGAGACTATCCCTGCTGCAGCAATCGACTGGAAGCTTGGCCAAGGAAATCGAGGGCTTTGAGGGGCAAGTCGTCGCCGCTACTCGGAAACTCGAGCTTATCGAGGAGCAACTGAGTGATGTCCGTGACCTCTACGGCAAGAAGTTGGTGGTGAGGTCACGCCTCATAGATCTGGAGAGAGAAAAGGCAGACGTGAAAGGTGCCTTAAGCGGATATGTAGCGTCGATCGGATCTACGAAGCAAAAGATGGAGGAGACAAAATTCAAGATCGCTGAGCTTACCGCGTCCACAGCGGCCGAGATTGTCGAACAACTCAGAGAAGCACGCGCCAAAATATATGAATACGCTCAGCGGATGGCCGCTGCTGAGGACGTGAACACGCGTACCGAAATTCGTGCTCCCATCGGAGGCACCATAGTGGGGCTCAAGGTCCACACAAACGGCGGTGTCATTGCAGCAGGAGAGCCGCTCATGGACATCGTCCCCAAGATGATAATCTGGTGGTTGTAGCAAACGTTGACCCCCTCGACATCGATCAAGTCAGAGTTGGACTGCACGCGACGGTTTGGCTTAGCGCCATAAACAGACGCTATCAACAACCCATGAGCGGTGACGTCCGCACCCTTTCTGCGGATCGCCTCATAGACCCTCGGACTGGACTGGCATTCTATTCAGCGCGAATTGTCCTGAGGCCGGAGTCTTTGAAAACGGCTGGTGTCGGATTGCAAGCCGGCATGAGCACGCAGGTCATGATCGAAACCGGAGCGAGATCGGCTTGGGAGTATCTCAGCGCTCCCGTCTACGCGGCCATGGGTCGTGCTCTTCGTGAATAACCGCCGGTGTCGGGTGCATACCAGGGGATAAAGCGGCGACGCCCAAAGGATGTCCCGGTATTGCCGGGTTTCTCTCCCTCCCCGGGAGAAAATTGAATGCGCAGGTGCAGGCATGCGAGGACCCTGACTCACGACAAAAGAGGATCTCCATGAGGGAATGTATTCTCATAGACGAGACCAAAGGAGTGGGTTCTCAAGAGACCCGCGAAACCTGCTTGGCGCCTGCTCCAATGTGGTCGCCGCGATCGACTGGGCTTTTTGCTATCGGATCCTCGGTTCACGCGCAGTTGATCAAGCATGCTGCGTTCGTTCGGAACCTGCACGTAGAACGCATCTCAGTTAAGGCCTATCGCGTCTCTGATTCGCATCGCGTTGTCAGCTTCTGGGGCCCGATACCCGATACCACTTCGCTCGTTGCACGCCGAGTTGCGAATTCGAAAAACGTCACGAAACAGGTGCTCCAAGGTGCTGGACTGAACGTGCCAAACGGAAGTGTTTTCGACCAGGATCAGGAAGACAGGGCCTGGACGTTTGTTACAGAGATTGGCGGTCCGGTTGTCGTAAAGCCAACTCATGGAAGTGGAGGACGCGGGGTTACGTCGAACATCCAGGACCGGGACCATTTCTCCTTGGCATGGAAGGTCGCGCGCAGCGCCAAACGAAAGCCGGTCATCGTAGAGCAACATATTAGTGGCAATGACTTTCGGCTGTTCGTCATTGGAGACCATCTCCGCGCGGCAATCCAGCGCGTGCCGGCCTATGTTGAGGGGGACGGTCAGACGTCGATCGCGGGGCTCGTAGAAAAAAAGAACCAAGCCCGCAAAGCTATCCCTTACGTCGGCGCCAAGCCGATAAAATTCACCCCGGCGATATTGCACAACCTCGAAGCTCGAGGACTAAGTACAGACAGTGTCCTGACCTCGGGTGAACGGCTGTACCTCCACCTGGTCGCAAATATCGGTGGCGGCGGCGAGAGCATCGACGTCACTGGAACCGTCCACCCCGACTTCGCCGATATTGCAGTGCGCGCCCGCAAGGCGTTGCCCTCAGCGATCCATTGTGGGGTCGACTTGCTGGCTGAGGATATTACACGGTCGCCAGGTGAGCAACGATGGGCCATCTGCGAGGTCAACTCGGTACCTGATATCGCGATGCACCACTTTCCGATCTCCGGTACGCCGAGGGACGTAGCTGGCGAGCTGATCGAGCATCTGTTCCCTGGGAATCGGCTGATGGAGGAGCGCCTCTGGAGAAAGGTGCGCGTCGAGGTTGTCGGCCAGGTCACAAATGTAGGCTTCAGGCAATGGTTTCGCCGAACAGCGCGCCTACGCGGGCTCACAGGGTGGGTACGGAACGTGGCCGAGGATAAACTGGAGGCGGTCATATGCGGCCCGCCCGGGCGGTAGAGAACGCCATCATGCTGTGCCGAAGCGGACCCAGACGCGCCAATCCCAGCGCGCTGACGGTCTCTGGGTTTGACGGTGCTATCTCGCGGAAATTCACGATCAAGACCTAGAAACGAGCATAGAATGCCCCTTCTTCCACAGTCGGACCAGTCTCGCCGGGAGGTGAAAACGTAGGGGGTTCGTTCCCTGCCTGAACCAACTCACCCCCCTCATCAGCGTCGCGTCTTCCATCAGCTCCTCGCGGCCGTTGCGGTGGCGGGGGATGGGCCCTTCGCCGGATGGGGCAGGACGCGGTTACGTGCATCCGGCACAACGTCACCATCGACCAGTTGGGCGACTGTCGCGAGAGGCACGCTGACCGACACCTAAAGCCTGCAGAGGAGATGCATCGGCTGTTCGCGCGGTATCCAAAAGCTCTCGCGCGCCAGCGCAAGGTGCGACCGCTTCCGCGCGCAGGGCGACCAAGCTTTTGATGGCTCCAATGCAGATACTTGGCTATAGGCTGAAAAACATGACTGACAGCCTGCCTCCCTGCCCCGCGTGTTCCTCCACCTACACCTATCAGGTCGATGCCCTCCTCAATTGCCCGGAATGTCGACATGAATGGTCCCCGGGGCGCCATCCGACGACGCGCGCGAGTTTCGCGACAGCGTGGGGAATCTTCTTTTGGACGGCGACACCGTGACGGTGATCAAGGACCTGAAACTCAAGGGTTCGTCTTCGGTGATAAAGGTTGGAACCAAGGTCCGCGGCATTCGTCTCGTCGAGGGCGATCACGACATCGACTGCAAGGTTCCAGGATTTGGCCAGATCGGCTTGAAGTCCCAGTTCGTCAAAAAAGTCTCCGAATAGCTTCGCACAGAAACTGCAATGAGCGGGGCCTCATCAGGCCCATGGAGAAAGCCCCCGCCCTGGTTGGTGCGGGCAACAGAAGCATCCGGTTCGGATGTCTCGTCTTTAGGCGATAAGGCGCGGTTCCTGCTCCAGGATGCGAAGCAGATACGCGCAGCACCACTCGGCTATCTTTTGCCCGGTTTGCGCGAGCGAACCAACCACGCGAACATGGCAGGCCAGAATCGGCTCCGTAGGGGCCGGGCGCCGGCGGTTCGCATTGGGGCCTGTCGGAGATGGGGCTACAGACCCTGCGCCGCGCGCATGCCGCATTGCCTGTCACGGCAGCCCAGAACGAATACTCGATGCTGTGGCGCGGACCGGAAGCCGAGGTGATCCCGTTGTGCGAGGAGTTGGGCATCGGCTTCGTCCCCTGGAGCCCGCTCGGCGTCGGCTTCTTGACTGGCGCGATCGATGCGAGAACCCGGTTCGCCGAAGGCGATATCCGCGGGATCGAGTCCCGTTTCTCGGCGGAGAACCTGCCGCATAACCTGCAGCTGTTGGAACTGCTGAAGCGCTGGGCCGAACGCAAGCGGGCGACGCCTGCGCAGATCGCGCTGGCATGGCTGTTGGCACAGAAGCCTTGGATCGTTCCGATTCCCGGCACGACCCAGGTGGCACATATGCTCGAGAATATCGGTGCGGCTTCCGTCAGCTCCGACGCTGGCGAAATCAGCGAGCTTAACGCTGCGGTGGCTGCGATCGAAGTGCGCGGGCAGCGCCTGCCCGACGCCGTCCTCTTCTTCTCGGGAGTTGAGGCTCAGGAAAGAACGTGAAGGAGCATACGATGAAAAAGCGAACAATCGGCACTCTGGAAGTCTGGGCCCTCGGCCTCGGCTGCATCGGCATGAGCGGCACTTACGGTGCGGATCCTGACCGGGCGGAAATGATCCGCCTGCTGCGAGCCGCTCACGAGCTTGGCCTCACCTTCTTCGACACGGCCGAGGCCTACGGCCCGGTCCGGTGATCGCGCGCTCGGCAACCGTCGCCTCGTCCTTGCCCTGAGCCGGTGGGTATGCTGGAAGTATCCGAAGCGGCGAGCCAAGCGCAGGCGCAGGATGGCGCGGCTCGCGAACCGGCCGCTCTACGGCGTCTGTTACCAGACAGCGGGCTTGGCGATGTTCTCGATCATCCGGCCTTCGCAGGTCATGCGCGGCTCCTCCTCCCACGGGACGCTCGCCCGGTGAACCCGGAGATGCGACTGGACCAGATCGCGGCGCTGCTGGCGTACCACAGCAACGTCAACACAGCCGATGTCGCGGCCGGGCTGAACAGGCCCATCGACGATGCTGCAGCGGGACATCAGGCCTTCTATGACATCTACGACCAGCAGGCCAAGGCGATGGATCCATCGCCTGCGAATACCGGACTGTTCTTCATCCGAGGACGTCCCGGCGCGCCGTTCGCGGTCATCGCCCCGGGCGGCGGTTTCTCCTACGTGGGCTCCGTGCACGAGGGCTTTCCCTAAGCGGAAGCCATAAGTAGGGCTGACTATAACGCCTTCGTGCTGCGTTATCGCGTTGGAGCCGCCGGCGCTCCGGCGACGCGGGACCTGGCGGCGGCCGTGTCCTGGATCATCCGCCATGCGGACGAGCTTGACGTGGATCCCGTAGGCTATTCGCTTTGGGGAAGTTCGGCTGGTGCTCGCATGGCAGCGTCCCTTGCTCCCATGGTGTGTCAATTTCGACGGAGACAACGTGTCGCCACCTTCGACCGTGGTCATGGCCTAAACGGGCCATTCAGACATCTCGACCCGGGAGCCGCCTACCTTCGTTGTCGTCGGCGAGCGGGATGGCATCGCACCTCCCGCTGCCATGGAGCGCCGAGTGGCCGCGCTCAGGCGTCAGGGCACGCCAGTCGAGTATCACGTCTACCCGGGAAAGGGATGGCAATATCGCTCTGCAGGTAGGCCGCCAGCGCCGACTGAGCGAGTGGCAAGTCAGCTTCAAGGCTTCGGCTGCGCATGCCTTGACGACCGACATGAAGGCGCAAACTTGACAGCGTGTGGCTGCTAGCAGCTTCATGACAGTGAACACGTCGGGTTGAGCAAGCGGGCGACCCCGAAAGCTGCCGCGCTCGAGACTGAATCAAAGCCAGCGGATTTCCCAGGATAGCAAGCACAGCCGCGGACGCCATATCGCACAGCGTGCGAGATGACGGCCACCACATTCGGGCCCGGTGAGCAGGCAGCGATACCAATCAGGGTTTCAAATCCAATGATTGTTTCGGTCGTGATGCTTTCCACCTGCAGCGGAGTCGCCGCTCCCTGAACATGCAACGACGTTTCGGGGATTTGCTCACAAGTGCAGCTGGCAGGTCAGCTCATCCGTCCCGGCTGCTTCGGGCTCATGCAGCCATCGCCTAAGCTGAGGGCCTCCAAGGGTCGACCAACCCGATTATCTCGAGCCTCTCCGCTGCACGAGCCCGCAATAAGACATGTGAAACGATCGGTAGAAAACGCTTGATGACGCGAGGGTTCTCGCTTATAGCGTTCTTGAACGATCGGTACAAAAAGGTGGAATCATGCCGTTTAGGGGTAAGGTCGCCCTCGTCACTGGGGGCTCGCGCGGCATCGGAGCTGCGGTCGTTCGACGTCTCGCACGGGAAGGGGCTGATGTTGCCTTTACCTACGCCGCTTCCGATCAAGCTGCAAAGGACCTCACCCGTGAACTTGAAGTCCAGGGCGGCAGGATTTTGAGCATCAAGGCAGACAGCCGTGACCCGGGCGCAGTGCGCAGGGCCGTTGATCAAGTGGCCCGCGAGTTGGGCCGTCTGGATATTCTCATCAACAGCGCCGGCATATTTTACGCTGGTCCGGTCGAGGACGCTTCGCTCCAGGAGATTGACGACACGTTGGCAATCCATACGCGTGCCGTCTTCGTGGCCTCGCAGGCTGCGCTTGCGCATATGGGCTCTGGTGGACGCATTATCTCGATCGGCTCCTGCTTCGCTCAGCGGGTCCCCTACGGGGGCGTGACCCTCTATGCGATGAGCAAGTCCGCGCTCATCGGTTTCACCAAAGGCCTGGCGCGCGAGGTGGGCGAGCGCGGCATCACGGTCAACATTGTCGATCCCGGTTCGACCGACACGGATATGAACCCCGCCGACGGGCCTACAGTCGAAGCCGAACTGGAGTTGATGGCGGTCAAGCGCTACGCCAGGCCCGAGGAGATCGCTGCCGCAGTCCGATATCTCGCGGGGGCGGAGAGCCAGTTCATCACCGGAGCCTCCCTGGCCATCGACGGGGGATTCACCGCGTAGTGCCGCTGCGGCAGGACTCTGGAGCCATCCGCAGTTCCTGCCGCGTCCAAGCTTACGGCCAAGACTGTAGGTGGAGCCCGAAACGGGCCTGTCGTAAGAAGGAAAAAGGTGCAGATGGGGCGAAGTTACTCTTTTAACGTTGGGGCTGCGGGTGATTGAAGAATGAGCGCTGGCAACAAGCAGAAGAGATCTGAATCTTCGCCAATCGGGCGTCCGAGGGGCTTTGACAGAGATGCGGCCTTGCTTGCAGCCATGCGAACCTTCTGGAAACAAGGCTACGAGGGCACATCAATTCAGGATCTCGTTACCGCCATGGGCGTCAACAAGCCGAGCCTGTATTCAACTTTCGGCTGCAAGGAGGAGGTTTTCCGGGAAGCTGTCGAACTTTACGACCGTCTCGAAGGACGAGCAACGACACAGAGCCTCGCTGAAGCGGCGACCGCTCGCGAAGCGGTTGAGACCATGCTGCGAGCTAACGCTCGCGCTTACGCCGTGTCCAAGGGTCCCCGGGGCTGCATGATCGTCTTGTCCTCTTTGCTCGGCGCTCCCGAGAATGAGGGGGTACGCGCGTTCCTTGCCAAGAACCGACTAGACGGAGAAATGGCGCTGAGGGCTCGTCTTGCACGTGGCGTCGCGGAAGGTGATTTGGGGCCTTCCGCTGACCTCGACAGCTTGGCGTCCTTCTACACGACGGTATTGGAGGGATTGTCGATCCAGGCTCGGGATGGGGCGTCCGAACAGAAGCTCAATATGGTCATCAATGTCGCAATGCTTGCCTGGCCCGCAGACTGACGCCGAGCGGCCCAGCATGCGAGAGCGAAATGCTCTTCGCTTCTGGCGGAGGTGCGTCGCCTGGGGACAGTCTGCCCTACAGCCCTGGCAGGCGTTCTTGCGGCCCGCCATCGTCTTGACGAAACCCGAAGCAGACGGATGGAAAGGAACACACGCTATGGCGACTATCGAGGTATTGTTCTTTGACGTTTTGGGAACGGTCGTCGATTGGCGGGGCAGTATTGCGGACGAGGTCCAAGCATTTCTGAAGCGTCATGACCTGCGGAACATCGATGCCCATAGCTTCGCGGATGCGTGGGTCGGAAATTATGATGCCGCAATCGAACCGATCCGCTCCGGCAAACGGGCCTTCACCTCTCTCGACATCATAAATATGGAGAACCTGAAGGCCTGTCTGACGCAGTTCGATCTAACGCCGACGCAGTTTGCATGCAGTGAACTGGAAGCACTGAACCTTGCATGGCACAAGCTGCGGCCCTGGCCGGATTCGGTTGAGGGCATCGCCCAGCTAAAGCAACATTTCATCGTTGCCCCTTTATCCGACGGAAACACCAAGCTGTTGGTCGATATGGCCAAACACGCGCGCTTGCCGTGGGATATGGTTTTCGGCGCAGACGTTTCCCAATCCTATAAGCCTACGCCTCGAGCCTATCTCCATGCCTGTGAACTGTTGGATGTGCCTCCGCAACGCGTCATGCTGGTCGCCGCGCATGGCTACGATCTGGATGCTGCGCGTTCATGTGGACTTAAGACGGCTATGTCCTTCGCGAGCACGCATCTGATCCATTAATGGCGGCAAACGCGGAGCTACCTGAAAAATGGGACTGCTGCGATAGCAATCTGACCGAACTGGCAACGGTTCTAGCCAAGGCCACCTGAGGGATGGTGGGCTTCCCGGCGTCGTCGTGCGGAACGGTCCCGATAAGCTGGCGCCACCTCGCCAAAAGCGGCTTTCCAGACGGATGCTCCAACAGTCTCACGGTCGCTTGAATAGTTCCGAACGGGGCGGGAGCGGTCCTGGCTCAGCGGCGGCCCATGGCCCGTCAAGCTGCCTGTTCTTCAGGTTGCCCGCAGCGCTCTCTACCGTGCCACCAGCCTGCACTGGAAAAAATCGAGCATGAGATGCGCAATCGCCGGAGCCCCCTCTTCCAGTGCGAAATGGCCGGTCTCGAACAAGTGCAGTTCGCTTTTGACCAGATCGCTGATACGCCCGAGCGCCCGCAACCGTGAAGAATGGGTCATTCGCGCGATCGCCATCCGCACCAGACTCTCGCTCGGCGGCCGCCGGCCGCCGCCCTGCAACTGCAAGCGCTGCATCCACCCCCCGGGACCAGGCTGGTTCCTGGATCCCCGGCAGACTTATCCCCATCCACGACGCTCAGTTCGTCGCGATTTCCCTGAAATTGCCGAAGTCCCAGTGGCGGCCGGGCGCGGCCTCGATCAGTGCGCGCGTGTAATCGTGGCGCGGGCTGGCGAGCACATTCGCGGCAGTGTCGTGCTCGACAATCCTGCCGTGCTGCATGACGACGACCTCGTCGCAGATCTGCGCTGCGACACGCAGGTCATGCGTGATGAACAGAATGGCGATGCCGAGCTTTTCCTGAAGGTCGTCGAGCAGCTTAAGCACTTGCGCCTGCACCGAAACGTCGAGCGCCGAGACGGCTTCGTCCGCGACGAGGATATCCGGTCGCATGGCAATGGCGCGGGCGATCGCCACCCGCTGGCGCTGACCGCCCGAAAATTGGTGCGGGTAGCGCCCGAGCGCGTCCGCAGGCAGGCCGACCAACTCCATGAGTTCGCGCGCTTGGGCGAGCGCTTGCCTGCGTGACTGCCCGAAGTTCCGCGGCCCCTCGATGAGGCTGTCGCCGATTGTCCAGCGCGGATTGAGCGAGCGGAAGGGGTCCTGGAAGACGATCTGGATTTGCTTGCGGTACAGTTGCAGCGCGACGCGGCCGAGCCTTGCGATGTCTGCATTGCCCACCTTGATGCGACCTTCGGTTGGGTCAATCAGCCGCATGATACACCGCGCGACGGTGGACTTGCCCGAACCGCTTTCGCCGACGATGCCGAGCGTCCGCCCCGGCCGGATCGCAAAACGCACATCCTGCACCGCGCGCGTCTCGCGACCTTTTCGGAACAGGCCGCGCGTGTCGTAGATCTTCGCCAGCCCCTCGACATCCAGCACCGGTCCGGCATCAGTCGGGGGCCGCGCGTCGCGCGGAATGAGGCTGGGCACCGATTTGAGAAGATTGCGCGTGTAATCCTGCTGCGGAGAGCGCAGGAGTGTCTCGATGGGCGCGCGTTCCACGAGCTCGCCGTGGCGCATGACATAGACGGTGTCGGCAATCTCGGCGACGACGCCCATGTCGTGCGTGATGAAGAGCACGGCCGTCCCGTGCCGTTCCTGAAGCTCAGCGATCAGCTTGAGAACCTGGTTCTGGGTCGTCACGTCGAGCGCCGTGGTCGGCTCGTCGGCGATCAACAGCTTCGGCTCAAGGATAAGCGCCATAGCGATCATGATGCGCTGGCGCTGGCCGCCCGAAAGCTGGTGCGGGTAGGAGCCGTAGATGCGCTCGACATCAGGCAGATGGACCTGCTGCATGATATCGACGACACGCTTCCGCTTTTCGTGCGCGGGAAGTCGGGCGTGGCTGTCCAGCACCTCCTCGATCTGATCGCCCACCTTCATGACCGGGTTGAGCGCGGTCATCGGCTCCTGGAAGATCATCGAGATTCGACTGGCGCGCAATTTACGCATCGCCGATGCGTCGAGCTCTATGAGGTTGCGGCCGTCGAACTCGATGCGTCCGCCCGAGACTTCGAGCGCGCCCTTGGGCAGAAGTCCCATTATGGCGAGCGAGGTGACCGACTTGCCCGAGCCGCTTTCGCCCACAAGACACACGGTTTCGCCCTGGCGGATGATCACGTCGATTCCGTCAAGGATCGTGACGGGGTCGCCGTCGCCGGCCGTACGCACGACGAGATCGTCGATTTTTAGTGCGGCCGGCGCGTTGTCGAACTTGCGGTTTCGGAACTGCATCGCTCAGGTCTCCCGCTTCTTCAGGCGCGGATCGAGCAGATCACGCGCGGTGTCACCCAGAAGATTGATCGACAGGATGCACAGCGACAGGAGCAGGCCGGGCCAGAAGATCAGCTCCGGCTTGATTTGAAAGAACATGCGCCCCTCGGCCATGATGTTGCCCCACGTGGGAATCTCGGTGGAGACGCCCGCGCCAAGGAAGGATAGGATCGCCTCGGTCAGGATTGCCGATGCACAGATGTAGGTCCCCTGCACAATGAGTGGGGCGAGTGTGTTCGGCATAAGGTGGTTCCACAGAATCTTCGGCATGGACGACCCGAGCGCGATTGCTGCCTCCACGTACGGCTCCTCGCGCGCCGACAGGACGACCGAGCGAACGAGGCGCACCACGCGCGGGATTTCGGGAATGGTGATTGCGAAGATGACCGACCAGAGGCTTGGACCGTTGAGCGCCACGAGCGCGATGGCGAGCAGGATCGACGGGATTGCCATAAGCGCATCCATGATACGCATGATGATGGCGTCAGCCGTGCGGAAGAAGCCGGAAACGAGCCCGATGACAAGGCCGATCAGCACCGATACGATGGCTGCACCGGTACCAATCAGGAGCGAGACCTGTCCGCCGACCATGACGCGCGAGAGCAGATCGCGGCCATAGGCGTCCGTGCCGATCCAGTGAGCCTCGCTCGGCCCTTTGAGGCGTAGGAGCGCGTCCATATGCATTGGATTGTGCGGCACGTAGAGATAGGCGGTGGCCGTGGCGAGTACGATCGCGGCGAGCACGAGCCCGGCGACGATCGGACCGACGCCGAGACGCCAGCGGCGCGGCAGGCCGATCGCGCCGAGCACCACCTGCATTGCGGACGTCGGTTGCGGTTGGGCGGCCATCAGTAGCGTATCCTCGGATCGAATAGCGAATAGGAAAGGTCGATGATCAGATTGACGAAGACATAGATCGCGCTCGTCAGCAGGATCATCGCCTGGATGACTGGGTAGTCGCGCGCGAGGATCGCGTCGACCGTCAGGCGTCCGATGCCAGGAATGTTGAAAACGCTTTCCGTCACCACGACGCCGGAGATCAGTAGTGCGAATCCTGTTCCGATCATCGTCATGATCGGCACAGCAGCGTTTCGGAGCGCGTGGCGGAAAAGGACGATGTGCTCCTTGACGCCTTTGGCGCGCGCCGTGCGTACATAGTCCTCACCGAGCACTTCGAGGAGGCTGGCGCGCGTCATGCGCGCGATCAGCGCGACATAGATGGTTGCCAGCGTCAGGCAGGGCAGGATCGCGCGGATGAAAAACCCCTGAGGGTCCTGCAACGGGGCCATGTAGCCCTGCACCGGGACGAGGCGCATGTCGATGGCGAAGATCTTGATGAAGATGTAACCGATGACGAAGACGGGGATGGAAAAACCCAGCACCGAGAAGGTCATCACAGCATAGTCGACCCACGTGCGGTGGCGCCAGGCCGCGAGTACGCCGAGCGGCACGGCGATCAGCACCGACAAGATGATCGTCAGCGTTCCGATCTGCAATGTCGGCCAGATGCGCTGACCGATCAGCCGGGTGACAGGCTGGTTAGAGATGATGGAAGTGCCCAGATCTCCCTGGAGAAGCTGTCCCATCCAAGTAACGAATTGCGCGTGCAGCGGTTCGGCGAGGCCCAACGACTCACGGATACGCTCCAATTGCGCAGGCGTGGCTGAATCGCCCGCGATGATCGCCGCCGGGTCGCCCGGCGTCAGCCGAAGCAGCAGGAACACGAAGATCGCGACAATCGCCATCACCGGAAAAATGGCGAGGATTCGCCGGATGATATAGCCAAGCATCGCGAGAAGGCTCCTTCTGAAATCAGACGAGATGGCGTCCCCCGCCCCGAGGGCCGGGGGACGGAACTGGCCGACTAAGTTTTGTTGACCTCCCAGAACACCAACACCGGTGAGGGAATCATGTTCACGATGTTCGTGCGGCGCGACTGGACCTGAAGATATTGGCCGAGCGGTATGTAGTTCACCACATTGACTACATGTGCCTGGATGCGTGCGGCAACTTGCTTTCGTGCTTCCAACGAGGTGGCGGCAATGAATTCCGCGCGCAACGCTTCCAGTTCCGGATCATCGGGCCAACCGAACCATGCGCTGTCGCCGCCTCCGTTGACCATCGAGTTGAGCAACGGCGAGGAAATCTCCGGCACCATCCAGTTGGTGAAAAAGATGTTCCAGCCGCCTTCCGACGGAGCTGCTTGGTTGGCACGGCGTGTCACGACCGACTGCCAGTCCATCGCTTGCATGTCTACGTTGAAGCCGGCTTCGCGCAGCAGCTGCGCAGCCACGACCGGCTGGGCTGTAAGTTCAACCACATCCGTCGGTTGCATCAGCACGATCGGCGTACCGTCGTAGCCGGCCTCTTTGAGCAAAGCCTTGGCCCCGGCCACGTCACCGGCGCCGGTGAGACTTTCCGTGCCTGCCTCGGATGCGAGCGGAGTTCCGCATCCGAAGATAGCGCCGCACTTCTTATAGTATTTCGGATTACCGATCATTGTCGCGAGGATCGGCTCTTGCCTCATCGCCTTCAAGGCGGCTTGCCGGATCTTCATATTGTCGAACGGCGGATGCTTGAAGTTCATGCGGCCCATCGTCTGGTAGCCGAGCGAATTGCGCACCTCGACCGCCACATCCGGGCTGGTTTCGAGGAGCGGAAGCAGGTCGATCGGCGTCTGCTCCAGATAGTCGATTTCGCCTGAAACCAGCGCGTTGATCGCGGTCTGGGCATCAGGCATCGTAACCCATTTCACCCTATCGACTTTGACGACCTTGCCGCCCGCCATCCAGTCTGCGGGCTCCGCGCGTGGCACATAGTCCTCAAATTTCGCGTAGGTCACGGAGACACCGGGTTCAAATTCTTCCTTCACGAAGACGAAGGGTCCCGAACCGGTGTTGTCGCTGATCGCCTGGTCTGCGGGGGTTTGCGCAACGCGCGCCGGCATGATGAAGGGCGGTACCGATGACTGCTTGCTGACGATATCGAGAAGCGGACCGAATGGCGTCGACAGGGTCCAGGTGATGGTCTTGTCATCTGTGGCCTCAAGGCTCGCGGTGACATCGAAGATAAGCTGGCCGCCGGCATCGCGTTTGCCCCAGCGCTGCAGCGATGCAACGGCATCGGCTGCGGTGACCGGCGCGCCATCGTGGAACTTGAGGCCGTCGCGTAGCGTGAAGGTGTAGGTTAACCCGTCCTCGGAGACTGCGAAGTCGGCCATCTGCGGCTGTGGCGCGAAGTCCTTGTTCTGCGCTACAAGCACGTCGTAGATCATGTAGCCATGGTTGCGGGTAATGTGAGCCGTGGTGATGATCGGATCGAGTACGCGCAGGCCCGAATGCAATACTGCGGTGATAGTTTTGCCGTCCTGCGCAAGCGCTGCTCCGGCGGACATGATGGGCGCCGCAAGCATGGTAGCGGCCGCGATCGAACGGACTCTCGTCATGATCGATCTCGCAAAATCACGAGACAGCAGTGTCATCTTTCCCTCTTCGTTTGGTTTGCCTGTATTTCAATTAAGTCTTGTTGACTGTGGGGATGCTGCTCCGCTCCATTCGCACGGCGAACCGTCTCCGCGGGGTGACAGTTCCAATCCCCAAGAACGGATGCGGCCTGTCCGGGACAAGAGCGACTTGCGTTCACAGCGAAACCCGAGATTTCTGCCTGGCACGCACATCGCGGCTCGCGCGACGAGCATGGCGCGATGATGGACGCATTGCGCGCGCGCGACCTGGAGCTTCTGAGCCAGCGGCTCAAGGCGCACAACCGGGGCACGCAGGAGCAGGTTTGCGCGATGCTGACGTCGCCCGAAACGGCGGACGCAGAAGCCTGATCTCATTGCGGGATGAAGACATCGGCCGCGGCCAGCGTCCATCACCTGGTTCCTTCGAGGATCGCGCCTTGATCCTTCAGGGTCTGACGCAGCCGGGCCACAGGAATGTCGCGCAGCCTGGCGTGGTTGCTTTGGGTGACCGCCATCGCGGTCAGGCTGCCCGCCGCCTGGCCCATCGCCAGGCAGCTGCCCATGACCCGCGCCGACCCCTGCGCCTCGCGACTCGCCGACAGGCAGCGCCCCGCAATGACCACGTTCTCCAGACCTTGCGGCAGCAGGCTGGCAAGCGGAATGTCGTATGAACCGCCGTCGGCGACCGGGATGCGGATCTGTCCGGTCCCGTCCTGATGGATGTCGACGTGATGGCAACCCTTGGCCACACCGTCCCCACGCTTCCTTGCCTCCAGGACGTCCTCTTCCGTCAGGATGTAGTCGCCGACGACGCGCCGGGTTTCGCGGATCCCGATCCGCGGCGACATGCCGGATATGCTGGCTGCACCGAAGCCGGGCACGGACTTGCGCAGGAATTCGGCGCACTGGAACACCTGTGCGGTCAGGACGCGCAACGCCGTCGCCATGTTGTCGGGCCGGGTCGGCTCGTCGAGGGTTATGCGCGTCGCGTTGATGCAGACCTCGCGACGGGTGTCGGAGGTGGGCTGGATCATGATCAGCGCGGTCGCAAACATCTCGCCGCGCTCGATCGCGCCGCCGAGCAGCGGCCCATCGCCCTTGAAGAAGACGCAGGGCTGGCCCTGCCGGTAGATTTCCTCGGTGATCTCGCGATCTGTCCGCCCGCCCCGAATCGCTTGGCTTTCGCCCACGGCGACGCACTCGGGGTGCTCGCGCACGAAGCCGAGAAGCCCGGCGGTGTCGACATTGGCCATGCGGAACATCATCGACATCGGTTGGGGCTTCTCGTCCCGGCCCACGCTCAGCATCTCGGCGCCGGCCATGGCGCAGAGGTCGCCGTCGCCCGAAGCGTCGACAAAGGCGCGCGCCGTCAGCAGCTGCCGGCCGCCCTTGTTGCGCACCACCAGGCCCGAAATCCTGCCGCCGTCCTGAACCGTCTCCTCGGCGAAGGTCTGGAGATAGACGGTGACCCCGGCCCCGAACACCAGTTGCGGGATCGCGATCTTCATGATCTCCGGATCGTAGGCGACGTACTGGATCAGCCGCCAGTCATTCAGCTTGGCGACGAAGCCGCCCATGTCTCGGCAAAGCTGGAGAAGGTCGGTCAGGACGCCGCCCACCGTCTCCTCGCCGCGTCCGTTGATCGCGCCATCGACGGTCATGCCCGTCAACAGCTCTCCACCCAGCATCGGACCGGCTTCCACCAGGGCCGTGCGCGCGCCGTTCCGGGCCGCAGCGACCGCCGCCGCAATGCCGGCGCTGCCGCCCCCCAGAACGATCACGTCGTAATCCTGACACTTCACGATCAGTTCCTCCCGCCCCGGGCGGTTATGGCAGCATTGGATCCATGATGCAACATGCGCGTCGGAGATATGAGAGGAGGAACCGGATGAAGTGGGGAGGCTCACCCTTGCCGACGCGATGGCGGCGCAGCGATGCGCTACGAGGGAGTCTTCTACCGGCGCTTGACCCGATCTATTCGCGCGAACCGGTGGCGGCCGTGGGGCAGAGCTGTACGGCGGCGGCGTCAATCGAAAGGGCCGCTGGCCCTCTATACGTCCCTGTCGGTCATGACGGCGTTGCGCGAGGCCAATCAGGAGGGCAGCTTCCAGCCGACGACGCTCTCCTATGACACAGACATCGCGCGCGTTTTTCGACTGCCGGGACAATACTGCCTTGCGGACACTGGGGATGGATGTCGCGGCGCTACTGACCCGACTTGGCGCGACCAGATGAAAGCGACCGGCGAAGCCAAGTCGCAAGATCGGCCTGATGCCATCGCCGGGGTCAAGGTCCTTTGCGAGGTCGTTGCCTCACGGTGTTTTTTGGGCCGGGTGCCTCAATGTGCGCCACGATGTTCAATATCGACGTCAACGCATGGACGCCTGCGCACTACTCGGTGGAGCTCCCCCGTTGCCACGCCCAGGCATCGCGGCACATTTCCCCAAGGTCCCTTCGGGCCCGCCAGTTGAGCAGGTGCAGCGCCCTGGCGGGATCAGCGTAGTATTGGGCGAGATCCCCCTCGCGCCGCTTTCCATATGCAACGGGTATGGCGCGCCCCGTCTCCCGTTCGAAGGTACGAACCACATCCAGGACCGAATATCCTGTCCCGGTCCCCAGGTTCACGGTCACGAAGCCAGGCGTGTCCGATCTGGAAATAGCCGCCAGATGCCCCTCGGCGAGATCGCAGACATGGAGATAGTCGCGGACGCCGGTTCCGTCGGGGGTGGGGTAGTCCGTCCCGAAAATATGGAGACGCTCGCGCTGGCCGCTCGCAACCTGAGTCACGAAGGGCATCAGATTGTTGGGCACGCCGACGGGATCGTCACCGATCCCTCCACTCGGATGCGCGCCGACCGGATTGAAGTAGCGGAGAACGACGATGCTGACATTGCCCTCGGCGCGCTGGAAATCATCGCACAACCACTCCGCCATGAGCTTGGAACGCCCGTACGGATTGGTCGGATTCAGGGGGTGCGATTCCTTCAGCGGTAGCTCGACGGGCTGGCCATAGACGGTAGCTGAGGAACTGAAGATGAGACGGTGGACGCCGTGTTCCTTCATGGCTTCGAGGAGGCATGCAGTGCCGCCCACATTGGTTTCGAAATAGTCCAGTGGCCTGGCGACCGAATCCCCGACGGCTTTCAGCCCTGCCAGGTGCACCACCAGATCAGGCTGAGCCGAGCGCAGGGCATTCGATATGTCCTGCTTGCGCCGAACGTCTCCGGTGACGACGCTGCAAGGCCGCCTCGCAATGCGCGCGATCCGCGACGGAACCCCCGGGTCACTGTTGCAAAAATTGTCGAAGACAACGACGTCATGGCCCGCTTGCAGTGCTGCCACGCAGAAATGCGAGCCGATATAGCCGGCTCCCCCTGTCACGAAAATTCGCATGTCAGCTACCTCAACATCACATTTGACGACAAACCGGATCCCGTCTGCGGACTTCAGACGCTCTCAGGGACCGGTCGATTGTCCTCGACCGATTTGCGTGCGCGTTTTCGGCTCGACGAGCCTTTGAAGACTGCGATCATGGGTTTTTCCAGCATTTCATAAGCCGCAGTGCCGATCGTCACGCCTGCGACCACGGCAAGGATCATTGCCGCTGCAGCGGGCATCGCCAGCAATGCAGCCAGCTTGGCGACGACCGAAATCGCGAAGGTGTGGAACAGGTAGATCGAATAGGACGCGTCGCCGAGATAGAGCATCGGCCGGAGATGGCGGACCGCGCCAGCCTTCTCCAGCGCGAGCACGCCGATCAGCAGCGCGGCAGCCAACGGGCCGAAGGAGAGCGGGCCAAAACCGACATGGGTGGTGCCGACGATCGCGAAGCCGAGGAGCGCGGCAACGATCAGGACAGTGCCCGTGGCGGGCAAGGGAATCCTGCCATCCAGCCAGAGTTTTCCCACAAGGGCGCCGAGCAGGAATTCCAGGATGATCGGGTCGGTGTATGTCGCCACAATTGGATTGCCGCTGTCCTGGACAAAGCCCACTCCAGCCAGGCCTAGCAGCACCAACGCCAGGCCCGCGAGTCGGAACCGTGACGGCAGCAGCAGGCAGGCGGCGAAAACGACGTAGAAGAAGATCTCATAGTTCAGCGTCCAGCCCTGGACCAGAACCGGCCAGACCTGCCCGTTGCTCGGCGACTGATGCGGGATGAAGAACAGCGAGCCGAGTATGTGGCCGAGCGTGAGCTTCAAATTCGGGAACAGGCCGGCAAGTGCGCCGGCAATCATGATGCCGGTCGCGACCCAGTAGACCGGTGCGATGCGCTGCAGCCGATCGCGCATGAACCGGGCGGGCGTGGTCGGCCTGCGCTCCGAGATCACCCACATGATGAAACCGCTGATGACGAAGAACACGTCCACGCCGGCGGCGCCGATGACGAAATGCCCGCCAGTGCGCTCGGCCGCGTGGAAGACCACCACGGCGATGGCCGCCACGGCGCGCAGATACTGGATGCCATGCAGCCTGTTCATCGGGCGTGACGAACCCGCAGGTGCGAGACCGGTTGCGCGGCGGGGAATGCCAGGTCGCGCGCCGGTTTCGATGCCGCGAGCAGGCCCGCCGAATAGTAGAGCAGGAATGATCCGATCGCGTATGGGTGCATCACGTCGACTTCGAAGAAAGAGCGGACCAGGAGCATGAAGGCGACGCCGAACAGAAGATGGGAGCGCATGACGTCGTGGCCGTGGAGAAGGCGGAGCAGATAGCCGAGCCAGACCCGGACGATGACCAGGCCGGCGAGCAGAAGTCCGATGAAGCCGAGTTCGACGAACAGTTCGATGTAGGTGTTGTGGAAATGAAAGCCGCTGCGGGAGCCGATGTAGAATTCCTCCCAGAGGCGCTCGGCTTCGGAGAAGCCCTGGACCCAGTAGGCATAATAGCCGGCGCCGACGACCGGAGACTCCCAACCCGCCGCGATACCTTCCGCCCACAGATAGGTGCGCCCCGTCAGTGTCGCGTCCTTGCCGAAGGCGCCCAGCACCATCGCCATGCCGCCAAGATTCAATCCGACGAACACGAGTCCGAGCACGAGTACGATACCGAGCGCGAAGAGGGTCTTCCTGGTGCGCGGCGCAAACAGGACCGTGACGCTGAGGCCGATCATGACGACCAGCGTGGCTGCGGTGGCTATGATCGATGTGGCGGACTGCGAGGCGATCAGCGCATAGCCGGACAGGCATCCGCCAAAAAGGGCAAGCAGCCGGGCGAATCCGCGCTCGCCCAGGACGAAGATGCAGGCAAAAGCGAAATAGATGCCGAGCGAGGCGAAGAAGCCGAGCTGATTCTTGGAGGCGAAGGCGCCCACGAAGCTGTAGTCGCCGTCCAGCGGATCATAGTGGTAGCCGCCGAAGGCAAGGGAGTAGAGAAGCACGAAGATGACGCCGGCGAGCATGCCGAGCGCCATCGTCCGCACATTGACGGTCCGTGCCGCGATCAGCGCACAGACGATGTGGGACAAATATTGCACGCCCGCGCGCGCTGTCACGCCGGGCGCGGCGGACCAGAACACCGACAGGCAGGCAAAGACGCCGAAGGCGATGATCCAGTAGAAGCGGGTGTAGTTCCCCAGCGAATGCCGGTAATCGACCAGGATCAGCGGCAGCCACAGTCCGTAATAGGCAAGTACCGAAACCTGTCCGAACCGCGCCGAATAGGCCAGGATGAAGGTCGAGATTGCGACCGCGAAAGACCCGTACCAGAAATTGTGGTCCGGGCTGACGAGACTTGCCTTTGCGATCTTCATGGACAGGTCCGAGCAAGTCGACGCTAGTTGGCCGGTATCGCCGCGATGCCCACCTTGATGACGTCGCCTGGCAGAACCGGAGTGTTCTCTTCAGCCGGCATCTCAGTCGTCTTTCCTTCCGCTTCACGGACAATGGAGAAGCCGATCTCGGGCGACGCGTCACCGCTTGTGCGCCCGGCCTGCGGATCGCGCGCCAATGCTTCAGCCATCAAGTCCCTGTACATCGCGATTTTCAGGTTCAGCTGTTCGATGGCGAATTCCGCCTGCTGGCGTTCCTGGGCGACCCCGGAATCCCACTCGTTCTGCAGGTTCGTCGCGTCTTGTGTGGCCCTGCTTATGTCCTGCTTGGCCCGCAAGGCGGCAGTCTCCATGTCCAGGACCTTGGTCTCCAGTTCGGCGGTCGAACGCTCGATCGAAAGAACGCGGGAATTCACCGCCAGGCCCTTGTCGGCAAGGTCGCCGATGCCCTTCAACTCCTTGCGCGAAAGCTCTATCTGGCGGCTCTGGCTGGCGATCTTCTTTTCCAGCGAAACCACCTCGCTCTGTAGAAGCGTCTTCAGATCCTCGATCGCAGAGAGTTGCACGCGCAGCCGTGTCTCGCGCGCTGTCTTGAAAGCGCTCTCGTCCGCGATCAGTTTCTTGCCATTGGCGGTTTCCTGAAGCTCCTTGGGAAAGTCGATTTCCTGGAGACCCTTGGCTTCGGAAATCAGCCGCGCGCGCTTGGCCAAGAGGCCATCCCGCTCCGCGACGAAAACCTCGTAGTTGCCGCGGGCGTTGATGAAATCGCGCTCGGTGCGCAGGCCGGCATCGGCCGCGCGACGTATTCCTCCGGCCAGGCTGGCTGCTTTCAATACCGTCAGATCCGGAGCATAGGGGTATTTGCCCGGCGTCTGAACGTCGCCGGAGACGAAGACAGGCCGAAACTCGGCAAGTTCAACCGACGCGTCCGGGCGGTCGAGCAGCCCGAGTTTCTGCTGCAACGTCTCGCTGATTGCCTCGCGAATCTCGGACGTCGTTTTCCCGGCGGCATCCATTTCGCCTACGAGTGGCAACGAGATCTTGCCTGAGGGGCCGACGGCATACTCGCCGCTGATCGTCGACCAGTCGCGAACCGCGCCTTCCGCGGTCTGCCACTCCACGACACGGATGCGGAGCTTGTCCATGGTCCCCAGCCGGTAGTCCGCGGCCTGCGCTGAAATCGCGGTCAACGCCGCCACTACCAACGCGAATTTCGTCACGCCCGCGAGGAAAGAACGCCTCATGCGCAGCCATGCGGCGCGGTAATTGATGGGTTTCGCTTTCAAGACAAGCCTTTCTGTGAGCGCTGCCGAAACATCGTGCGCAAGCTGCGCCGATCAGTAGCTGCCACGAGACGAGAAAACGGCGGGAACCGTCTTGACGATGATCTTGAGGTCAAAAAAGAAGGACCAGTTTTCAACGTAGTGCCGGTCGAAGGCGACCCGGGCGTCGTAGGAAACGTCATTGCGGCCGCTGACCTGCCACAATCCGGTCAGGCCGGGGCGTGAGTTCAGATAGTAGGCGGCTGCCGTTCCATAGAGCTCGAGTTCGTCCATCACCACCGGTCTCGGGCCGACGATGCTCATGTCGCCGCGCAGGATGTTGAACATCTGCGGCAGCTCGTCGAGGCTGAGCCTGCGCAGCACGGCGCCGACGCGCGTGACGCGAGGGTCGTTCTGTAGCTTGCGGGTGGCGAGCCATTCCTCGCGGCTCTGCGGGTTCCTAGCGAAGTGGGCCGCCAGAACCTCATCCCCATTCTCGACCATGGTGCGAAATTTGAGGCACTGGAAAACCTGGCGGTTCCGTCCGATCCGACTGTGGCCGTAGAATACCCGTCCACCATCGGAAAACTTCACCAGCATCGCCAGCATGAGAAACAGGGGACTCAGTAGGAGAATGCCCGCCGAGACGCCGATGATGTCGAAACCGCGTTTGAAAACCCCGCCGATCGGCGGCTGCGTCTTGGAAACCGATCGCAGTCGTTCTGTCGAGTTGGCCAATCTGGGGGCGGGTTTCATTTGCTGCTCCACAAGTGGTCGGGACGGCGGGGAAATGCTGCGACGCAACATGGCCAGTGACGCCGCGATGGATGAGTCACTTATGTGTTCGAAATGTGAAACTAGGATAATAGGCAGATCATATTATGTGGCATGTGGATACATGCCCGGTCGCCAGTCCAAGCCTAGGCAGAGATGCAAATCATATCTGGCTAAAACCGAAGATGTGCAGAAGATAGATTTTGTAAATTTGCCGCACGTGGCGCTAATCGGTTCAAGCCGCGCCGAACAATAAAATACCTCTCTCTTGTATAACTATGCGTAACTTCATGGGGACCTCCAGGCTCCCATGAGCAAACTCGGCTATCACGACAAATTGTTCAACCGGCGGCTGCGTGGTTAAGCAGTTCAAAGGAAAAAGCCGGCCAGTTGCCGGATGGGGCTTGGACGAATATGTTATCTTGGGCTTGGCGGTTGGTCCCGACACCATCGACGCCGAACGTTTCGAAGGAATCTTGGGAATGATCTTGGCCGCGAAATCGCGGGCGAACGGGGCGACGGCATAGAAATGTCTTTTGTGCTCTTTCTCCGTGGCCTTATCGGAGTCCTGCTGGTGTTCGCCATTACTACATACGTAATGACGCAGTCGGTATGGACGACGTTGGTGCAGACCGTGATCTGCGCAGTCCTGTTGCAGATCGGGTATTTCGCCGCTGTGCTGTTCCTCGTGTGGCGATCGGCCGGTAAGCCGAGTCTTGATGAGAGCGCGGCAAAGGACGCGGCCTTGCAGAACACGCCGACCGAAGATCCGCAGGCGCGCAAGGTGGGCCGTTTGCCTGGGATACCGCGCTCGGATCATTCGTAAGACGAGCGCCCGCCGACCTGTCATGAAATCGCCGTTCGCAATTGCGAACAATTCGTCTTCCAGTCCGAGTCGGTAGCGTCAGCACACACCGATTTGGCCGGGTGCGACCAATCTGTTGCGTGGTCTGCTCCGCTTTTGGAATCGGATTGATCGAGGTGTGAATGACATCCCCCGCCACTATCTGCGTCATCATTGCCGCAAACAATGCCTCCGGCACGATTGCGCGCGCCATCCGTTCGGCGTTGCGTGAAGATCGCGTTGCCGAAGTGGTCGTCGTCGACGATGGATCGACCGACGGTACTGCCGCCGCGTCAAGGACAGCGGAGGACGGCAGCGGTCGCCTGCGGGTTCTTTCGCTCGAGACCAACAAGGGGCCGGCTTTCGCCCGCAACCACGCCATCGCCCACTCGTCCGCGCCGCTGATCGCGGTGCTGGATGCCGACGATTTCTATCTGGCCGGTCGCTTCGACAGGCTGCTCGCAAAGAACGACTGGGATTTCGTCGCCGACAATATCGTTTTCATCGACGGACGAGGCCAGGTGGTGGACCCCGAGGTGCCGGAGTTCGAAGCAGCGCCACGCTTCCTCGATCTTCGCGGCTTCGTCGAAGGCAACATTTCCAGGCCCGGCGTCTCCCGTGGTGAGATCGGGTTCCTCAAGCCGGTCATGCGGCGGTCCTTCCTCGACGCCCATGGGCTTCGCTACAGGGAGGACTTGCGTCTCGGCGAGGACTACGAACTCTACGTGCGCGCCCTGCTGCATGGCGCGCGCTACAAGATCGTCCACGGGTGCGGCTATGGCGCTGTCGTTCGACCGGATTCGCTCAGTGGCCGGCATCGGACACTCGATCTGCAACGGCTCTACGAGGCCGACCGGGCGATCCTGGCCACGCCCGGCCTGCCGAAGGAGAGCGCAGCCGTGCTTCGCAGGCACGAATGCCACATTCGCGGGCGCTACGAATTGCGCCGCTTCCTCGACATCAAGGCCGAGGCGGGGACCTGGCAGGCTGGCCTTTACGCGCTCAGGAACCCTTCCGCGATTCCGGCGATCTCCGGCGGGGTGGCGGCCGACAAACTCGCCGCCTTCATGGCGCATCGCCAACCCGACACCGCGAACCCCTCGCCCCTTCGCTACCTGCTGCCGGCAACGGCCGCTCAGAAGTAGTCGCGGCGCATTCCGGCAAGGACTTCGCGCAGCCGATCCTTGCGCTCGGCCAGCGCGCCGTCGGCGCTCAGTTGCGGCTCAGCCTTGCGTGCCTGGCGCAAGGCAAGCGTGGACGGTGCCGCCAGAAGCTGCTTTGCGGCGCTGCGAAGCGCGGATGGACGAGGGTCGCTGCGCGTCATGACGAGGCTGTCGTCGAAGCTTCGCTCGTTGGGATTGTCGGGTTGTGGCTCGCTGTTGGCGAAATCCACGCCCCAGAAGCGCGCTCCCTTCGTGATCGCCTCCGCCCTCGAGGAAACCGGAATGTAACGGGGCCTGTAGGCGACGCCGACGGTTGCCGCCCAATCCTGCCATTTGAAGCTGTTGATGTTGGGCGATGTGCTGACGGCGACCCAGGGCACCCGAAAAGCGTCCGCCAGTATGGCCGCGTGCATGGATTCGGCGACCACCAGCCGCGACTGCGCGATGGCCCGGATGACGGATTTCGCCTCGCCGCACGGATCGACATAGACCAGGCCGGCTGCCTTGCAGACGGTCGGCCAGATGCCGCCCACGGTCGATTCCCAGTGCGGAACGAATATCGCATCGTCGGTCTTCGGCAGGTTGGCGAACTCCGGCATGTCGGCGACCATGACGGCCGGGTCGATGATGCCGAGCCGCCTGTCGAGGCCGACCTTCTCCGCCGTCAGCGGACCGCGAACGCAGCGTATGTCCCATTCGGACGGGTCGGAAAGATCCGGCAGCTTGCCGTATCCGAAGCCGCTGCCGACCACGAGTTTGCGCGTGGCTTTCGGCAGCAGCGCCTGGTTGAGGACGGTGCCTACGCCGACGAGCAGTATTTCGGGGTGAACTTCGCGAAACCCGGGGAGGAGAAAATCCCAGAGCCAGAGGTTGAGGTCGTCGCCGAAATTGCCGTGGGCGGATTCCCAGTAGAACGGATGCATGCGGTTGTCCTCGCTAGCGGGTGATCTTGGCGACGGCGAGTTCCACCGCGCTGCGCAACAGCTTGGGATCGCGCCAGGCCCATTCCGCCAAAAGTCCGAGCTGCGGCGCCTTGCGGCGGCGAACCAGCCGCATCTGCCCCCACAGCGCCTGGCGGCGCGCGACCTGCTTGTAGGCTTCGATCGATGCCTGGTCTTCGGGGCCGTGCGAAAAGCGGCTTTCAAGCTTGTCGAGCGCGACCCAGGTGTTGAACTGCTGCTTGAGGAACAGCGGCGAATCGTTGTCCAGGCCGTGGAAGATGTTGATCCCCTCGCCGCGCGTGGCGCCTATGCCGTCGCTCAGGATGATTCGCTTCGCGCCTCGAACGCAGTCGTAGAAGAACAGGACGTCCTCAGCGGCCAGCCGCAAGGCGGCTTCGAAGCGGATCTCGCGGAACAGGTTCCTGCCGATGACCATGCAGGAGAGGTGGAGAAAGCTCCAGTTCTTCAGCATGACGCCGGCGAGATCGGGGATTTCCACCAGGGGCGGCTCGTCTGAAAGCCGAAGGACGGTGGTGGTCTCGGCCAGTGCAGACACGCCGAAATGGTAGTGGAATTCTTCACCGCCCCTGATCGATGCAAAGTAGCAGTCTGCGTCAAAACGTGACAGGCCGGCGACCGCGTGCTCCAGATGGTCGGGTGTCCACTCGTCGTCCGAATCGAGAAATGCCGCATAGGAGCTTTCGGCCGGCACGTGGTCGAGGCCCATGTTGCGCGCCCCGCCGGGACCGGCATTCGGTTGAGCTATAACGGTTATCCGGGCCCGCTCGGCCGGCGAAAACCCCTGCAGTTCGATCTCGACCGGCGACGGCGAGGCGTCGTCGACGACGGTCACGTCGAAATCCGGATGCGATTGCGCGAACACCGACCTCAGCGCGCGCGCCAGTATGCCGGGCTCTCGCTGGTAGAAGGGGATGATGACTGTGCACTTCGTCATTTTTTCGCGCCTTATCAAATCTAGGAGGTCTGCGGGCTCACCGGAATCTTCCCTTTCGGTGGCCTGTTTCGGGTCCGGATGAGGACACAAAGACCAGAAGAACAACGGTGCTCGTCCATGTCGCCTGCAATTAACCTGAAAACTGTGACGAACAATGTGGGCTGGAGCGTGCTGTCCAAGACAGCCACATTCGGGCTGAAATTTGTCACCGTGCCGCTTCTCGCCCGCATCCTCTCGCCCGAGGAGTTCGGTATGGTCGCCGTCGCCCATACCGTCGTGATCTTTCTGACGATGGTCGGCAGCGCCGGTCTTGCGGCCTCGCTGGTGCTCGGGCGTGACCTCGAAACGGAGACCGTGCATTCCGTTTTCTGGGCAAATCTGCTGGTAGCCTGCACACTCGCGACAGGCCTCTATGCGTGGGCGGATTTCTTCGCCGAGATGCTCGGCGCCGCGGACGCCGCCTACCTTGTAAAGGTCATGGCGTTTCTCATCCCGATCCAGCTTTGCGGCGACGTGGCCTATTCGCTGCTGGCGCGGAACATGGCTTTCGGCAAGGACGCGGCCTGGAGCGTGCTTGCCGAATCGATCGGTGCGGTGACTGCGCTCGCACTGGCGGTTCTCGGATGGGGAGTGTGGGCGCTGGTGGCGCAGCTTTTCGTCTCGGCGGTGGTGCGGCTGGCGGGGCTTTTTTACGCAAGCCGCTACAGGCCGCGGCTGGTCATGTCCCTTGGCAGGCTTCGGAGGCTTGTGACGTTCAGCCTCGGCCTGATGGGCTCGGAGATCTTCAACTTCATCACCTTCCAGTCGCCGCTGATCATCATTTCACGCCATCTCGGTCTCGCCGATGCCGGCGCCTATTCGGCGGCGAACAGGTTTTCGAGCATCCCCAACCAGGTCGTGCTCACAGCATTGATGGGCGTGCTGTTTCCGGCATTCAGCCACATGAACGACGATCGCGCGCGCCGGTCGCATGCGCTGTTGCTGAGCACCCAGGTGTCGACCGTCTTCCTGGCGCCGATGATGTTCGGCATCTGGGCGATCGCCGAGCCCGGGATGTTGCTGATCTTCGGACCCCAGTGGGCCTACGCGTGGCCGATCCTCGGATTGCTTGCCCTGTCCAAGGGCATTCTCACCCCGTGCAGCACCTTCATTCCCTATCTGAAGGGCGCCGGGCAGAGCAGCGTGCTGTGGTGGGTCGCGGTGATTCGGGCGATCCTCGTCTATGGCTGTGTCAGCTACGGCGTGATGACGGGGGGACTCGTGGACGCGATGATATGGCTGTGCATCGCCAACATCATCACCCTGGTCGGCTACTCATGGGTGGTGTTCCGCTCCGACGGCACGCCATTCCTGTCCGGCCTTTATGTGACCAGCCGACCGATGGTCACCGCTTTCATCATGGCCGTCGCCGTGCGATTCCTGCTCGATCAGATCAGGGACGACGTACCGAACGCGGCGTTGCAGGTGGTGATTTGCGGCCTGGCCGGCAGCATCATCTATGCCTTCCTCGTGCTGTTGACCGAGCGGGACTTGATGCGGAAACTGCTTCAATTGCTGCGCGAGAGGATGGCGCCGCGGGCAAGCGTCGGCGCCGGCGGCTAGCATTCGGCGCCACGTCGCCGATAGGCTTCGCCGTGGACAAAAAGGGGATCGACTCACGATGGCGCTGTTTCGCTTTCAAATCCGAAACCCGAATCGGGACCGAGAGACAGATGCGAGCCGGCTGCAGCGGCTCCATAAGGTGCTCGACGACCTTCGCTTGGAAATAGAGCGTGAGCGAAACGGCCTTCGCGCCCGCCACGAAAAACTCGCCGCCGATGCCGCGTTTTCATATGAAGCCTTGGAGAACGATGGCGCCGAAGTGTCCATGTCCGCGAAAATCGATGACATGACCGACACGATGATCCGCTACAGAAGGCGCATCCGATCACTGGAAAAACAGATCGGTTTCGTGATCGCGCTCCGGGGCCAGGTGGAAGTCTTTTCGCAGGAGAACGCTGCGGAAGACCTGCCTTTGGACACCGTGCGGCAGGGACGGAGATAACCAGCGCTCACAAAACGTTATCGCCGTTCTTTTGGGGAATTGTGAAGGCTCGTCACATTCCGATCATACCTGTTGCCCATGTACGGACCTCGTCAGCATTCGCTGTGATTTGACAGGCGGCGTGCGAAGCCTGCTGCCAAGGTACAGATGATGGGCCTGTGATTCAGAACGCGACCAACACGACCGGAAATCTCAAATCCCCTATCCTCGCCATCGGACTGTTTGTTGTCTCGCTAGCTTGCACTCCGACCGCCGCGCTCGCGGAAGAGCTCGCTGGAGGCAAATCCTTCATCGAGAATTTCGACCGCCTCGACACGAAGCATTGGTACGTTTCAGATGGTTGGGCGAATGGCGATCATCAGAACTGCACCTGGTCGAAAGGTCAGGTGGAGGTCGCCGACGGCACGCTGCGGCTGGGCTTCGCGAAGCAGCAGACCAAGGATCGCGCCTATGTCTGCGGCGAGATCCAGACCAACCCGCGCTACGGCTACGGCGCCTACGAAATTCGCATGAAGGCGGTGGCCGGTTCAGGCCTGAACACGGGCTTCTTCACCTATATCGGGCCTGTTCACAAACAGCCGCATGACGAGATCGATTTCGAGGTTCTCGGCAAGAACCCCTCGAAGGTGCAGATCAACACGTATGTCGACGGGAAAAACGCCGGCCCCGAAAGACTGGTGGACGTTCCCGGCGGCGCCGACCAGGGCTTCAACGACTATGCCTTCGTGTGGGAGAAGGACCGCATCCGCTGGTATGTGAACGACGAACTCGTCGGTGAAGCGACGGACCCTGCCAAGCTGCCCAGCCATGCATCCAAGATCTATCTCAGCCTGTGGGGCAGCGACACGCTGAAATCGTGGATGGGCACATTTGCAGAGCCCGCAGGACCGGTTGCCGCCGAAATCGATCGGATCGCGTTCACTGCAGCCGGCGATGCCTGCCAGTTCCCCGAATCCATCGTCTGCAAGCTGAACTGAGCGGCCAGGAGTGAATTCGATTTCCACTCTGCATGTTCTCTATCTCGTGCACGATCTCTCCGACCCGGCCGTGCGCCGTCGGGTGATCATGCTTCAGGCGGGCGGAGCCAAGGTGACGCTGGCCGGATTTCGCAGGAGCATGCACCCGGCGACTGCACAGATCGACGGGCTTTCGCCCATCGACCTGGGACCGACGCAAGACGGCAGGTTTGCGCAACGGCTCCTCGCGATTGCCAAGGCGTCGCTGTCGCTGCGTGCCAAGCTGAAGGGCATTGCAAAGCCGGACGTCATCATCGGCCGCAATCTTGAAATGCTGGCGTTGGCCAAACGGGCCAGGACGCTGCTTTCGGCCGATATCCCTGTCGCCTATGAATGCCTCGACATCCATCGCCTCCTGCTCGGGCAGAACAAGGTGTCGAGGGCGATGCGGGGTGCCGAACGCGCGCTTGGCAGGGATGCCGCGCTGCTGATGACGAGTTCGCCGGCCTTCGTGCGCGACTACTTCCAGCGCCTCGGGCAGATCGATGCCCCGGTGATGCTGCTGCAGAACAAGGTGCTCGATCTCTCGGACAGTTCCGCAGACCCGAGAAGCCAGGCAATCGAAGCCTCAAGTCACAAGCCGTGGACGATCGGCTGGTTCGGCGCGTTGCGCTGCCGAAAATCGCTGCACCTGCTTGCCGCGTTCACCCGGCAGATGGAAGGCCGCTACGAGGTCGTCCTGCGCGGCCGGCCGGCCTATTCGGAGTTTCCCGATTTCGACGCATTCGTCGGCTCCGAGCCGCATCTTCGCTTCGAGGGCTCCTACCGCAACCCGGAAGACCTCGCCCGGATTTATGGCGAGGTGCATTTCGCCTGGGCCATCGACTTCTTCGAGGAAGGGCTGAATTCAAGCTGGCTGCTGCCCAATCGGCTTTATGAAGGCTGTCGTTACGGTGTCGTTCCGATCGCGATGAGGCAGACCGAGACGGGTCGGTTCCTCGCCGCGCGCCAGATGGGAATCCTGCTCGACGAAGCTTCGGCTTGGACGCTTGGCGCGCGCCTCGGCGAGATGAATGCCGGCAGCTATGCGGCCGCCCGCCAGAAAATCCTGGCTGAAGACCGCGGCACGTGGGTCAGCGGTCTGCGCGACTGCCGGGCGCTGGTCGACAGGCTGAAGGCCCTGGCCGGCTCGAGTTCATCCGATGGGGCGGTGCGGGCGGCGTGAAGCAGTGAGTGACATGGGTAGAGAGACGACGGGTTCCATGCCGGTGTTGCCGTGCATGGTGGTGATACCCTGCCTGAACGAAGCGGAACACATCGAGGCGCTGATCGACCGGCTGAGCCCGTCGGCAAACCGTCTCGGGATGAAGATCGTGGTCGTGGACGGCGGCAGCGTCGATGGAACGCAGGAGATCGTGAAGACCATCGCCGCGGCCAAGCCCGAGGTATCGCTGCTCTACAATGCCAGGAAGATCCAGAGCGCGGCGGTGAACCTTGCGGTCGAAGAACTCGGCGACCAGTTCGAAAGCTTCATCCGGATCGACGCGCATGGCGACTATCCCGAGGACTATTGCGACCGGCTGATCGAGGAGGCCGAAGCATCGCAAGCTGCGTCCGTCGTCGTTTCGATGGCGACGAAAGGTTTCGGCGCCTTCCAGAAGGCGACCGCCATTGCCCAGAATTCGAGGCTCGGCAACGGGGGCTCGCCCCACCGGCACGGCGCCAAGGGTCATTGGACCGACCATGGACACCACGCTTTCATGCGTGTGGCCGCATTTCGATCGGTCGGCGGTTACGACGAGAGCTTCAGCCACAACGAGGATGCCGAACTCGACTACCGACTACGGGCGGCTGGCCATCGCATCTGGATGACCGACAAGACCTTCATGGTCTACTACCCCCGCGCATCGGTGCCGGCCCTGTTCAGGCAATATCTCGGCTACGGCAGGGGTCGCGCCAAGAACATCCTGAAACACCGGGCGATGCCGAAGATCCGGCAGATGATTCCGCTGATGGTGTTCCCCGTGGTTGTCGGCATGTCGCTGGCGTTCCTCAACCTTGCCGCGCTGCTGCCGGCCGGCTTGTGGGCTGCGGCTTGCCTCGGCTACGGCGCATGGATGGCGGTCAGCCAGCGCAATCCTTACGCTCCGCTCGCCGGGTTTTCCGCCATGGTGATGCACCTCGCCTGGTCCGCGGGCTTCTGGCTGCAGTTGCTGAATTTCCGAAAGCGCGAGGCGCCTGCACCATGACCACCGGCGGAACCTTGCGAATTGATGTCTGCGTATGCACCTATCGCAGGCGCGAGTTGGACGACACGCTGCTCTCGATAGCCGCGCTGAGCTTGCCGGCGAACGCGACGGTGAGGGTAATCGTGGCCGACAACGATGTCGTGCCGAGCGCGCGGGAACGCGTCTATGCCCTGGCCGCGGAACTTCCGTTCCCGGTCGCCTATGTGCACTGCCCGGCATCCAACATTTCCATCGCGCGCAATGCCTGCGTCGAAAATAGCACGGGCGACTATCTCGCCTTCATCGACGACGATGAGACGGCGTCGGAGGAATGGCTGGCCGAGTTGCTGCAGGTGGCCGAATCGACCGGAGCGGATGCCGTGCTCGGGCCGGTGCAGGCCGTCTATTCCGATGATGCGCCCGGCTGGATGAAGCGCGGCGATTTTCACTCGACCGCTCCCGTCTGGGTCAATGGCGATATCCGCACCGGCTATACCTGCAACGTGCTGCTGCGCCTCGCCTCGCCCCACGTTTCGCAACGCCGGTTCAATCTCGCGCTTGGCAGCACGGGCGGCGAGGACACCGAGTATTTCACGCAGCTGCACCAGGCTGGCGGCCGGATCACCTTTGCGCCGGCAGCAACGGTCTACGAAAAAGTTCCCCAGAACCGTGCGCTGTTCAACTGGCTCACGAAACGCCGGTTCAGGTTCGGACAGACCCATGGCCGACTGCTCGGCGAAACACGCCAGGGTCTCGCGGGCCTGCGGCAGGTCGGCCTTGCCGCGGCGAAGGCAGGCTATTGCTTCGCTGCCGCCGCAGCGCTCGCAATCGCCCCGGTAAGGCGCAATCGCTTCGTGCTGCGGGGCATACTGCATTCCGGCGTGGTCAGCGGGCTGCTCGGCTTCCGTGAAATCCGCCAGTATGGCGAAGCGGAGAGGCGGCAGCCCGATGCGGCCTGACGTTAGCTTCGTGATCGCCGCGTTCAACGCGGAGCGGTCGATCGCTCGCGCCATCGAAAGTGCGATCGCCCAGCGCGACGTGACCGTGGAGGTTGTGGTCGTCGACGACTGCTCCTCCGACCGGACCGTCGAGGTGGCATGTTCCTTTCCGGCCGAGTTGGTGCGGGTGGTCCAGCTCGAGAAGAACCGCGGCGCGGGCGCCGCGCGCAATGCCGGGCTGGAGATCGCGCGCGGGCGCTGGATCGCGGTGCTCGACTCCGACGACACGGTCTATCCGGACCGTCTCGCCCGAATGATCCGCCGCGCCGAGCGGTTCGATGCCCAGATCGCGGTCGACAATCTCAGCGTGGTGCAGGAGGCGAATGGCGCCGAAACGGTCATGTTCGAGTCGGCGCGACTGGCAAGTCTTTCCGAGCTCAGCCTCGCCGACTTCATTGCGGCAAACCTGCTGTTCGAGAACACTTTCTCGTTCGGCTACATGAAGCCGATTTTCGAGCGACGCTTCGTCGAGCGAAACGCCTTGCGCTACGTCGAGACGGTGCGCATCGGCGAGGACTATGTCTTTCTCGCCTCGGCGCTGGCGAGAGGCGGCCGCTGCGTCGTGGTCTCCGAGCCGGGCTACGCCTACCATATTCGATCGGGCTCCATCTCCCGCGTGCTCGAGCTGCACCACGTCGAAGCGATGCTGGCCGCCGATGAAGCCTTCATGCGGGACCATCCGCTGGATCAGGCCGCGCAGACCGCGCAGGCGAGGCGCATGCGCAGCCTTGAAGAGGGCAGATCCTTCCTCACTCTCGTGCAGCATCTGAAGCAGCGCGCGCCGTTGAAGGCGATCATGACTGCGCTACGCGATCCGATGGCGGTCAGGCATCTGAAGATGCCGATCGCAGCCAGGCTGCATCGGCTCGGCAAGGCGTTCCGTTCGCGAGGGACACTCCAACAGACCGGATAGGCGGAAAACACGGAATTGGGCGGGGGCGCAATTTCCACGAGGGATATGACATGCAGAAAGTCAGAAAAGCAGTGATACCGGTGGCTGGCCTCGGAACGCGGTTCCTTCCGGCCACGAAGGCCATGCCGAAGGAAATGCTGACCGTGGTCGATCGTCCCGTCGTGCAATACGCCGTCGACGAGGCCCTGGAGGCGGGCATCGAGCACATCGTGTTCGTCACCGGGCGCAACAAGCACGTGATCGAGGACTACTTCGACATCCAGCCGGAACTGCTCGACACACTGACCCAAGCGAAAAAGCACCATCAACTGGCGACGCTGCAGACGATGCAACTGCCGGCAGGAGCGGTCAGCTTCACGCGGCAGCAGGCGCCGGATGGCCTCGGCCACGCCGTCTGGTGCGCCCGCGACATCGTCGGCGACGAGCCCTTCGCCCTTCTCCTGCCGGACATGGTCTCGTTCGGGAAGAAGGGATGTCTTGCCGGCGTGATGGAGCTCTACGGGAAGACGGGGGGCAATGTCATTGCCGTCGAGCAATGTGATCCGACCGAAACCAACAAATACGGAATCGTCGGCAAAGGCGCGGACGTCGGCTCGGGATTTGTCGTAACCGAGATGGTCGAAAAGCCGGCTCCCGCCGTCGCTCCTTCAAATTATTACATCAACGGACGCTATGTCCTGCAGCCGGAAGTGTTCGAGCTTCTCGGCACACAGGAGCGCGGCGCGGGCGACGAGATCCAGCTGACCGACGCCATGAAGCGGCTTTCCGAAACCCAGCGTTTCCATGCGCATCCATTCGACGGACGCATGTTCGACTGCGGCTCCAAGGAAGGCTTCATCCAGGCGAATGTGGCCTTGGCGCTTGCCCGCGGCGACATCCGCGATCTCGTCTTCGAGCCGATAGCAGAGATGATGGCTCAAGCAGGATCCCGCGCCGAAGCGGCCTGAGCACATCTCACCTGTCCACAGCCGGACGCAGTGTCCGGCTGTGGAGACCCTTGCGATCTGATGCACCTGTCGCCGCAGATGGCATGAGACGCATTCTCGCCCAATAGGCATGTTTGATGCCGCCTCGTCGCGGCTCCCCAACGGCAGCCAGGAAGAACAAAAGCGGCGTGCGACGCCTGCGAGGACCATGCATCAGACCAGCTTTCCGCCGCGCAGCCGGCTGTCGATCGCATCCGAGGATGCAGACCGCTTCATCGACGTGGAGAGGCTGGCCGCGATCGCGCTGCGGCAGACAAGGGTTGTGGCGCTTTGCGCCGCCGTCGGCCTCGCTCTCGGCGTTCTCTATCTTGTCTTCACGCCCGCCGAATACACGGCCGCGACGCGCATCCTGCTTGACGACAGCCTCACCAAATTCGCCGAGGAGAAGGATGGGGCGCCGGTTCGGATCCAGGCGGATTCGATGATTTCCAGCGAGGTGGAGATCCTGAAATCCGCCCGTCTTGCGCGCGCCGTCGTGCTGGCCGAGAAGCTGCATCACAACGAGGCATTCCTGAACCCGCCGCGCTCGCCGATCGGATGGGCCAAGGACCAGGTCAAGAGCATTGCCGGACTGTTTTCGTTCAGCGCGACGCCTTCCGCTGCTTCGGGCGAGAACGCCAGGATCGGAAAGGCCGTCGCGCTTTTGCAAAGCTCGCTGAGAGCCGAGCGGGCGGGGCGGAGCTACGTGATCGACGTGTCGTTCAAGTCCAACGACCGCAATCTGGCCGGCGCCATCACGCGCGCCTATGCCGAAGCGTATCTTTCCGATCAGCTGGACGCCAACTTCGACGCCACTCAGCGCGCCACCATCTGGCTGCAGGGACGGCTGGACGAACTGCGCGACAGTTCACAGGCCGCCGCGCTCGAGGTCGCAAAGTTCCGCGCCGAAAACGGACTGACCGCGGCGCGAGGCGAATTGATTTCGGAGCAGCAGCTGTCCGACCTGAACAGCCAGCTGATCCTCGCACAGGCCGAGACGGCCAACGCGTTCGGCCGCTACAGCCAGTTCAAGTCGATCATCGACAGCGGTCCGGAAAACGCCGTCAGGAATGCGACGATCCCGTCCGACAACGGCAACAGCGCCGTCATCAACGATCTCAAGACGCGTTACCTCGGCGTCACCAAGCGCGAGCGGGAGATCGCCGCCCGCTTCGGCGAAGACCATGCCCAGGCGGTTGCGCTGCGTCGCGAGGAAGCCGATCTCGAGCGGCAGATCTTCCGGGAGCTGCAACAGATCACCGAGAGCTATCGCAACGAATATGAAGTCGCCAAGGCGCGTGAGACCTCGTTGCGCGAAAATGTCGGCGACATGGCGGGCCAGAGTTCTGAAACCAGCGAGTCCATGGTGCAGCTGCGCGCACTGGAGCAGAGATCCACGGCCCTGGCGGCGCTCTACCAGACCTTCCTGGCCCGCCACGAGGAAGCCTCGCAGCAACGCTCGTTTCCCATCGCCAAGGCACGTGTGATCTCCGAGGCCGGTAATCCGGTCTCGCCCTCGAGCCCGCGCAAGACCATGGTGCTGGGCCTGTCGCTGGTGCTGGGCGTCTTTGCCGGAGCTGGGGTGGGCGCCCTGCAGGAATTCAGGGAGCGGTTCTTCCGCACGGGGGATGATGTCCGCTCCGCACTCAACATCAGTTTCCTTGGCTACCTGCCGATCGTCGGCGCGGGTCTGGCGACGGCGACGAGGCCGGCCGCGACTGGCCCGAGACCCGGAGACAGGCTGCCGCCGGATCAGGGCGACCCCGTCACTCCGGGCATATTGCGGGTCGCCGTCAAGGCGCCCGCCTCCTTGTTTGCGGAAACGTTGCGCAACGCCAAGATCGCCATCGATGTCGTTCTGCAGAACAAGCCCTGCAAGGTGATCGGTTTCGTCTCGGTGCTGCCGCACGAGGGCAAAACGACGGCAGCGGCAAATTTCGCCGGCCTGCTCGCTTCCCAGGGGGCACGGACGCTGCTCATCGACGGCGATCTCAGGAATCCCGGGCTGAGCCGCGGTCTCGCGCTGGCGCCTGACAAGGGGCTGGTCGAAGCGATCGTCGGCCATCAACCTTGGCGAAGCGCGGTGTTGGTCGACCGTTCAACCAAGCTCGCAGTCATGCCCGCAACGTTGCGAGGACGTCTGTCTCACACCAGCGAACTCATATCGGGGCCGGGGATGCGCGACCTGATCGAGGAGGCGCGCACGGCCTACGACTACATCATCGTCGACCTGCCGCCGCTCGGCCCGGTCGTCGACGCCAAGGCCTTCGCGCCGCTGGCAGACGGCTTCGTGCTGGTAGCCGAATGGGGACAGACGCCGCGCGCGCTCGTTCGCGCCACCTTGCAGGCGGAGCCTGAACTCGCGGCCAAGGTGCTCGGAATCATGCTCAACAAGGCGGATATGAAGAAACTGGCGCGTTACGCGTCCTTCGGCGGCTCGGAACAGTATCTCGACCGCTACTCCGCCTACTACGTCGAGCAGGTCGGCATGAACGGCAAGGCCGGCTAGTCAATTGGTCAGATATTGTCCCTTGTCCTGCCAGATGCGCAAGGCGGTCAGGCGGCCCCCGAAGACCGCGCCGGTGTCGATGTTGACGCGCCTGCCTTCCCGTTCCGGCTCGGAAACGGGCGTGTGACCATGAACCACATATTTCCTGAGCAGGGAGACGCGTTCGTAGAAATCCGACCGGATGAGCACCAGGTCGTCGTCCGATTGCTGGTCGATGGCGAGTTCGGGACGGAGCCCGGCATGCACGAAGATGAAGCGCGGCGCCTCGACCAGGATCGGCATCGATCTCAGGAAGGCGACGTGTGCGGCCGGAATTGCTTTTCTGATCACTTCGTCGACCTGCCGGCCGGATCGGTAGACCTGATTGAGGCGCTCAGGGTCGATGCCGTAGGAATGCAGGGTCGACGCCGCGCCCATGCCCATCCACTCCGCCAGCCCGAGCCGGCCGTCGATGTAGTCGAGCATCATGACTTCATGGTTTCCTGCCAGGCAGATGCGTTCGAAGCCTGCAGGCGGGGGCGCGCTCAGATGATCCAGGACCTGCGACGATGCCGGTCCCCGATCGACATAGTCGCCGAGCATGATGATCAGCTTGCGGCCCGGAAGATCCTTCCCGTCCGCCACGATGGCGCGCTCCAGCGAAAGCAGTTCGTCCAGACACCCATGGACATCGCCCACCGCATAAATGGCGACGCCGGCGGTATCCAGCCTCAGCCGCGCCCTGCGCTCCCTGTCCGCGTGTTTGCGCAGGCCCAGAAGGCCGGCCAGCTTTCTCATGAAAGGCTCTTGCAATTCCTGGATGCGGCCGGGTCCGGTCGCCGACCTCCTGTTGGAAGTAGCTGCATATGGTGAACCGGCGACAGGAGCAAATCCCGCTCCCATCACATTTGGTCCAACTGCGCAGTCTACGACGCGGCAGGCGTGCCGTCGGCGCAAGCCGATTCGGCGGATGGCCGCGTTTTGCGACCGAGAACAGGAGACGCGCCCGCATCGCGCGTCGGCGTCCTTCGCGGCTTGACGAGCGGTTCTTGGCAGGGCGCCGGGAACGCCACGGCAATCAGCGGTTTGGGAGATGCATGTGACCAGAAGTGCCTTTTTTCTCGCGCCCGACGACACGGCAGCGCCGGTCGGGAAAGAGATATCGGACCGCATCAAGATCGCGCGCACGCTCTGCATCTTCTTCATGACCTTCGTGCACGTCCAGCCGGGCATCGCCGAGAATGTCTATGACCGTGACGCCGGCTTCTTCGACATCGTCTACTTCATCCTGACGCGCCTGATGGGACTGAGTTCGGTCTCCCTGCTCAGCATCGTGTCCGGCTATTTCATCGTTTCGAGCCTGCTCAAGGTTGGCGCGATCCCGTTGTTCGTCTCCAAGTTCAAGACGCTCGTGGTGCCTCTGTTCGCCTGGAACCTCCTGATGCTGTTGCTGCTTGCGGCCTATGGCGTGATGTCCGGCAACTGGCGGGATTTTCCCGAACTCAGCGCGGGCGGCCTGGCAAATGCGCTTTTTGCCATCACCGAATGGCCGCTCGTCGTGCCGCTATGGTTCCTGCGGGACCTGTTCGTCTGCTGCCTGTTTGCGCCGATTCTCTATCTGGGGTTGCGCCGCGCTCCGGTCGCGACCCTGCTGCTGCTGGTCGCCTTCACGCTGTTCGGCGAAAATCTCCACATCCTGCAAAGGCCGCAACTGATGCTGTTCTTCGGGCTCGGCATGTGGCTGCGAATCGGCGGCTTCCGCGGGGATGCGATCGACCGCGCTGCTGGATTTCTCACCATCGGCCTCGTCGTCATGGCGGCGATCTTCCTGACGATCCGCATCGAGCGCATCTTGCTGTCGGAGATGGACGAAACGCTCCGGCTGACGCTCGACACGCTGCTGCGCGTGACGATGGCGGCGGGCTTCTGGAAAATGACCGAACTCATCCGGCGGTCGGCGCTTTCCGAACTGTTCACGCGGTTGGAGCCGTACACGTTCTTCCTGTTCTGCAGCCATGCGATCCTGTTCAACTTCGCCGGCATCATCTTCCGGCGCGTCTTCGGCAACTACGGCTCGGATCTGTTCCCGGTCACCTTCTTCGTGCTGCCCTGCCTTGCCGTGCTCGCGGCGGTCATCGGGCTTGGCGTTGCAAACCGGTCCGCAATCCTTGCTTTCCTGTTCAATGCCGGCCATCGCCTTCGGGCCCGTCCGGCCGCCACGAGGGAAAGGGTCGCAGCATAGGCTTGCTGATTGCTTTTCGCCCAATGTCCAAGCGGAGCGCTCTGTGAGGATAAGTAAGCCGACTAGCTTTTCTGGTCGGCGCCCAAAGGTCCTGTCGCAAATGTTAGCGGTGAGGCGGGTCGCCCAGGGAACCGGCCCCGATGCCAGCATGTTGGCGGGAGGACGTGACGTAACAACAGGAGACCACCATGGCCACCGTCCTCAACGCCAAAGGCGTGCCTCTTCCCTACAGCGGTTCGTCGGTCAATCATTTTTCGGCGACGAACTCCGGTCCGCAGCTTTTCGGCAGCGCCAGGAACGACTCCCTGTGGGGTGACAGCCGCGTGAACGTCACGATGTTCGGTGGTTCCGGCGACGACATCTACCACCTCTATTCCAGTATCAACCGGGCTTCGGAACAGCCTGGCGGCGGCATCGATACCGTCGAGACGTGGATGAGCTACACGCTGCCCGAAAACATCGAAAACCTCGTCGTCACCGGCCACGGGCGCTATGCCATCGGCAACGCGGACAACAACATCATCAGCGGTGGCTCCGGCCGGCAGACCATCGACGGCGGCTTGGGCGACGACGTGTTGAAGGGCGGAACCGGCCCCGACATCTTCATCTTCGCGGCGGGCACCGGAAGCGATCTGATCCTCGATTTCGAGAGCCACGACACCGTTCGCCTGAACGGCTACGGATTCAGCTCATTCGAGGAAGTCAGGGCCAACATGGTGCAGTCCGGCGCCGATGTGCGGCTCGACCTCGGGCATGGCGAGGAACTGGTGTTTGCGAACGCGAACGTCGGGCAGTTCACGGCGAGCCATTTCAAGCTCAGCCTCGACCGGTCCGACCTCACCTTGTCCTTTGCCGACGAGTTCGACGCGCTCAGCCTTCGGTACGGTGCCAGCGGCACCTGGGACACCAATTTCTGGTGGGGCGCGAAGAACGGCAGCTCGCTGACCTCTAACGGTGAAAAGCAATGGTACATCGACCATGAGTATGGTCCGACGAGTTCCGTCAAGCCGTTCAGCGTCCAGGACGGCGTGCTGACGATCACCGCCGCGCGGGCTCCGGAAGCGATCCGGCCCCATATCAACAACTACGAATACACATCGGGCCTGCTGACGACGAAGGAATCCTTCTCCCAGACCTACGGCTATTTCGAGATCCGCGCCGACATGCCGGACAATCACGGTGTCTGGCCGGCATTCTGGCTGTTACCGGCGGATGGCTCCTGGCCGCCGGAGCTCGATGTCGTGGAAATGCGGGGGCAGGATCCGCACACGGTCCAGGTCTCGGCCCATTCCATGGAGACCGGCAGCCGCACCACGGTCGGATCGGCCGTCAACGTGCCGGACACCGAAGGTTTCCACACCTACGGCCTGCTTTGGACGGAGGACCAGCTCGTCTGGTATTTCGACGATGTCGAGGTGTTTCGTGCCGACACGCCGGACGACATGCACGAGCCGATGTACATGCTGGTCAACCTGGCCGTCGGAGGGGTGGCCGGAACGCCCAAGGACGGGCTGGCGACGCCCGCTGAAATGCAGGTCGACTATATCCGCGCCTATCAGCTGGACGATGCGGACATTTTGTCTGATCCCGGCCGAATCGCCGCGACTTTGGGAAACAGCGCGGATTGGTGGATGTAGCGCAGGCCCGGGAAACGGATGGGGGAATCCGGGTTGCCCCCGGAAGCGGGCATAGCGATGTGTGTGGAAGAGCCAATCGAGGATGGAATGCTTGCAGCTATTTCAACCGGCGACGTCGAATTGGTTGTCGGCATTGCCTGCACTGCGTAGCCGGCTGACAAGTCTCGCGATCTCCCGATTGTTTGGCCCGCAGGAGCGCCAAGGCTTCGGCATGCTTGAGCGTGTCGCGAGAGCGGCGAAGTTTGAGGCCAAGCTGAATGGCCGCCCCAGCAAGTGTGAGTCGGCAACCCCACTTGTAACGGCCTGATCCAACCCCTCGAAGGCATCTTCGGTCCGGCAGAGTCGAGCGCCAGCGCAAGCGTTGTGCTGTATCGCGCATTGGCACGGGCGACCTGCACGGATTCCTTGCACTCTTCGATGGCGCACGTGAGGTCCTTCGTACGGACGAGCGCCAGGGCGTGACCGTAGCGGAGGATCCTCCGGCAATATCGCAATGGCCGCGGCATAGGTACTCTCAGACTTCTCGTTCTGACCGGTGGCCCAATAGAGTTCAGCGAGATTGGCGTGCGCTCCGGCAAGGCTACCGTCGAGCGAATGACGCGACGCAGCGCGGCTTCAGCTTCGGCCGCTCGACGTTGACCGATCAGGAAGAGGCCGTAGGCATTCTGTGCCTCAAGGGCGCAGATCCTCCAGCGCCGCGTCGAAGCTTCGTCGTTGGTCGCCGAGCAGATCGGCGATCGCCGCATTGCCGAGAGCGGTGACAGCGGCCACCCGGACGGCGCGTGTCTCATCGGCAAGCAGCGCGCCGTCAGCATCCATCCTCTGTTCGGGAGGAAGGTTGCCGGCCGCCTGCGCGGCACCCAGGCGAACGAGAGGATCGCAGTTCCCTGACGCGGCCTTCACGTCGGCAAGGGCAGCCGCGCCTCTCCCCTCCCCTCTTCGGCGCAAGCTGTGTGACCCGCAAACGGGGTCGTATCGGCACGCGCGGCCAGCCCGCCTCGACACCTTCGAACAGCACCGGAAGCAGAGGCCGTCATTCCAGCTCAAGAAGAACCAGCGTGGCTATCGCCAACCATTTTGACGCCAAGCCGCCTCACCGCTTCCACCGTCCGCTGGAACTCCCTCTCGTATGAGATCCTTGGAATCGCTAAGCCACGCCCGCCCTGGAGACGACAACGATGACGACGCTTCTCGCGCAGCCAAACCTCAAAGTCGGCGAGGATCGGCCTGCTTCTCTCCTGGCGTAGGACCTCTGCTGGTTGGCCCGGATGTCGTCTTCTGCGTGATAGAGTTCGGCGATGCGCCACAGAGCTTCGCTGGCGATCATCGCAAGACCGTTTGCGCGTCTGGAAGGCAGTTGATCAACTATAGCGGGATGGGGCCATGTGCTTTGACAGTCTCCATCGTGACACAGGTTCGAAAGCTCTTTACGTTGCCGCCTTCAAAAAACAGCTGCCGCGTCAGCTCGGTATACTCGGTCATATCCTTGACATTGACGATTAGTATGAAATCGGTCTCGCCGGTAACGTAGTAGCATTGGAGCACCTGCGTACAGCTCAGGAACCTGCGTTTCATTTCGTCGAGCAGGTCGAGCCTCTCATTCTCGGTCGTGATCTCCACGACAATGGTGAGCGGTCGCCCCACAGCGGCTTCATCGAGAACCGCGATCTCCTTTTTGATGACTCCGCGGTCACGCAGGCTGGAGAGCCTTCTTGCGACCGCGGGCGTGGACAGCCCCACTCGCTCCGCCACCTCACGTTGCGGCAGTTGGCTGTCCGTCTGAACGATCTGGAGAATCTTGAGATCGAAGTTGTCGATGGTGGATCTGTGATTCTGGCTCATCTGCCCTCCCCGACTGAAAGCTGCACCGCGGGCCGCGCCTGGACAATTTTTTCTCGCAGATATCGGCAACAAAGAGAACAAAAAAAGCGCCAAGCGAAATAATCTCTCTCCCAACGAGCAGAGAGAGTTTCTTATGCACCTTACCAACGACATGTCCGAATTCGGCGCCCCCCTCAGCGCGGTGGAGATATCCAGCGTGGGAACACACGTTCCGGCGACCGTGCGGCCATTCCTGTCGCTATGGGGCGAGGTGAGCGAGACACCAATGCATACGCTGCCCGAAATTGCGAAGGCGGTGGACGTCGGCGCCGTCTTTATCAAGGACGAAGGGTTGCGTCTCAATGCCGGCAGCTTCAAGTCGCTTGGTGGCGCCTATGCCGTCATGGTCCTCGTCAAGGGATTGCTCGAAAAGCACTTGGGGGAGGAGGTGCGGGTTGCACAGCTTCTGTCGCCCACGGCGAGGGAGTTCGCCAAGACGGTCACCGTCTGCTGTGCCACCGATGGAAACCATGGACGCTCGGTTGCTGCCGGGGCCAGGCTGCTCGGCTGCAGATCTGTCATCTTCGTACATGCTGGCGTCAGCGAAGCGCGAGCGCGTGCCATCGGTGCTGACGAAATCGTTCAAATCGAGGGATCCTATGACGACTCGGTCGACGCCTCGAAGCGGGTGAGCAAAGAGAACGGTTGGCTGCTCGTGTCCGATACCTCGTGGCCGGGTTATGAACGGGTCCCAAGCCTGGTCGCACAGGGCTACACTGTTCTGGCGGAGGAAGCGCTCAGGCAGATCTCGGAACTTGGGTCCGAGCCCCCCACCCACGTCTTCCTGCAGGCGGGCGTTGGCGGATTCGCCAGCAGTATTGCCGGTTTCCTGTCCGAGGCGCTGGCCCCCCAAAAGATCGTGACGGCAATCGTTGAGCCCGACCGCGCCGCCTGCCTCTATGAGAGCGCAAAGGTCAAGAAGCTTGTCAGCACAACGCCATCGGAGCCGACCATCATGGCCATGCTCGAGTGCTACAGGCCGTCCCTGATCGCCTGGCGTATTCTCAGCAAGGTCGCAGCCGGCTTCATCGCCGTGACGGAAGAAAACGCCCGTGAGGCGATGCGCAGGCTGGCGTTTCGCGAAGGACACGGGCAGTCGATCGTCGCCGGCGAAAGTGGGGCTGCCGGCTTGGCTGGGCTGATGGCGGTGGCGACCGATCCAGATGCCCGGCGCGTCTTCGGGATGGACGCCAAGAGCCGTGTGCTCCTGATCAACACCGAAACCGCGACCGATCCCGGTTCCTATCGAGACATAGTCGGGCGTCTGCCGCAGGACATCGGCTGAAACAGCCTCAAGCGCAACGCAGCCCTGACCATGCGTGCCGGCCCGGCGCGCGCCAACACCCGCTACCCGAAGGAGACCGAATTGCCAGAACAACTCAAGAGTCCACAGCGCGGCTTCACGCCGGCGGAATTCGAGCGCCGCGTCGCTCGAGCTCAAAAGATCATGCGTGATCATCGGCTTGACGCCCTGTTTGTCACGGCTCCTCCGAACATCCGCTATTTCACCGGATTTGATAGCCAGTTCTGGGAAAGCCCTACACGGCCCTGGTTCGTCGTCGTGCCGCTTGAAGGTGCGCCGATCGCCGTGATTCCTGAGATTGGCGCGCCAGAGATGGCGTTGACCTGGGTGAAGGACATCCGCACGTGGCCGGCGCCGTTTCCCGAGGACGACGGCATCTCCCTGTTGAAGTCGACTATCGAGGCGCTTCCGCGCAGGTTCGGGCGCATCGGCGCTGAAATGGGACGCGAGATGGCCTTGCGGATGCCGGTGTCTGACTTCCTGAAGCTACGCGATGGTTTGGGGTCGTCGATCGAGGACGGGTCGCCATGCCTCTGGCAGATCCGAATGGTCAAGACAGAGGCCGAAATCGCCCATATCCACTACATCTGCCAGATCGCAAGCGACGCCTATGAAGCGCTTCCGTCGCAGATCTCCGTGGGCGAAAGCGAGCGTGAGGCGGTTCGCAAGCTCCGCATCGACATTGCCCGCCGAGGCGCCGACGCAACTCCCTTTATGCCCGCGATCTCCGGTCTCGGAGGCGTGCCCCAGATCGTCTGCGGCCCGCACGATCGGCAGCTTGAAACCGGCGATATCCTGTTCATCGACACCGGGTCGACCTTCGACGGCTATTTCTGCGACTTCGACCGCAACTATGCGATCGGCAAGGTTTCCAGTGAAGCAGAACGCGTTCACGAAGCCCTCTGGCTGGCGACCGAAGCCGGCATTGCGGCGGCGGTGCCGGGCGCGACGACCGACGATGTCTTCCGCGCAATGTCGAGGATCATCGAGGACGCCGGCGCCATCGGCAACAACGTTGGTCGCCTGGGCCACGGGCTGGGCCTGCAACTGACCGAGCCGCCCTCGCATAGGATCGGCGACGGCACCGTGATCGTCGAGAACATGGTTCTGACGATCGAGCCCGGCATGGAGTACGCGCCCGGCAAAATGATCGTCCATGAGGAGAATATCGTCGTGACACGCGACGGTTCCCGTCTGCTTACCAAAAGGGCGCCGCGAGAATTGCCGATCATCCGATAGCGGTTCTCGAGAACGAACAATCCGGAGGGCGCGAATGCCTTCCTTCAACCGGAGGAGCACTATGAGATTGAATTTCGATACACTTCTCAATCGCCTGGCGACGGGAGCCTTTGCCGTGGCGATGGCGGCGAGCATGGCGGATCTTGCTCAAGCAGAGGACGTGAAGACGATCAGCCTCGGAGTTCTGCAGATCGGCTCCGACCAGGTCTACCCACCGTACGACTATGTCGAGAACGGGGAAACGAAAGGTCTCGATGCCGACGTAATGGCGCTGATCGCCCCCGAACTCGGGCTCGAGGCCAAGTTCATCGATACCCGTTTTGCGAACCTCATCTCCGGCCTCCAGGCGAACCGGTACGATGTCATCGCGTCGGCGCTCTACGTGACCGCCGCTCGCGCCAAGGTCGTCGACTATGTTCCCTATGCCAAGACCGGCGGATCGCTGGTCGTCAGGAGCGACGACACTTTCGCGCCCAAAACACCGGCAGATCTGTGCGGAAAGCGGGTGGGCAATCTCAAGGGCGCCGCCTGGGTCCCGCAGTTGCAGAACGCGTCGGATACCGACTGCGCGTCGAGCCCGATGCAGATCCAAGAGTATGCAACATCGGCGGAAGCCGCCCAGGCACTGCTGTCCCGCGGTGTGGATGTCGTTTTCGACGACGCCGGGGTTTCCAAGGCCGCCGTCATTGCATCCGGCGAACGGCTGAAGATCACATCTGACGAGATCCTCTTTCCGGTGGTGATCGGACTGGGTGTGAAGAAGGGCAACGTCGAACTGAAGAATGCACTTGAGCACAAGCTAAACGAACTGGTCGCCTCCGGCGCCTACGACGAAATTCTCAAGAAATACAATCTTGGGATGCCCTCTGCTGAGGAAATCGCGACATCACTTTCAAATTGAACCAGTGGGCCGGCCGCGATGGCGGCCGGCCCTTCCTGGTCTGCCGATGGGGGCCCCATGACTTTTGACTGGAACTACGCACTCAGCCTGTTTTGGAGCAAGGACTTCTGGTGGGCGACCCTCCTCGTCGTCGAACTCAGCCTGCTCAGCTGGATCTTGAGCGTCATCCTCGGCTTCATAATCGCATTGGCGCGGCAGTCGCCGGTTTGGGCGATCCGCCAGGTGGCGTCCGCCTATACGTGGTTCTTCCGCAGTCTTCCCCTCCTGGTGTTGCTGATATTCGTCTACAACCTGCCGCAGGCATTCCCGTCGACCGGAGCGCTGCTTTCAGTTCCCTTCGTTGCCGGACTGATCGCACTTGTGCTCAGTGAAACGGCCTACATCGCAGAGATTCATCGCGGAGCTCTGCTTGCCGTCGGCAAGGGGCAGTACGAAGCCGGGCACGTCCTGGGCCTGTCGAAGCTTGGCCTTCAGCGCCTGATTGTCATCCCGCAAGCGCTGCGGATAGCCCTGCCCGCGCTCGGCAACGAATACATCTCGATCGTAAAGCTGACCTCACTCGTCTCGGTGATCTCGCTCGCTGAGATCCTTCTCGTTGGACAGCGCTATTACACCCAGAACTTTCTGGTCATGGAGACCATGCTGGCGGTGGCGTTCTACTACGTCCTGATCGTCACGGTCTTCGACAGCCTGTTGAAATACCTGGAACGTCACCTCGATTTTTCCAGAAAACAGACAGCCCTGTCGGACGCGGAGTGGAAGGGGCCCCCCATCGCACGGTCGAAGGCTCACCAGGAATGCTCTGCCGGACCGGCCATCCGGCTGCAAAACGGGGAGAAGCGGTTCGGGGCCAACGTCGTGTTCAGCGGCATCGACCTTGCGGTCGACCACGGCGAGGTCATCTCCATCATCGGGCCTTCCGGCTCTGGGAAGACCACCCTCATCCGTACCCTGAACGGGCTTGAGACGCTGCAAAAGGGCGTTGTCTACCTGCGGGGCAAGGCGTTCCTCGCGGGAAGTGAGCAGACGCTTGATGTGCCGCTGGAGAACGGCGCGGAGCGGAAACTCGAACTTGGGATGGTATTCCAGAGCTTCAATCTGTTTCCGCACAAGACAGTGCTGCAGAACGTGATGCTGGGCCCGCTTTATCACAAGCGGGGATCGACGCAGGAAGTCGAGGCCGCGGCGAAGGCGATCCTTGCCCAGGTGGGCATGCTTGCGCACGCCAACAAGTATCCGCACCAGCTTTCCGGCGGTCAGCAACAGCGCGTTGCGATAGCCCGGGCCCTGGCGATGGAGCCTTCAGTACTCTTGTTCGACGAGCCAACCTCGGCGCTTGATCCGGAAACGGTGGGGGAAGTCCTGAAGATCATGGCCGATCTGGCCAAGTCCGGGCGGACCATGGTCATCGTCACGCATGAGATGAAGTTTGCTCTGGAGGTTTCCGACCGCGTGATCTTCATGGAGAGGGGAAACATCCAATTCAATGGTTCGCCCGCGGAGCTGCGGGACCGCCTTACACATGGCGATCGGTTGTCCGAATTCGTCAGGCTGTAGACGTCAACCTTATGAAGAAAGCTCCCCAGACGGTCAGGAGGCATCGTGAATCTCGCGATTGATGGAAAACGCATGCTCGATCGCCTCAGCAAGCTTGGCGATCTAGGACGAGATGCTGACGGCCAGCTCACAAGGCTGGCGGGCACGGACGCCGACAAGCTCGGACGCGATTGCCTTGTTCAATGGTGCAGGGCCGCGGGGCTCGATGTGCAGATCGATCGCGTCGGGAACATCATTGCCATCTGGCAAACCGATGAGAACAGCGGCATGGCGCCGATCATGCTTGGCTCGCACATCGATACTGTGATCGGGGCCGGCAAACTCGACGGCTGCTACGGGGTCATCGCCGGCCTCGAGGTGATTGAGACTCTGAAACAAGCAGGTGTTTCGACAGGTAGACCCCTCGCCGTTTGCGCTTTCACCAACGAAGAAGGCGTTCGTTTCGCGCCGGACATGATGGGATCCCTCGTCTATGCAGGAGGATTGGCGGTCGACGACGCCTTGGACTCCGTGGGCATCGACGGTCCGACTCTTATGTCGGAGCTGGAACGCATCGGCTACCTCGGAGCACGTGAACCGGGCTTTCTACGGCCATTTGCCTACCTCGAACTCCACATCGAACAGGGGCCAATCCTGGAAGCGGAAGGCATCGCTATCGGCGCGGTTTCCGACGTACAGGGAATATGCTGGAAACGTCTGACCATCTGCGGTCAAGCCAACCACGCAGGAACCACGCCAATGTCGCTGCGTCGCGATCCTGGCATCGGCGCGGCCCGTATCATCAGCTACCTGCACGAGCGCGCCTCCGCGATCGATTCAGGTTTCGTCGTCACCGTGGGCTCGGTGCGTTTCGAACCAGATGCGATCAATGTGATCCCGTCCAGTGCAGTGCTCACGGTCGATCTGCGCAGTCCGGATGAGGACGTGCTCAAGCGTGAGGATGGCGCTCTGGAGATATTCGCAAGGGAAATGGCAGCTGAGAGCCATCTTGGCGTTGAGCTTCTGACGCTGGTCCGAACGACGCCTGTCGCCTTTGACGAGGGCCTCGTAGACCTGGTCGAACGCACGGCGAAGGCACGCGGCCTTTCCTGCCGACGCATAGTCTCAGGTGCGGGCCATGATGCACAGACGATGGCGGTCATCGCGCCATCCGCTATGATCTTTGTCCCCAGCATTGGTGGCATCAGTCACAACGCGCTGGAGTTCACGCCCGACGACAGCCTCGTCGCCGGGGCCAATGTCCTGCTGGATAGCGTGTTGAATTTGGATCATTCTGCGTGTCGGGATCAACCCGGCTGAGTGTGTGTCCTTCGCCGGCGATAAGCCCGCCGAAGACCAATAGGAACAGGCAGCCAGAGGACCAAGGTGGGACGGCGCCCGATCGTTTCTCTGGGTTTCGCCCAGAATTTCATGCAGGCCGACGGCCGCCATGCTTCCGCTTTCCGGCAGACTCAGGATCGAAACGCGAAGCGGGGCCCTCGTGGTCGGGTGCTCGAGCAGGGCCGCCTTGCTCAGCAGCGCGGCATTTTCCAGCTGCTCGAGATCCGGCAGATCGCCTAGCGTCTCAGCTGGACCGCGACAAGAAGGCCGGCGTCGTCACATAAGCGTAGGGCGCGCACGGCTGCGGGCTGCGCGGCCCGGCCTCGATCCGGCTATCGCCGGCAACGCGGCGATGGTGTCGCGGCTGACCTCCTTGCAAAAGATGCGCCTCAGTTCGCCGCGCGTCACCGGCTGGAAATCGGCAACGGCCATCAGCACCAGGCTTTCGTGCTGCGACAGCTCCCCAACCACCGCCGTGATCCCCAAGGCGCGGATCGCGCCCGCCAAGCGCGGCCGCGTCCGATGCTGCCAACCGCCAGCCACCGCCACCATCTCGTAGGGGCGGTCCCGCAATTCGGCGCGGATGTCGTCGATATGGGCCTCGAGGCTACAGCCGCCGCCGGACCAATTTCGATAGCACCTCCCGCCCGACGGGGGGCGGGCGAAGCTAAGATCACCGCCTCGACCCGCGCCAGCGCTCGGGCGGCGGCACATCCGCCAGCTCGCGATCCCATGCCTGCCCTGCCGCTGCTGCTTTCCCGCGCCACATGCTTAAAGCCCGTAAATCCGGAAGATTGGCCGGCCCGACAACTCCCGCACCCCGCCGAGCGCCACCAGTCGGTCAAGGAGCCGCCGCGCGGCGCGATCAGACAAGATCGGCTTCAGCTGCGACACGGTCAACGTACCTTGACGACGGCCCCGGCCTGTTTGGTCCGGACCCGCCCCGCCACCGTCTCCAAATTGGCGGCCCGCCGCGCCACCTCGTTGGCGATATCGACGGCGTGCACCGCAGCCACCGCCGCTGCCAGCGCGGCGGCATCCCGCCATTCCTGCTCCCCGGGAAGCGGCCGCCGCGCGGCGCAGGCGGGCCGCTTTGGCAGCTCGCTCGACAGCAACGGCCGTGCCCCCGTCCAGCCCAGCTCGTCGGCCGGCAACGCATCGGCGACCCACGGCGCGACGAGGTCGGTGGCATTGTTCCGGCCAACCGTCTGCACCACCAGCGCCTGGTAGGCCTTGAACACCATGCCGGCCGGTCCGACGGCGCGGCCGTCGGTGCGCAGCTGCCACAGATCGCGCAGGCTCTGCTCGGTTTCCGTGCGGCCAAGATGCCTGCAGGCGACAGCGCCCGCCTGCAGTTGCAGGCGCTGCTGCCAGAGGCCCGAGCACAGTGGCTGATCGTGCATCACGCGATCGAGCGCGGCCAGCCCGGGCTGGCCGCAAATTGCGGCTCACCAGGCCGATCTTGCCCGGCCGCAGCCAGCCGGGAACCGGGCAGTGCAGCGGAGCGGGGACGCCTGTGGGGGTCTCGGAAGGATCCAAATCCATATTTCGGCGGCGTATCTATTGGCGGCGCTTAGCGGCAACAGATTGCGCCGAAAGCGCGGCAGGCGTCGGCGGGTCAATAGGAGCGATAATGCCGGCTTATCGGTCGTTTCTAGTGGGGTATTCAAAGATGCCCGGTGGCCCTCAAATCAGCTGCGAACGTCTTCAGATGAATCACCAATCTCAACGGCTGCCCCTGCAATGGGGCCGCCGACCGCCAGAGGCTCGATACGCGAAACGGGGATGAGGTCGAGAATACGGGCCTTGACCGTCCGGCGGACCCGGCACAGTGTCATGCCTGTGGCTTAAGCTGACGGCTCGATCGGATGCGGCAGTCGTGGCCTGCGCGCGGCTGTCGAGGTGTCCTCCCTCCCCTTTGCCCAAACCGCCAGGATGCGGTCCGACTGCTCATGTCGAAAATCCGCGTCGCGTGTCGAGTGCCTTGAGCCTTGGGTTTCAATCGTTCTTGCGGACACATTCAAGTCTTCGCGGCGATTCGCAGCAGATGCGTCGCGCGGGTTTCTATGACTCTGCAAATGGTCGTAAGGATTTCATGTGTGATGCCGGCCTCCTCGAATGCGGTCAGGAGCGCGTCGGCTTCGCCTTTGACGCGTTCCGCGAAGTCAGACATGTCTTTGATCAGCAGACGCTGCGCGCCACGCGTATCCGGGACGAGCGTCAGCCAGTGCTGAAGCTGTATTGTGTCTGGGACTGAGCGTCCGCCGATGCCCATGGCGAGCTTTTTCGCCAATCTTGGATAGGCGGCCGTGCAGACGACGTCATAGAGGGGCGCAAGATCGGGACTCTTTCCCCGGTAGAGCAAGGCATAGTTCTTCGCGTGCGCATCCGCGTTGCCGACAAGGTAATGGAAGATAAGCATGCGGATGAATGTCAGACGGTCAGCCGCCGGGCGTGCGGTGGCGCGGGCGATCAGGTCGAGGGATCTGTCGGTGCCCGGTCCGCCTTCATCTTCATATTTGAGTTCCGGCGGCACGCTGAGCGCCTGGCAGAAATCTTCCTGATGAAGGCGCGCAATTGTTCCATCCTCGTGTAGCACGCGGTCGTAGCGTTCGACCAGCAGGAACGGGACCGCCCCGCCCTGTCGCATTTCGACCGCAGGGACAGGGAGATTCAGACGAGCCGCGAGGCGCAGGCAGAACAGTTCGTTCTCGACGGTGCCGTCGAGCGTCTGAACGAACGGCTTGAGAATATGCGTGGTGGGTCGACCGCCCTTGGCGAGCCCTATACCTTCGCCTTCGACGCAGACTGCAAGCTTGTCCTGCGCGCCGGCGAGTGACAGTCGAACGCCTTCCTCGCCGCCAAGCAGGGGGCGTTCACGCAGCCTGCCGAGGATTTCTTCGAGTCGCGCCGGGGTCAACATTTCGATGCCGTCGTCGTCCGAGGGCGGCGCCGCGCCGGCCGGGTAGAGCGACAGCGCCCCCGCACATTCGCCGCCAATCACCTCGAGCAAGCCGAAGGCATTGCCGGCTGAAATGCCGAGCGCGCCGGCGAGACGCTGTCTTGCGCCCTCATCCGGCAGCAGGCCGGAAAAGAACGGACGCACGATCCGATCCGCGTAGGCAGGTTCCTGCAACGGCATGGCAAATGAGATGGCGCGCGGCTCTCGTCCGGCCAGGTAGCCGACATCATAAGCGTAGCTGAGCGCGCCCGCCTCGTCTCGACGAAGAACACCCGCTTTCGCCTGGCCGAACCAGACATCCAGCAGCTCCGTCACGACGTGCTCTCCCGCCGGCTGTCGACAGAAATGCTGAGTCCCAGGGTGGCGGCCACCTGAAGGGCGCGTCCTATCTGGCAGCTCTCTTTTCCGGCTTCAAGCTCGCGCACGAAACGTACTCCAACCCCCGCAACTGCTGCGAGCTGTTCCTGTGTCAGTTTCTGCGCCTTTCGTTCCTTGCGGATCAACGAGCCGAGGCTTTTGGCGTCTGTGATCGTCTGCATGAAATCGTCCCCATCGGGATGATGATAGCAGATGCATGGCTGCGGTTCCACAAAAAGAACCGATCGGGACGATCAGTAGAACGCACCCGGTTCATTCAGACAAAACATCCCCCACGGGATGAAATGGCGCATGTGTGCGCCAGCAAATGCCCCTCCCCGGCGTGATCATGCGCCTTCAAGGTTGGCGCCTCCCGTGCTGCCGGCCGGGCGTCCGGTTGGTTGGCGATGCTTTTATTCCGGCGGCAGATTGGCTGATCACTCCAGTCTCCGCCGAGGCTCCGACATGTTGATTTCTGCTTGCTTGATAACCGCTTCCGCCTCGGAGCTATCTCGTAGCGACGGGAAGCCACTCCGACGCATCGTCATCGCGTTCGGCCCACAAGTCACGCTGGAATTCATCATGGATGAGGACTCGCTCATCCTTGCGTGTACCCTCGCAAGACTGAAGCCAACCCGACGAGGGACGACGTGCCGGCCATCGTCGATCGCCTGTTGGACATGGACGTATCGATGAGGGCGGAATGAGCCCTCCCCTGCCCCGGCAGTTACGCCGTTCACCGATCGCGCGCGGGCTACGTCGAAGCCGCCAGCGCTGCTCCACTCGCCGCGCTTCCGCTGCAGTGTCACGCGCGACCTGCGCGACATCCGCCCCCAGCCCGCCCAGGGGGCAATCCAACGCGCCGTAGTCCGCGCCGTCTTCGGTTTCGGCGGAACGCTGCTGACGCTGGATCCCAGGTAAATCAGCAACCTTAAACCGCTACCGCCCAACGCCCGAGCCCGTGCGCCGAGTTCGTCGCCTTGTGGAAGAAGAGGGCGTCAGCGACTATCGGAGCGCTGGAGGTTGCATGAGGTCGACGACGCGCTCCAGTTTTCGAAGACGATGGGCCGCTATCCGAGTTTCAGTCAAAACCGTCACCGGAGTCCAATGCGCCATCGCGCGAGTGGGTTCGCGCCGTTGCCAACGCACCAACTGCCGGTTCCGGGAAGCAGGCACCGGTGCCGAGGCGGCGAGGGGCCCCACGACGGGACGGCGTCGGCACGGGACCGGCCGCAACGCGCAGTTCAACATCGACCGCCGGGACGGTATCCGCCCTAACCGCTTCACCGATGCCAACATTGGGGCGCTGGCGAAACCCTAGAGCGGCGTGCATTCAGGCATACCCGGCGGCCTTGAAGTAGTTCTGGCATTCGGTTGATGGGTAGAGGGTGCAGATGTCGCCGATGGCCTGCCAGAGGCGGTCGATGGTTCGGATGGCGCGCGTCCTGAGGTGAGCCTTCAGCTTTGAGAAGGCCATCTCGATGGGGTTGAGATCGGGGCTGTAGGGCGGCAGGAACAGCATCCATGCGCCACGCGCCCGGATGGCGGCCTGCGCCTTTGGGCTCTTGTGGGCGGCGAGGTTGTCGAGGATGACGACGTCGCCTTTGGACAGCGTCGGTGCGAGTTGGGTCTCGACATAGGTTTCGAAGATGCAGCGGTTCATCGGCCTGTCGACCACGAAGGGCGCGGTCAGTCCGAAGCATCTCAGCCCGGCGATGAAGGTCTGGGTCTTCCAGTGCCCGAACGGTGCCTTCGAGCGCAGCCGCTGGCCTTTTGGACATCGGCCGCGCAGGCGCGTCATCCTTGTGGTGGTTCCGGTCTCGTCGATGAACGTCAGGCGATGGGGTTCAAGCCGCATCCTCGGCTGGCGGGCGACCCACTCCTGGCGCGCGGCTGCGACGTCGGGCCGGTCCTGCTCGCTGGCGGACAAGTTGGCCGCGGCCAACTTTCCAGTTTTCGGCCTGCATCTTGTTGATTTTGATGGCTTCTTGGCGTGGTTACCGAATCATGTCATGTTTGATACGGATTTTTCATACATGCGGGCTAAAAAGCGCATCGAAAGGGGAAATCGATGTTGCAGACACAAAACGTACCAACGGCGGGTTCGTCCGATGCCCGCATATCGCATCACGCGCGCCAGCTCTCCATGCAATTGCAGATGCTGCGCGAACGGCTGTTCCCCCCATCCTCACAAAAGGCGCTCAAGACCTTCACCTCCGGCGAGGCTGCTCAACTAATCGGCGTCTCCGACGGCTATCTGCGCCAACTGTCGATCGACGGCAAGGGCCCGATGCCGGAGATGTCGTCGACGGGCCGCCGCTCATACACGCTGGAGCAGATCAATGTGCTTCGCCACCACATGGCCACGGTCAAGCCGCGCGACGCGTTATCCTACCTGCCATGGCGCCGGCGCGGCGAGAAACTGCAAACGATCGCCGTGGCCAATTTCAAGGGCGGCAGCGCCAAGACGACGACGACGATCTATCTCGCCCAGTACCTGGCCCTGCAGGGCTATCGCGTCCTTGCCGTGGACCTCGACCCCCAAGCCTCGCTTTCGTCCATGCTGGGTGTGCAGCCTGAATTCGACCTCAAGGATGGCGACACGCTCTATGGCGCGATACGCTACGACGACAAGCGTCGGCCTCTCAGCAGCATCATCCGCAAGACCTATTTCGCCGGCCTCGATCTGGTGCCGGGCAATCTCGAGCTCATGGAGTTCGAGCATGAGACCCCGACGGCACTGATCGAGCGCAAGACATCGCATGGCGACATCTTCTTCAAGCGTGTCGGTGTCGCCCTGGCGGAGGTCGAATCCGAGTACGACATCGTCGTCATCGATTGCCCGCCGCAACTCGGCTACCTCACGCTCGGCGCCGTCTGTGCAGCTACGAGCCTGCTGATCACCATCCATCCGCAGATGGTCGACGTCGCCTCCATGTCGCAATTCCTCTTGATGACCTCGGATCTGCTGTCCGTCGTCCGCAAGGCGGGCGGCGACCTCAATCACGATTTCATCCGTTACGTCATTACCCGCAATGAACCGCATGACGGCCCGCAAGCCCAGATCGTGGCGCTGCTTCGCAGCCTGTTCGGCGACGAGGTCCTGGCCGCTACGGTGCTCAAGTCGACGGCCATTGCCGATGCCGGCCTGACCAAGCAGACGCTCTATGAAATCGAACGGGGTCAGGTCCGCAGATCGACCTTTGACCGCGCGATCGAGTCGCTTGATGCCGTCAACGGCGAGATCCTCGGCGGCATCAGGCAGGTGTGGGGCCGGCCATGAGCAGACGTGACAAGCTTGCCGGCATCTTCACCGACACGTCGCGTGAGTTGGCCGCGGCCAACCTGACAGGCGAGGGTGCTCGTGTTCTCGCGGGCCCCGTCCGCACCATGGGTCTCGCTCTCGACCGGATGGACGAAGAAGCGCGCCAGCTGCAGCAAGCGTTGTCGGCGGGCGAGAAGATTGTTGAGCTTGATCCCGCCCTGATCGACGGCTCCTTCATCCGTGATCGTCTCGACGGCGAAATGACCGCCACGGACGAACTCGTCACGTCAATAGAGACAAACGGCCAGGAAGTGCCGATCCTTGTCAGGCGGCATCCCGAACGCGAAGGCCGCTACCAGGTCGCGTACGGACACCGGCGGCTTCGCGCACTGCGTCTGCTGCGACGCCAGGTGAGGGCGGTCGTCAGGGACATGACCGACGATCAACTCGTCGTCGCACAGGGCATTGAGAATTCGGCCAGAAAGGACCTTTCCTATATCGAACGAGCGTCCTTTGCTGGCGGCCTCGAAAGCCACGGCTTCGGCCGTGAGGTCATCATGCAAGCGCTGTCGACCGACAAGACGGAGCTTTCCAAGCTGTTGTCCGTCGCCAAGACCGTGCCCGCGTCGATCGTGAAAGCCATTGGCGCTGCGCCCTCTGCTGGACGGCGCCGATGGATGGAGATCGCCGACAGGATCGCAGATCCGAAAATCCTCGGCGCCGTCCTCAAGACAATCGAAACGCCTGGCTTCGTGGCCCTGAACTCGGACGACCGTTTCATGGCCATCCTGGCCGAGGTGTCCAGGAAGCAGAAGCCAATGCCACAGGCTCGCGTCTGGAGGTCAAATACGGGCGCAGTGACAGCAACGATCCGGACCAATGGCAGGGCGTATACGCTTTCTCTCAAGACCGGTCAGGAAGACGAGGGGTTCGGCGCCTACATCAGCGATCGACTTGACGAACTTTACGCCGATTGGACGGCGAAACAGGAGACCTGAAGCCGCAAAAGAAAAAGGCCCCCGGGCGACTGACGTCGTGGAAGCCTCTCTCAAAGTTGTAGCAGACTGAGAATCGCATTTCCACGAATCACTGTCAAGCAGTTGGACGTCGTTTTGACGGGCAGGTTTCTTTTGCCTTAGACAAGGTGAAAGACCATGCAAACGCATATCCCAGCTTCGCCCTTCGGGCCGAGGCCGCTGTCGCTTGCCGCCGTGAACGGCCAGCGCACCGCAAAAACCTGTCCGCCAGACGCCGTGGTCGACAAATGGCGCGTGTTTCGCGCCGTCTGCGAGGCCAGGAGCATGCTCGGCGCCACCGAACGCGCCCTGGCGGTGCTGTCGGCGCTGATCTCGTTCCATCCCGACGCCGAGCTTTCGGGGGAGGGGGCCCTGGTGTTCCCGTCCAACGCCCAGCTGTCGCTGCGCGCCCACGGCATGGCCCCGGCAACCCTCAGACGCCATCTCGCCGTGCTCGTCGAGTGTGGCCTGATCGTGCGGCGCGACAGTCCGAACGGCAAGCGCTTCGCCCGCAAGGGGCAGGGCGGTGCGATCGAGCAGGCGTTCGGCTTCGACCTGACCCCGCTCGTTGCCCGAGCGGCCGAGTTCGAGCGGCTGGCCGACACCGTGCGGGCCGAGCGGCGCGCCCTCCATCTGCTGCGCGAACGCCTCACCATCTGCCGCCGCGACATCTGCAAGATGATCGAGCTCGGCCAGGACGAAGGCATGCGCGGCGACTGGCTGGCCTATCGCGAGCGCTACCGCCTCCTCGCCCTCCGGATTCCGCGGACGGCCACGGCGGCCCAGCTCGAGCCGCTCGCGGAGGCCTTTGCCCAGCTCGCCGATGAAATCCGCAACATCCTGGAAAGACACGTTAATTCCAAGAATACGAGCGCCAATGAGTCTCAGACTGAGCGCCACAAACAGAATTCAAACCCAGACCTTAATCTTGAATCTGAACCTCGCTCCGGAAAGGAGCAGGGGGCAGCCACGCCGCCTACCGAACAGGCGGAGCGCTTGCCGCAACAGCCGCAGGACCGCCAAACGTCAGCCTACCCGCTAAGCCTTGTGCTGCGCGCCTGCCCGGACATCGTCGACTACGCCCGAAACGGCATTTCGGACTGGGCGGGGCTGGTGGCAACCGCGGATCTTGCCCGCGCCGCGCTCGGCATCAGTCCCGATGCGTGGCGCCAGGCCTGCGAGGTCATCGGGCCGGCCGACGCCGCCATCGTCGTCGCCGCCATTCTGCAGCGGGCCGACGCCATCTCCAGCGCCGGCGGCTATCTGCGCAGCCTGACCCACAAGGCGAGGGCAGGGCAGTTTTCCATCGGGCCCGTCCTCATGGCGTTGCTGCGCGCCAGGGACAAAGCCCTGCCGAGAACAGGGTGAGCGTGGGAAGGAACAGACAAAATGAGCGTCAATCGCTTTGCGCTGAAGCTCGCTCCTGCGGGGGCGTCGAAACCTCGTGTCAGGTACGGGATGGTCCACACCGCTCGGCGAGACCGCGATCGGTGACCCCGGCATTTGGTCCCGTCTGGCGCGCCACTTGCCGACGCAGCATGTTGCGGAGCCCTGAGCCGAGAGCATGTCAACCATCGTTTTTTCCAAGCCCCGAGTTCGCCTTCGCTACCGGAAGGCGTGAGCGTGAGGTTGCCTGAACGGACGGCGTAGCGGCTTGTCATCAACGCTGAGCGGGGAGGAGTGCATTGCGCGTCTCACGGCGACAAAGGGTATGCCCCAGATTGCCGCCTCCACGGCGCGACCATAAGTTCAGCGCCGCAGAGGCTTGCCACCTCGTTGGAGATCGCTGTGGTTTCCGAGGCGGCTGCGAGGTCGTCAACAAATGCGAGCGCCATCAGCGTGTCGGCATCCTCAGGGCATTTGCGGTTGACGGCCGGCGCTGCGGGCAAAGTCGCGGCTGGCGCGGCATAGATCGGTGATCGATCCAACGCCGACGGGTCGGGCCAGGATTTCGACGGCGCAGGCAAGCGATGCGCTTTCGGCCTTGGCCCGCAGCCCATCGTCCACGATCAGGTCGTAGTCGAGCGTATGGGCGCGGCCGATGGTGCGCCTGATCATCTCGACGCAGGCATAGCTGATCGTGTCCTGGAGAACCTCATCCAGATAGGCATGCACGAAGGCGTTGCGCCCCTGCCTCGCGTCATCGCTCGACTCGAGGCCGACGCATGACAGGATGCCGTCCCCGGGAGCTTCCCGGCAGAGCGCGGCGAATTTAAACGCGAATCCCGACCAGATTTCCTGCACCATGGCGAGGATGTGATCGCCATAGGGGCCGCGTTCGCCGACGCTCGCCTCATAAGCGGGCTGTGCGAAATAGTTCAGCAGCAGGTTGCCGACCAGGATGCCGATGTCGAAACCCATCGGGCCGAACACGGCGAACTCGGGATCGATGACCTTGGTGTCATCCGGCGTCAGCATGATCGAGCCCGAATGCAGGTCGCCATGCAGCAGGGCGTCCGTGCGGGTCAGGAATTTCTGCTTCAGCGCGGCCACGCGCAACTTAAGCGCGACATTCGACTGGAGCTGCGCCACCTGCCCGTCCAGCGCCGGGCTGGTCCATCTGTTGTTGGGAGAGTTGGTGAAGGGCTCAGTGAAGATCAGTCGCTCGGTGATCTCGCACAATTCGATGTTGCGGGCGAAATCAGCCACCAGCTCGCGCTTTTCAGTGGCCGCCAGCGCGAAATCCGAGGTGCCGTGCAGGCATTGCGCCAGATAGGTGGAGATGTGATCAGCGAAATGCGGATAGGCGATGGCCTCGATCATTCCCTTGCGCATGACGATGTGCGGCGACAGGAACTCCTGCGCCATCAGCGATCTTTCTGCGTCATAGTGATGGACGGCCGGGACGTGGGCCGGCGCAAGCCGGGCGAAGATCTGCAGGGCCTTGGTCTCGAAGGCGAGCCGCTCGCAGGTCAGTGCGCGCGCGCCGCCGGACATGCGTGAATAGGGTAGCGCCTGCTTCAGCGCCAGCGCGGCTTTGTCGCCCCGCACGAAGAAGACGAAATTCAGGTTCCCGTCGCCGATCTCATGGATGCGCAGACTGTCCACTTCGCCGCCGAACACGTGGCTCAGCCGTGGCGTCGAAGCGAGATAGGCCTTCAGCGTGTCCTCGTTGAACACAGTCGCGGCAATCGTGCCCGTCACATCCATCATGTCGCCTCGCTTTTCGGAAAACCTTCCAGTTTCCGTGGCCGGCATGAGGGTTTCACGCCCGCGGAGCCGCGAGAGTGCGACGAGGCCGCTGCTTCCTTGGAAACAATTCTGGCTATGGACCCTCCCCGACGTAATTCCCATATCACAATTTGAAATCGCGCTGTCAATATAGGTTGTCTGCAGGCCTAGAGTACGGCATTCTGCTGACAAGGATCACCGGGAAGGGAAACCATGAGCGACGCCAGACCCCTTCAGCAGGCGGAGACAGGCGCGGAAGCGCCGCGCAACATCACGCGCCAAATCGCGGACAATATCCGCGACAGCATCCTCAACGGCGAGTTGAAGATCGACGAGCGCCTGTCGACGGAAGACGATCTGGCGGAGCGCTACGGCGTATCCGTCCCCACCATTCGCGAGGCGCTGAAACGCCTGGCCGCCCAGCACCTCATCCGCTCCAAGCGGGGTCCGGGGGGCGGCATCTTCGTCAACCGCCCGAGCTTCGAGCAGGCCCGGGAGAACATGGTCGGCATCATGATGATGCTGTCCAGCCTCGGCTCCTTTTCCCTGATCGACATAGCGGAATTCCGCCACGACATGGGCCTCATGTGCGTCACCTACGCGGTGCAGCGGCGCACCGACGACGATCTCGCCGCGCTGGAGCGGGAACTTGCGCTGCAGGAAGACGCCACAATCAGCGACGTCGATTTCTGCGCTGCCGACGTGCGCTTCCACCAGGCGCTGGCCCAGGCCACCGGCAACGGCGTGTACAGCTTCTTCCTTCAGGGACTGCTCGAAGTGCTGATCCCGCCGGCCAACATGGTGGTGTTCAAGTTCCGCGACCGGATGCTGATCTGCGGCTTTCATCGGCGCATCCTGCTCGGTGTCTACAGCCGCAACCAGCGCGCCGCCGAGGAGGCCTTCATCGAGCTGATGGGCTATCTGCGTACCAAATACGCGGAAGCGCAGGATTGGCGCAGGACGATGGACGCCAAATCCTGAATTCGTAATTGCCATATTGTAATTATGAATTTGAATATGCTAATCGTTTTTCTAGAAAGATGGCTTTGCTCCAACCTGAGCGGCAGGACGGCTGAACCAGCTTTCTAGGAGGAACCATGCAGACCGTTACCATGCCCACAGTCATGCGCGAGAACGTGCTCGTTGAGCCCGATTGTGTGCGCATTCTCGACCGGCGGGTCTTTCCCTTCGAGACATCCTTCGTCACCTGCCGCACTGTGGAAGACGTCGCCGTCGCCATCGAGCAGATGGTCACGCAGAGTGGCGGTCCCTTCTATGCGGCAAGCGCCGCGATGGTGCTCGCCGCGCGCGAGGCGCAGGCTCTTGCTGGCAGCGACGCCCGGCTCGACCTTATGCGCCGCGCCGGCGCCAGGCTGGTCGCGACCCGGGCCACCAACGACCATATTGCCAATGTTGTCGCCGTGTTGCTGGCCGACGCCGAGGCCCACGCGGGCGCCGACGACTTCCTCGTCCGGTTCGAGGCCGCCGTCGAGCGTGTGTGGCGCGAAAGGCGCGCCGCCGCCAGCCGGCTCGGGGCACATGGAGCGCGCGTGATAGCCGACGGCGACACTGTGCTGACCCATTGCTGGGCGGAATCGACCATCATCGAAACAGCAGCTGCCGCAAAGCGCGACGGCAAGCAGGTCTCCTTCATCTGTTCCGAGACCCGGCCCTATCTTCAGGGCGCCCGCCTCACCGCCCACAGCCTTGCGGAAATGGGTTTCGACGTCACCGTCATCACCGACAATATGGGAGCATGGGCGATGGCGCGCGGGAAGGTGGCGCGGCTGATGACGGCGGCAGACCGCGTGACCATGTCGGGTCATGTCGTCAACAAGGTGGGAACCTTGCAGCTCGCCATTTCGGCGCATCATTTTGGCCTGCCCTATTTCGCCATGGTGCAGGCGCCCGACGCCAAGGCGCTGAGCGACGCCGACGTGCCGATGGAAGACCGAAATCCGGAGGAAAGCCTCCATTGTCTCGGCCACCGGACGGCTTCGCCGCTCGCCAAAGGTTGGTATCCGGCCTTTGACGTGACACCGCCTCATCTCGTCTCCGGCGTGGTCACCAGCAACGGCGTGTTTCCGGCCGCCGCGTTGTTCCTGCATTTCGACCAGACCGGTTCCTGAGGAGGCGAATGTGACGCTCTTTCTCCCGCTTGCCGACCTGGTCGGCAGTATCGAGCCCGGCAGCAAGCTCGCAGTGCCGGTCGATTATGCGGGCGTTTCCATGGCGGCCACCCCCCATCTGATCGCCCGCCGCACCGGCGCGCTCGATCTCGTATGCGTGCCCACCGGCGGCATGCAGGTCGACATGCTGGTCGGCGCGGGTCTCGTGGCGAGCGTCGAGACAAGCGCCGTCAGCCTCGGCGAAGCCGGGGGCGCCCCCTGCTTCAACCGTGCCGTGCGTCAGGGTGGCGTCCATATTGTCGATTCCACCTGTCCGGCGATCCATGCCGGTCTTCTGGCGGCGCAGAAGGGCGTGCCCTTCATCCCCATACGCGGCCTGATCGGCACCGACGTGCTCGCCCATCGAGGCGACTGGAAGGTGATCGACAATCCCTTCGGCACCGATGACCCCATCGTCCTGGTCGCTGCGATTCATACCGACGCCGCCCTGTTCCATGCACCGCTCGCCGACCGCTTCGGGAATGTCTGGATCGGGCGCCGGCGCGAGCTTGCCGCCATGGCCTACGCGGCTCGGCGCACGCTGGTGACGGTTGAAAGGATCGCCGACCATAACCTGCTCGATGACGAGACCATGGCCGCCGGCGTGCTGCCCGCGCTTTATGTCGACGCCATATCGGAAGTCCCGAGGGGCGCGCTGCCTTATGGACTATGGGGCGAATACGCCGCCGACGCCAACGAGATCGTGCGGTATGCGAAGGCCGCCGCAACCGAGGAAGGATTTGCGGACTACGTGGCGAATGCCGGCTGGATCAGGGAGGCGCTCGCATGAAACCGGTCACTTATCGTGAGCGATTGATCGCCACCATCGCTGGCCAGCTGGGCGGCATCCGCCATGTGGCGGTCGGCGCGTCCTCGCCGATCCCGGCCGCCGCCGCCATGCTGGTGCGCGCCGCGCGTGCGAAAGACGCGGAGCCGGTGTGCATTTCGATCCTCGGTTCGGTGAAACACAACTTCTTCACCAATGGCAGCGCCGAGCTGTTCGACTGCGCCGCGCAGGGGCGCATCGACGCCTTCTTCCTCGGCGGCGGCCAGATCGACGGACAAGGCAATATCAACCTCGTCGGCGTCGGCGACTATCCGCAGGTCAAGGTGCGCTGGCCGGGTTCGTTCGGCTCCGCCTTCCTCTATTTCCAGATCCCGCGCGTCATCCTGTTTCGCGAGGAGCACACGCCGCGCGTTCTGGTGAGACGGGTGGATTTCATCAGCGCGCCCGGCACCTCCGCGCCCAACATCGCCCGCCCGGGTGGCCCGCACGCGCTGCTGACAAGCCGGGCGCTGTTTGCGTTCGACAAGGCGAAGGGAAGTTTCATTCTGCAATCGCTCCATCCGGGCGAGACGCTGGAAGAAGTCCGCTCGCTCACCGGTTTCGACTTCGAGGTAGCGACCGGCCTGCATGTCACGCCCGATCCCGATGCGTCGACGTTGGAGCTTTTGCGTGGCCGCGTGCTGGACGAACTGGCCGAAACCTATCCGCAATTCGCCGAAAGCATGACGGCGGATCTGAAGTGAGAGGAACACAGGACATGAACGACAGGCAGGCCGATCCCGCGGTCGAGACCGCAAGCCGTGGCGCCTTGCAGGGCCTGCGCATAATCGATGTCAGCCGGGTTCTCGGTGCACCCTACTGCACGCAGATCCTGGCCGACCATGGCGCCGATGTCATCAAGATCGAGCCGCCGCAGGGCGACGAGACGCGCGGTTGGGGCCCGCCCTTCCTTGGCGATGCCGCGAGCTATTTCCTCGGATTGAACCGCAACAAGAAAGGCATGGCCGTTGATTTCTCCAAACCGGCCGGGCGCGAGCTTCTGCTGACGATGCTGGAGAGCGCCGACGTCTTCGTCGAGAACTTCAAGGTCGGCACGCTGGAGAAGTGGGGCATGGGAGAGGCGTCCCTGCGCGAACGCTTTCCGCGCCTCATCCATTGCCGTGTCTCCGGTTTCGGCGCCGACGGCCCCTATGGCGGACGCCCCGGCTATGACGCCGCGATCCAGGCGCTGAGCGGCATCATGAGCGTGAATGGCGAAAAGGGTGGCGATGCGTTGCGCGTCGGACTGCCGGTGGTCGATATGGTGACGGGGCTCAATGCCGCCATCGGCGTGTTGCTGGCTCTGGCCGAGCGGGAAAAGAGCGGCAAGGGCCAATTCGTGGAAGCTGCGCTTTACGATTGCGGCGTCTCGCTGCTGCATCCCCACCTGCCGAATTTCTATCTCAACGGCAAGGTGGCGAAGACCTCGGGCAACGCGCATCCCAACATCTCGCCCTACGACACCTATGCCACGAAAACGGGAGCGCTGTTCCTGGCGGTGGGCAACAACCGCCAGTTTGCCACGCTGTGCACAATCCTCGGCGTTCCCGATCTGGCGCAAGATCCGCGCTTCGCCAGCAATGCCGAGCGCAACGGCAACCGCGACGCGCTGAAGGTGGAACTGGAAGCCGCACTCGCACCCCATGAATGCGCAGTCATCGCCGAAACGCTTATCACTTCAGGTGTGCCGTGCGGCGCCGTGCGTTCCATCGACGAGGTGGTGAACGATCCACACACCCATGCGCGCGAGATGGTGGTCGACATTGGCGATTATCGCGGCACCGGCAGCCCGATCAAGCTGTCGCGCACGCCGGCAAGCTACCGCATGAAGCCACCCGCCTTCGCCGAGCACAGCCGGGAGCTTCTCGCAGGAATGGGGCTCGATCCCGCCGGCTATGAGGATGTGCTGCCGCTCAAGATCACCAGCTGACGGGTGCGGAGCAGGCGGCTGGGGAACGGCCACCTCCGGTATGAAGCGCGAGGAGAGATCCTTGCGAACCATCTTGAATGCAAACCGGTGGATCGCGGCAAGGGGGAGGGAATCGGGAAATGTCTTATTCACCGCAGGAACTGGCGCTCAGGAAGGACCTGATCGACACCTGCCGCAACATGAACCGGCTGGGCATCAACAAGGGCACCTCCGGAAATGTCAGCGCGCGTCATGGTGAGGGATTGCTGATCACCCCGACCGGCATCGCCTATGAGGCTTTGCAGCCGGAGCAGATCGTGCAAGTCGACTGGGAGGGTAATTTCGCGGGCGACTTTCTGCCGAGCAGCGAATGGCGCTTCCATCGCGACGTGCTTCGGGCACGGCCGGATCTCAACGCTCTCGTCCACACCCATTCCACCCATGCCACGACGCTTGCCATCATGGGCCGCTCCATCCCCGCGATCCACTACATGATCGCTGCCGCAGGGGGAAAGGACATCCGTTGCGCTCCTTACGCCACCTTTGGCACGCAGACGCTGGCCGACTTCATTCTGACGGCGATGGAGGGACGGCGCGCATGCCTGCTTGCCCATCACGGCGTGCTTGCGGGGCATGTATCGCTTGGTCGCGCATTGGCGCTTGCGGTGACGGTCGAGGAATTGGCCACTCAGTATCTGCACTGTCTGCCATTCGGTGAGCCGCCCTGTCTCGACGACGACGAAATTGACGTGGTGCTGGAGAAATTCCGCACGTATGGCCAGCAACCGCGGGAGGCGTGAGGCAGGGCGATGGAGACGGTGAAACACGCATTACCCCTCGCCGATACCGGCCAGAGCGTCAGTCTGCCGGTTCGTATGCTCTACAAGGCGATTGTCCGGCTTGAAACGGTCATCTGTTACATCGCCTTCATCGCCGGCACGATTGCGCTGGTGCTCGACATCTTCGGGCGCGAGTTGCTGGGCAGCGGCATATTCGGCGCGCAGCGCGTCGCCGTCTACTGTATGGCGGTAGCCGGCATCATGGGCTTTTCCTACGTGGTCTCCCATGGCGGGCACCTGCGCCCGACAGTTCTGGACAGCCTGGTGCCGGAAAAATACGACGCCTTCTTCGCTCGCCTTGCGGACGCGATCTCCTGCCTGCTTTGCCTCGGCCTCGCCTACGCATCCTGGCTGTTCGTCGCCAGCACCTACTCGCTCGGCGAGCGCGACATGACGCTGCCCTTCAACATCTGGAAGGTGCAGAGCGTCCTGCTGGTCGCCTTCGGCTTCTCGGCTCTGAAATTCTTCCTGTTCTGTTGCGTTCCGGCCTTGCGGCCCAGGGACGGAGGAGCTGCCGTATGACCGGCTTCCTGATCACCGGTGGCAGCCTTGCTCTCGTCATTCTGCGCCAGCCGATGGTGCTTATGCTGGCCTTTGCCGTGGTGTGCCTGCACCAGTTCGTGGCGCGCAACTCCTCGCTCGAGTTCTTCATTCAGGACCTGTGGTTCACAGTCGACCGCGACGTGCTCTTGCCGATCCCGATGTTCATTCTCGCCGGCAACATCATGAGCCGCGGCGTCATCGCACAGCGTCTCATCGACATCATGATCGAGCTGACCGCCAACGTACGCGGAGGCCTGGCCGTGGCCACGATCCTTGCCTGTGCGGTATTCGCCGCCATTTCGGGATCGTCGATCGTCACTCTCGCCGCCATCGGCTCGATCGTGTATCCGGCCCTGCTGAAGGAAGGCTACCCCAAGCCGCTGTCGCTCGGCCTGCTGTGCTCCGGCGGCACGCTGGGCATATTGATCCCGCCGTCGATCCCGATGATGCTCTACGGCATCATCACCGACACTTCCATCGTCAAGCTGTTTATGGGCGGCATCGGCCCCGGCATATTGATGACGGTGTGCTTCGCGGTCTATTGCGTGATCGTCGCCCCGATCTCGGCACGCGGCAACTTCTCCATGTCGCGCTTGCTTACCGCCGTGAGGCGCGGCGGTCCCGCCATGTTCCTGCCGGTGCTGCTTCTCGGCGGCATCTACACCGGCTATTTCACCGCCACGGAAGCGGCGGTGGTGTCTCTCGTCTATGCCCTGCTGGTCGAGGGACTCGTCTATCGCGACCTGACGGCCAAGGATTTCTCCGAGATGCTGGGCGAGACGATCCGGCTCTTCGGCACACTGCTGCCACTGCTCGCGATCGCCGGCAGCTTCAACACCATCCTCGATTATGAAGGCATCCCCAAGATGATGGTCGAGTGGCTGAGCCAGTGGATCACCAATCCGATCACGGCCGGCCTGACGCTCAACGTCATCCTGCTGATCGCGGGTTGCTTCATGGATGTCGGCTCGGCGATCCTGATCCTGTCGCCGCTGCTTCTGCCGCTGATGGAGGCGCAGGGCTACGATCCCGTGCATGTCGGCGTCATCACCACGGTCAATCTCGAGATCGGCTACATCACGCCTCCGGTCGGCATGAATCTGTTCGTGGCCATGGGCGTGTTCAAGGAGAGTTTCTCCACCATCGTGCGCGGGGTGATGCCCTTCGTGTTCCTAATGCTGATTCCCCTGCTGATGACGACCTATGTGGCCCAGATCGTTACGTTTTTCATTCGTTGACGCAGCTGGTCCTCTCACCTGCTGCAGACAAGGAGACTTGACATGAATGGTGCGGACAGCCTCTGCGATACGCTTCTGGCGCATGGCATCGATGTGTGCTTCGCCAATCCCGGCACCTCCGAGATGCATTTCGTTGCCGCGCTCGACCGCAAGCCGGAGATGCGCTGCGTGCTCGGGCTCTTCGAAGGCGTGGTCACCGGCGCAGCCGACGGCTATGGCCGCATGGCCGACAAGCCGGCGGCAACGTTGCTGCATCTGGGATCGGGGCTCGGCAACGGCATCGCCAATCTGCACAATGCGCGCCGCGCTTTCACGCCGATGGTCAACATTGTCGGGGACCACGCCACCTATCACCTGCAATATGATGCACCGCTGACCAGCGACATCGAGGGTCTGGCGCGACCTGTCTCGGGCTTCGTGCGCACGACGAAGGCCGCTGAGTATGTTGCCTCGGACGCCACCGACGCCATTGAAGCTGCCTGGGGTGCGCCCGGCCAGATTGCCACGCTCATCCTGCCTGCCGACGCCGCCTGGAACGAGGTTGCGAGCTCTGCAATCGGCGTCCGTCCCAGGCCGCTGCCTGCGCAGGCAGACGCCGCGCGCATCAAGGAGGTGGCGGCCGCGCTGCGTTCCTCAAAGCGCTCCATGCTGTTCCTGTCCGGCAAGGCGCTGCGCGCCGAGGCCCTGGAATTGGCGAGCCGCATAGCGCAGACGACCGGCGCGCGCCTTCTTGCCCAGCAGTCCAACGGGCGGATGGAACGCGGCGCCGGCCGCGTGGCGATCGAGCGTATCCGCTATCGCGCGGAGGATGCGACGGCGGATCTGGCCGATGTCGACCAGCTGATCCTGGTAGGGGCGAAGGAACCGGTCGCCTTCTTCGCATATCCTGACAAGCCGAGCACCTTCCTGCGCCCCGACGCCGCAGTGCTGGAACTTGCCTCGAACCGGGAAGACCTTCTGCAGGCGCTGCAAGCGCTCGCCGACGAGCTGGGCGTTGCCGCCGGCGCCAGGCCGCTCCTCAATGCGCGCGGCGAGAAGCGCATCCCCACCGGCAATCTCGATGCCGACAAGATCGCCACCATCATCGGTGGCCTCATGCCGGAAAACGCCATCGTAATCGACGAGGCGATCACCTCGGCGCGCGACTTCTTCAAGGTTACCCACGGCGCGGCGCCTCATGATTTCCTGCAACTGACCGGCGGCGCCATCGGCATCGGCCTGCCACTGGCCACCGGCGCCGCCGTCGCCTGCCCGGACCGCAAGGTCATCGCCCTGCAGGCGGACGGCAGCGGTATGTACACGCTGCAGGCGCTGTGGTCCCACGCCCGGGAGCGGCTCGACATCGTAACGGTGATCTTCGCCAACCAGCGCTACGCGATCCTGCACAACGAATTCAAGAATGTCGGCGCGGGCGTTGCCGGACGCAACGCTTCGACCATGCTCGATCTGGTCGATCCGACGCTCGACTGGGTGAGCCTCGCGAAGGGCGTCGGCGTCGAGGGCGCCCGCGCAACCACGGCGGAGGAATTCGCCGATCTGTTTGCCAGCGCCACGAAACGCAGAGGCCCGTTCCTGATCGAGGCGATGATCTGACCAGGCGCGGACCGGAACGGTCGGCTTACCATCATACCCATATCCAAGCAGGAGAGTACAAAGTGAAGACTATCGCAAAGCTGGCCCTGTGGGGCACGCTGGCAGCCTCGGTTGCCTTCGCCGGCACCGCACAGGCGGCGGAAACGCTGCGCATCGCCGGATCGCTGCGTCCGGGCTCGATGATGGACGGCATCATCCAGACCTTCATCACCAACTTCAACAAGGAGAGTGGCGACGACTACAAGATCGAATACCAGCTGGTCGCCAACGATCAGGAAATGACCCAGCAGGTCATCCGTGGCCGCCTTGAAATCGGAACGACCGGCCTTGCCGGTTCCGCCGTGTCGATCCCGCCGGCTGCCGTGTTGTCGATGCCCTATCTGTGGGACACCGACGCGCAACGCCGCTGGGCGACCGACAATGTGGTGCGCCCGGCGCTGGAGAAGATCTTCGAGGAAAACGGGCTCACGATCATCGGCATGGGCGATGCCGGCTGGTCGAACATGTTCTGCAAGTCCTCCTGTTCGACGCCGGCCGACATCGAAGGTCAGCGCTATCGCGTGCCACCCGCCGCCTCCGCCCGCGCATTCTGGGAGCAGGTCGGCGTCAACGGCGTGCAGTTGTCGCTGCCCGATTTCTTCACCGGGCTCGAGCAGGGCATGGTGGAAGGCGGCGATCTGCCATTCACCTTCTACGTGACCACGCCGGCCGCCCAGTTCGCCAAAACTTATGTGACCACCCACCAGTACCATCACGAGCAGGTCTTTTTCGTCAACAAGCGTATCTATGACGGCCTGCCGCCCAAGATCCAGGCGTTGCTGAAGTCGGCCATGCTTTCCACCGACGAGATGCGCCAGCGCCAGGACGACGACGAGAAAGCGCAGGTCACCAAGTTCGAGGCCGGCGGCGGAACTTTCGTGACGCTGAGCGAAGAGCAGCAGAAGGTATGGGCCGACAAGGTCGGCGACACCCACAGCGCGCTTCTGGCCACACTGCCGGACGCGGCTCGGACACTCTACGAGGCGGTTCAGGAAGGCAAGCGCCAGTACGCCGAGAAGAACTGAGCCGAAGCGGCCCAGACCGGCTGGAGCTCATTCGGGTTCCAGCCGACATCACAAAGCCCGCAACTGCCGTAATGCTGCCCGCGGGCTTTCCTACGCAGTTTTGTTTGCAACCCGACCCCCGCAGCCCAGGCTGCCACCGCAAAGGAAACAGTCATGACCGACAAGCCCATCAGCCGGTTTCCGGTTCCGGCGCTGAAGGATCTTCCCGAGGACATCGCCGCCCGCATCACCACCGTGCAGGAGAAGTCCGGCTTCATTCCCAATGTGTTTCTGGTGCTTGCCCACCGCCCCGATGAGTTCCGCGCCTTCATGGCGTATCATGATGCGCTGATGGATAAGCCCGGCAACATCACCAAGGCCGAGCGCGAGATGATCGTGGTGGCGACGAGCACGGCCAATCAGTGCCAGTATTGCGTCATCGCGCATGGGGCCATCCTGCGCGTGCGCGCCAAGAACCCGCTGATCGCCGATCAGGTGGCAATCAACTACCGCAAGGCCGACATCACGCCGCGCCAGAAGGCAATGATCGACTTCGCCATGAAGGTCTCCGCCGCCGCCTACGAGGTCGGCGATGCCGATTTCGACGTGCTGAAATCGCACGGTTTCGACGAGGAGGACATCTGGGACATCACCGCTATCTCGGCCTTTTTCGGCATGTCGAACCGTCTCGCCAATGTGACCTCGATGCGGCCAAATGACGAGTTCTATACGCTTGGCCGCGGCTGAGCGCACATACGGAAGAGAAGTGATGACGACGCAATTCAACGCCATGGTGATCGAGGACGTGGACGGCAGGCCGAAGGCCGGCGTCAAGGCCCTCACCCTTGCCGATCTGCCCGACCATGACGTGCTGGTGGAAATCGCCTATTCGAGCCTCAACTACAAGGACGGCCTCGCCGTATCCGGTAAGGGGCGCATCGCGCGGCGCCTGCCCATGGTGGCAGGCATCGATCTTGCCGGAACCGTGGTGGAGTCGCGTTCCGCTGACTGGAAGGCCGGCGACCGCGTGATCGTCAACGGCTGCGGCCTGTCGGAAACCGAATGGGGAGGCTATACGCGCTTCCAGCGCATCCGCGCCGAGCACCTGATCCGCCTGCCAGAGGCGTTCAGCGAGAAACAGGCGATGGCGATCGGCACGGCCGGCTACACGGCGGCACTGTGCGTCAACGCCCTGGAGGACTGGGGCGCCATCGGCAAAGACGGCCTGCCTGTGCTGGTAACGGGCGCAGCAGGCGGCGTCGGCTCCGTCGCGGTCGCGTTGCTGGCCGCGCGCGGCTACAACGTCACCGCCTCGACCGGCCGCCCGCAGACGCATGACTATCTCGCCCGCCTTGGCGCCGGTGATTTCATCGACCGGGCGAGTCTTCTCGAGAAGGGCGGTCCGTTGCAGAAGGAACGCTGGTCAGGCGCAGTCGATTCCGTCGGATCGACCACGCTAGCCAATGTGCTTTCGCAGACGGTCTATGGCGGCGCGGTCGCCGCATGTGGGCTCGCCGGCGGAGCCGACCTGCCGGCGAGCGTCTTGCCGCACATCCTGCGGGGCGTGGCGCTGCTGGGCATCGATTCCGTAATGGCGCCTTATGAAAGGCGCGTCAGGGCGTGGAAGACGCTGGACGAAAGCCTGGACCGGGCCCTACTCGACGCCATGACGCGGGCGGAACCGATGAGCGCCCTGCCTGTACTTGCCGCCGAAATCCTCGAAGGCAGGACGCAGGGCCGCGTCGTCATCGAGATCGGGAGTTAGCGCAGACCGGCCAGCGCCAGCCCCGCTGCGCGCTGGTCGCTACCGACTCCCGGACAAACTTGCATGCTGATGCCGATGCAAGCGCTACCCGGCTTCCAGCGGATGGTCGTGGCCGAGCGATAGGGCGCGCGATGCTCTGATGAGCCGCGCCTCGAGCTCCTTCTTGCTCTGTTCAGCGATGTCGAGCGGGAGGACGAAGCAGATTGTCGCCTCGACCGCGCCGGAATGATCGGTGAGCGGTGACGCCATGCATTGCGTGAAACTGTTTATCATTCCCGCTGTCTTGGCGAGCGGGACACCGCGATGGCGCCGGCATTCCTTCGCAAAAGCCTCGATATCGACAGGCTGTCCGTTCGGCATGACGCGGTCCTCGGGATCGAGAACAGTCTCGATCTCGGACAACGACATATGTGACATCAGAAGCCGACCGGACGCCGTCCAGGGGATCGGGATCTGCGAGCCGATCTCGGAACTGATGCGCATCGGGCGCGAGCCGGGGCAAGCGTGGATGATCACCTGCTTGCCGCGCAGGCGGATGCACAGCTCGCTCGTCTCCCCCGTCTCGCGCGCCAGCGTGTCCACCATAGCCCTGCCTTTTGCAATGACGTCGTTGGCGCGCAGGTAGCTCGCTCCATAGAGGTGCATCAGCTTGCCGAAATAGACCAGGCTATCCTTCTCCCGGATCTCCAGAAGACCCGCCTCCGAGAGGAGACTCACCAGATCGTAGATCGTCGATTTCGGCGCATCGAGCGCAGCAGGCAGTTCCGCCAGCCGGATCGGACCGCCATTGGCCTGGAGGAAAGCGAATAGTTTCAGCACCCTGTCGATACCCCGTTCACGGGGGCCGCGCGCCGTGCGCGTTACCTTCGAATCCATCCGTCAGCACTCTCCACGAAAACGGTTGCGTCACGCATCCGGCTAAGTTATCGTCCTGAATATAGGAAGTTGGTCCGATATATAAGACTAAAAATAATCAACTCCCGAAGATGGGTCATCAAGAGAAGGGGAGATTTCCGATGACATCTGGCACCGAACGACGCGACTTTCTGAAACTCGGTCTTGGAGGCATGGCGCTCGGCGCTGCCGTGACCACCGTCGCCCTCAACGCGGAGGAGGCAGCCGCCCAGTCTGCGACGGACAGCGTCCTGCGCACCGTTCTGGATCGCGGTCATCTGATCGTCGGGACGGGCAGCACGAACGCGCCATGGCATTTCGAGAACGATGCGGGTGAATTGGTCGGCATGGACATCACCATGGGCCGCATCATCGCCAAGGCGCTGTTCGACGACGAGACCAAGGTCGAGTTCGTCAAGCAGGACGCGCAGCAGCGCATCCCGAACATCGTGACAGGCAAGGTCGACATCACCCTGCAGTTCATGACGATCTCCGGCGCCCGCGCACAGTTGATCAACTTCACGCGCCCCTATTACGTCGAGGGCGTTGCGCTCATGACGCGTCCGGATTCGGCCGCGAAAACATTCGACGAGTTGAAGGCGAAGGGCAGCGGCGCTCGCATCGCCATCTTGCAGAACGTTGACGCCGAAACGACGGTGCACAAGGTGCTGCCGGAAGCGCAGGTCATGCAGATCGACACGCAGGCGAACGTCTTCCAGGCGCTCGACTCGAACCGGGCCGATGCATCCGCTGTCGACCTTTCCAACGTGCGCTGGCTCGTGTCGCGCAACCCGGATCGCTACTTCGACGCCGGCAAGCAGTGGAACGCCATGCTTTATGGCGGCGGCGTTCGACAGGGTGATCTGGATTGGCTTCAGTTCGTCAACACGGCTTTCTCGATCGCCATGTTCGGCCATCAGAACGAACTCTACGATAAGGCGTTCAGCGACTTCTTCGGCCTTCAACCGCCGGAACGCAAGCCGGGCTTCCCGACCATCTGATCGCGGTACGGCCCGGCTCTGATCGGTCGGGCCTACCTGCCATCGTGGCAGCGGCGAAGGCTAAATGAACTACCATCTCAATTTCAATCTGATCTGGCGGCATTTCGACAAGCTCTGGCAAGGGCTTGTGCTGAGCCTCGAACTGGCCGTGATCTCGATCCTCATCGGCGCGATCATCGGGCTGGCGCTCGCCATCTGGTACGTCTCCGCCGGCAAGGTCGTACGCGGCTTCATCTCGGCCTACGTCGAGTTCATCCGCAACGTTCCGCTGATCCTGCTCGTCTACATCGTCTTCTACGGAATACCGACGGTCGTCGACTTCGCCTATAGCCCGACAGTTTCCTTCGTCGGTACGCTCTCGCTCTATGCGGGAGCCTATCTGGTGGAAGTGTTCCGCTCGGGCCTTGAAGCGGTGCCGCGCGGCCAGATGGATGCGGGCAAGGCAATCGGCCTGACGCCGCTGCAGCGTCTGCTGCACGTGCGGCTTCCGACCATGGCGCGCATAACGCTGCCGGCGCTCTCGAACACCTTCATTTCGCTGTTCAAGGACACCTCCGTCGCCTCGGTCATCGCGGTGCCGGAGCTGACCTACGGCGCGCAGTGGATCAACTTCAACACCTTCCGGATCGTCGAGGTCTACCTCGTCACGACGGTGATGTACCTCGTGGCCGGCTACAGCATTCTCTTCGGACTGCGCCTGCTCGAACGGCGCTTCAGGGCGGAGCGATAGACGATGTCCGCGGTCCTCTACGCCCTGCCCTTCCTGCTGCACGGTCTGCTGATCACCCTCTGCGTATCGGCGCTCGTCGTGGTGTTCTCGCTGATCAGCGGCGTGATCCTCGGCGTCGGGCTGGTCTTCGGGCCGAAGCCGGTCCAGTGGACGGTGCGGCTGTTCAGCGACTGCATCCGAGGCATCCCGATCCTGGTGCTGATCTTCGTGGTCTACTACGGATTCCCGCCGCTCGGCATCAACGTCAACGCGTTCTGGGCTGGAGTCGTGGCGCTCACGCTCTTCAAGGCCGCCCAGGTCATCGAGTATGTCCGCGGCGCGATCTCGTCGATCCCCAAGGGGCAGATGGAAGCCGGCAAGGCGATCGGCCTGACGTTTGTCGAGAACCTCCGATCAGTCATCTTTCCGCAAGCAGTCCGCCGTTTCCTCCCGCCCTGGATCAACGGCGTGACCGACGCGGTCAAAGGCAGCGCACTGATCTCATTGCTTGGCATCGTCGACCTGATGCAGTCGATCAACGAAGTCATCGGTCGCACCTATGAGGCGATGCCACTCTACCTGCTCGGCGCCTTCATCTATTTCGCGATCAACTACTCGCTTTCACTGACGAGCCGCTTCGTCGAGCGGCGTTACGCCTATATACGGGACTAGCCAATGGCCACCGCCCACCAGCCGCTGCTCAGCATTCGGAACCTGCAGAAATCCTTCGGCAAGGTCGAGGTGCTCAAGGGCATCGACATGACCGTGAGCAAGGGTGAGGTCGTTGCGGTCATCGGCCCATCAGGCAGCGGCAAGACCACACTGCTCCGCTGCGTGAACTTCCTCGAAACGTACGAGAAGGGCTCGATCCAGATCGATGGCGAGGAGGTCGGCTATCGCGATGCCGACAACGCTCGCCGGCGTGGCGAGACCGATCTTGCGCGAATGCGCGCCGAGACAGGCATGGTGTTCCAGAGCTTTAATCTGTTCCCCCATCTGACGGCAGCGCAGAACGTCATGCTTGGCCTCGTCAAGGTGCGGAAGAAGTCGAAGCAGGAAGCACGGCAGATCGCGGAACACTGGCTCAAACGTGTCGGGCTTGGGCATCGCATCGACAATCTGCCGGCGGAGCTGTCAGGGGGCCAGCAGCAGCGCGTCGGCATCGCCCGCGCGGTCGCCATGGAGCCGAAGATCCTGCTTCTCGACGAGATCACCTCTGCGCTCGATCCGGAACTCGTCAGTGAAGTGCTCGACGTCGTGCGGCAGCTAGCTGAGGAAGGCATGACCATGCTGATGGTCACCCACGAGATCGCCTTTGCGCGCGACGCCAGCGACCGCATTGTCTTCATGGACGATGGCCGCGTCTCGGCCGAAGGCCCACCAAAGGAACTCATGGCGCAAGCCGGCTCCAACACGCGCCTTGATGCGTTCCTGTCCCGATTCCGCACCAGCCAACTGCACTGATCGCGTCCCATGTCGCCTGCCCCCCAGATTGCCCTCGACCTCGAGCTGCCGTCGGCTCCGCCGCCGATCGGGAACTTTCGCAACATCCTGCAGGTCGGCAATATGCTGTATGTTTCGGGACAGGGTCCGATCGGTCGCGATGGTGTCCTGCAAACCGGCAAGGTCGGACGCGACGTCAGCGTAGATGCCGCCTATCAGCATGCCAGACTGACCGGCCTCACACTCCTGTCCGTTCTGTCGACGCATCTCGGCGATCTTTCGCGCGTGCGCCGCATCGTGAAGCTCCTGGGTTTTGTCAACGCGACAGACGATTTCACGGACCATCCGCGGGTCATCAACGGCTGTTCCGACCTGCTTGTCGAGGTCTTCGGCGAGAACGGCGTTCATGCGCGGTCCTCGATCGGTGTCGCTTCGCTACCCAACAACATCACGGTCGAGGTCGAGGCGATCGTGGAGATCCACCCTGAGGATACGATCATGCACGGCCATGAAACGAGACGGAACCAGACGATCCGCGAGCGCCTCGGCCTGCGCCCGATCATCAACGTGTCCGGGACGATGACCGCGCTTGGCGCTTCCATCATGGTGCCGGAAGCGGTGCAAGCGATGGCGGAGATCGGGCCGCAATTCGTCGAGATGGACGATCTGCACCGCACCGCCAGCAAGGTAGTCGCTCGCCTGACCGGCGGCGAAGCGGGCTTCATCACCGCTTCCTGCGCCAGCGGCATCTCGCTTGCCATCGCAGGCGCCATCTGCGGCGCAGATCTGCTGGCGATCGAGCAATTGCCCGACATCCGCGACGGCTTGAAGAGCGAAGTCATCGTCCAGTTCGGACACATGGTCAATTTCGGCGGCAATATCGACCAAGGGATCCGAATGACCGGAGCCAGGGTCATCCAGGCCGGCACGGTCAGCGTCGTTCACGACTATCACGTCGCCAACGCCATTTCGGAGAAGACCGCAGCCGGCCTCTTCGTGGTTTCGCACCATACCGTTCAGTACGGCATGCTGTCGCTTCCGCGGTTCGCCGAGATCTGTCACGCCAAGGGCGTACCGGTGATCGTCGACGCCGCGTCGGAGTATGACCTGCAGCGCTTCCTCAGGCAGGGCGCGGACATCGTCATCTACAGCGGCCATAAGTTCCTCGGCGGGCCGACCAGCGGCATCGTCGCGGGCAGGAAGGATCTCGTGCGCGCCGCCTTTCTTCAGAATCGGGGTATCGGCCGCGGCATGAAAGTCGGCAAGGAGAGCATTGCGGGAGTGATCGCCGCGCTCGAAGCGTGGGAGAACCGGGATCACGAGGGGATTCGGCAGCGCGAAACCGCGGCGCTTCGACTTTGGGAAAGGACGCTTGCGGGGCTGCCCGGCATAAAAGCCAGCATGGTTCCCGATCCGACCGACAATCCGCTCGACCGCATCTTGATCGAGATTGGTCCGGAATCCGGCTATTCTGCAGCGGGTCTCGCCAAGGCGCTGTCGCAGGCGAACCCGCCGGTCATCGTGCGCAATCATGAGGTCGAGCGCGGCCATTTCTATCTCGACCCCTGCAATCTACATGAGGGCGAAGCGGAGATCGTGGCCGAGAGCCTGAAGACGGTGCTCGCTGCGAGCCCGAAGCCGGATTACGCCACGATGGTCATCCGCAAGGATACCTCCGGGCTCCTGAGCTGGCCGGACTGAGAAGAACTCATCAACTGCGTACGGGAGCGCCACCGGGAGCGAGGTTCCGCTGGCTTCGGTTCGTCCCCGCCCTCTGGCGGGTCTCATTGAACAGACTGCGACCCTGCGCATGCTGATTTCGATCGTGCGAGCGCCGGAGAGCATCGAACAGCGCTTTCGCTAGGCGGAGCGGCGCGGCGGACGACGAATCTATCTCAAGGCCTCCGGGATCTGGACCCGGTTCGGTCGCCGAATATGAGCCCCGGGGCTGGCTTTGAAGGGGGCGGGCTAACGCCCGCTCGCCTTTGAAGAAGCGGAGACGGTCTTCATGCTGCCACACCATCGCCGAAACGCTTGCATGCCAGCCGTCTGCATTCACCAGGGGGCATCGCTAGCCGGTTCGAGGATGATCCGCAGTTCGGTTGCGGACTCGATTGCAGCGCGACTGAAGAGCAGCGGCAGATAGTCTTCCCGTCCCCAATAATCCAGGTGATCAGAGTAATGCGGGCTGCGCGGCTCGCCGGATTGGCCGGGTGCGTTGATGAAGACACCCCGGTCCCATTCGCCGATATCGAGCACCATCCGGAAGGAGGCGCCGACGGTCATCCGGAAATCGTCGGGACGATAGTCGGCGGCATTCGGCGTCAGTCCGGATCCGCCCTTGCCGACGCGAGGCGTGTCAAGGTCCGCGGTCCCCGTCAGGGCCGACAGCGGGTGGACGAACTGGGCATGGTGCAGCTTGTCCCATCGCCAGACAGATGGGTCGTGCCCGCCATGCGCCACCGCCTCCCGCCAGGCTGCGGCAAGCGTCGTATCCACGATCTCGTCGCGCCGTGCTTCCGGCGCAGGCCCGAACCGTGCGTCCGGCCGCACCATGAGGTCGGTGATCTGCAATGTGTCGTAGCCGGCTATGTCGGTCGCGCCGATACGTGCGAATGCACCGGGTGCGAGCTGCTCCAGGACTGCTTCTATCAGGTGGCGGCGGAACCATATCTCGAACAGCATCGCCGCTGCGGAGTCTCCGCCAACGACGCCGTCCCAATCGCCGAGAAGCGCGGCGGCGCGGCGCGCCTCGCCTGCGACGAGCGTAACGCCCGGAAGTGCCGCAACGAGACGCTCAGCGGTGATGGAGGCAAAGCTCGTTTGCAGCGCCTGGCTGTCTCCGAGGCCGTGCCGCTTGCCCTTCTCCAGTTCGCGTGCGATCGCCTGATAGCGTGTTGGGTCGCACCACTCGAAGCCGGGGCGCCAGGTGGCGTAGTCGAAATCCTCCGGAAGGTTCATCTCGTTGGCGGTGGCGACCCAGCCGCGCGCCGGATTGTGGATGCTCGGGTGTGCGTCGGCCGGCATGAAGCCGTCCCACTCCCGGCTGCCGTCGCCGGCAACGGGCAGCAGCCCGTCCCAATCGCGTCGGGTGGGCACATGGCCGGACATTATCCACCCGATGTCGCCTGAAACATCGGCATAGACGTGGTTCACGGTCGGGGTCAGCCAATGACTGCGCGCCTCGACAAACTCGTCCCAGGACGTCGCCCGAATGTAGCGCAGCGCCCCGAAATAGGGCGCCGAGCCCGGCTGGGACCAGATCGACCGCAGCACATAGGCGCGGCGGGCCTGGTGATCGACATGAAGCACCGGGCCGTGCCGGGTAAAAGTTAGCTGGATCTTGCGCGAGACCTCGCCGCGAACCGCCAGCTCCTCCTCGACAATCTCCATGTGTTCCCAACCATCGCCATAGCGGTAGGTCGAGGAATCTTCCGGATCGAGCTCGTAGACGTAGAGGTCGGACTGGTCGGCCGGGTGGATCGTCAGGCAGAAGGCGCTGGTCGCATTGTGGCCGATTGCGATCCCCGGAATTGCGGGCTCGCCCGCGCCGATGACGTCGAGGCCGGGCGCACTGAGATGGGAGACGTAGCGCAACGCCGGAAGCAGGAGCAGCCGGTGCGGGTCGCTGGCGAGGATCGGCCGGCCAGTGTCAGTGCGGCTACCGGCGATGGCCCAGTTGTTGCTTCCGCCGAGTTCGGCGGAGGGATTGCTGGCGTCGGCAAAATTCGGCTGGCCGGTGCCCAGCTCGAAGATGCGCCTGACCTCCGCCGGTATCGGCTCTGCGCCAAGCCCCTCTGCCGGAATGATCGTCCATTTCGGCTCCGGGCGCTTGCGGGCGAGTTCGGCCTCCATGCCGAACGCGCCGACGATGTCGGCCCGGATCAACTCGCGGGCGAAGTTGTACAGCGGCCCATGGCTGCGGATGCGCACACAGTCCTCGGCGTTCCAGCGCGCAGGCCGTGTTCCGGTGCGCGTAAACTCCACCGGCATGCGCGCGGGCTCTGCGTCGACCAGCGCGATATAGGCGTTGATACCGCGCACGAAGGCCTCGGTAACGGCGCGAGCGTCTTCGCCATAGGCCGCCCATTCGGGCTCGATGTCGCCGCGATAGAGCAAAAGACGCGCCGCGCGGTCGGCTTCCACGAAGGATGGCCCATAGTCGGCCGCAAGCTGACCGAGCCCGCGTTTACGCCAAACATCGATCTGCCAAAGCCGGTCGCGGGCAACCGCAAAGCCCTGACCGACGAACACGTCCAGGTCGTCGGCCGCATAGACGTGCGGCACGCCCCAGCGGTCGACCAGGATCTCGACAGGCCTTTCGAGGCCGGCGATGGAATAGGTTTCAGAACTTGCCGGCATGGGCGCCATCATTTGCTCGGAGCGGGCGATCCGGCCCTTGCGACCGGATCGCGGAAAGATGCGGGTGGTCACGCCGGGGCGACCGGCGTGATCATCCTTACTTCCACTTGGCGTGGTAGAACCGCGGGGTTTCGTCCGCGGTCGGCGTGAAGTCCAGTTCCTCGGTGAAAGCGTAAGGAACCACGAAGGAGTGGATCGGCACCATGAGAGCGCGTTCCGTTATCAGCTTGATGGCCTCGTCGTAGATGGCCTTGCGCTTGGCCGGATCGACCTCGCTGCCGCCCTTGGCGACAAGCTCCGCCACCTCGGCGTCGCCCACCCGGTCGGAAGACGACTGGCCGCCAAAGAAGGCAGGCAGGATCGCCGAGACGTCCATCACCGAATAGGAGCCCCAATCCCAGTAGCCCACCGGAACCTGGCCTTTTCCGAACAGATCCACCAGCGCCGCACCCTGGATCACGGAGGCATCGACCTTGAGGCCGACCTTGGTCAAATCCTCCTGAACCTTCGCGACCCACTGCGAGCTGCGCGCGCCGATCACCTGCGTCGAGAACCCGTCAGGGTAACCTGCTTCGGCGAGCAGGGCCTTGGCTTTCTCGGGGTTGTATTCGTACTTCACGGTCGCATCGGCATTGCACCCGAACTGCTCAGGGAAGCAGGGCGTGTCGAGCGCACGGGAATCGCCCTGCACGAGGTGCTGCACCAGTTCCTGCTTGTTGATGGCGTGCGCCAACGCCTGCCGTACCTTCACGTTGGCGATTGGGTTGTCCTTGCCATCGCCGGCGCCGACGATGTTGAAATTGAGGAAGCCGATACGCATCGACTCGTAGAGATTGGCCTGAATATTCGGCTGCGCGTCGAGCTGCGCCACCTGGTCCGCGTTGAATTTCCAGATCCAGTCAGCCTTGCGGGAGATCAACTCCAACAGCTCGGTCGCCTCGTCGTTGACAACGCGAATCTCAATGTTGCCGATCGCCGCAGGAAGTTTCGGGCTCTCGAAGTACTCAGGATTGCGGCTCATGAAGTAGCGGCTGACGCCATCGATCTCCTTCATGACATACGGTCCCGTGCCGACCAGCGCCTTGCCCATGCCCTCCGGGCCGACCTTGGCGTGGTATTCGTTTGGATAGATGAAGAGCGGTCCGGCCAGATATTCCATCGCTGCCGGAAACGGCGTCTTCAGCTTCACGTCAACGGTGAACTGATCGACCTTCAGCGCTTCCTTGATGAAGCTGCTATTGTTGGGGGTCAGGATCTTGTTGTCGGGGTTGACCAGGAAGTTCAGCGTGTAGACGACGTCGTCGGCGTCGAAAGGCTCGCCATTGTGGAACTTCACGCCTTCGCGCAGCTTGAAGCGGATGGTGGTATCGTCGGTCCAGTCCCATTCCGTGGCAAGAAGCGGATCGAAGTCGCCCGTTTTGGAATTCTTCAGGACCAGCGTGTCCATCACCAGCGAGTTGATGATGATGCCTGAACGGAGCTGGTTGAAGTGCGGATCGACGTTCGGCACGGACTCCTTCCAAACGATACGCAGAGTGTCGTCCGCTTTACCTGCATGAGCCGCGACCGGCGCCAGCGCCGTCGTGGCGAGGGCGGCGATCGCCGCAGCTGTCCTGATGAATTTCATGTTCTACTTCTCCCTCTGATGTTGGACCGGCAAGCATGAGCGGATGGGGTCTGACCGCAAATGAGCCGCCCTGCGGCCCTTCGTTCGATCACCCCTGCCTCGTCTGGCCGAGGCTTGGCTGCGCTCTGTCGATTTCCGGGATCCCGGCGCCTGGCGCGATGTCCAGCGCCGAGGCGAGCAGCCGCCTTGTGTAGTCATGGGCCGGCGCGCGCATGATCTGCGCTGAAGGCCCCTCCTCAACGATTTCACCGAAGAACATCACCGCGACGCGGTCGGCCAGAAACTGCACCACCTGCAGGTTGTGGCTGATAAGGATCAGCGACAGGCCGGCGGAATGCCGTAGTTCGTTGAGCAGGTTCAGGATCTGGGCCTGCACGGACACGTCGAGCGCGGAGGTAGGCTCGTCGCAGATCAGGATGCGTGGCTCCAGCGCCAGGGCACGTGCGATCGCCACCCGCTGGCGCTGGCCGCCCGAAAGCTGGTTGGGGTAGCTGGAGAGCGCGCGCCGTGGCAGACCGACCGCGTCGATGACCTCGGCCACACGTTTCCGACGACCTGCTGCATCGGAGATGGCGTGCACATAAAGCGGGCGTTCCACCGCGCTCTCGACGGTCTCCCGCGGATTGAGCGACGAGTAGGGATCCTGGAACACCGGCTGCAATACACGGGCCACGCCGCGGCGTGACAGACCCGATATGGGCTTGCCGTCGAGCAGCACCTCGCCTGAACTCGGCGCTTCGAGACCCAGCAGCATGCGTGAAAGCGTGGACTTTCCGCAGCCGCTTTCGCCGATGAGACCCAGCGCTTCGTTCTCTGCCAGCTGGATCGATACGCCCTTCACTGCGTCGATCGTGCGCTGTTTGCCGAAGATGCCAGAGGTGACGTGATACGTCTTGGTCACGTCGCGTGCCTCGATCACGAGGGGACGCCGGCTGTGCTGGGTCATTCGGCCACCCTCGCGTGCACAGCGCGTATGCAGCGCACGCCGTGATCTGCATCCATCCGCAATTCGATACGGTCCGCATCGCAGCCGGGGCCAGCCTCGGAGCAGCGATCCCTGAAGGTGCAGCCGCGCAGTTCGCCGATCAGGCTGGGCACCGTGCCGGGGATGACCTGCAGCGGCGCACCGCGCGCCGTCGCTCCGACGGAGGGCAAACAGCCCAACAGCCCGCGTGCATAGGGATGGAGGGGGTCGGCGAAGAACGTGCCGGTCGGCGCCGTTTCCACCACCTGGCCGCCATACATGACCACGATCCGGTCGGCGACACGCGATGCCACCGCCAGATCGTGCGTGATCAAAAGCAGCGCCAGCCCGAAGCGGTCCTTGAGATCGATGAGCAGTCGCAGGATCTGTGCCTGGATGGTGACGTCCAGCGCCGTCGTCGGTTCGTCGGCAATGATCAGGGCCGGCTCGCACATCAACGCCATGGCGATCACAACGCGCTGACGAAGCCCGCCCGAGAGATGATGCGGGTATTGGTCCATCCGCTCGGCGGGACTCGGCACGCCCACCTGTCCGAGCATGTCGATGGCGCGCGCGCGGGCATCGCCGCGCTGCCCGGGACGATGACGCCTGAACACCTCCATCAGTTGCTCGCCGATGGTCAGCGAGGGGTTCAGTGCGGTCAGCGGCTCCTGGAAGATGACGCCGATGCGGTCCCCGCGAATGTCGCGAAGACGCTTCTCGCTGGCGGTCAGAAGGTCTTCCCCGAGGAAGGAGAGGCTAGCGGCCTGTCGCTCGGCTCCGCGCGGCAAGAGGTTGAGGATCGCCATTGCCGACATCGATTTGCCGCATCCGCTCTCGCCGACGATGCAGACGGTCTCGCCACGGCCGACGTCGAAGGAAACGTCGCGCACGGCATGAACCTTGCCAAGGCGATGCGGCAGGGTGACACTCATGTCGCGCACGCTGAGGACGGGGTCGCGGGCGCTCATCGTCCCTTGGCCTCCGGATCGGTGACGTCGCGGATGCCGTCGCCCAGCAGGTTCACCGCCAGCACGAGCAGCATCATTGCCAGGCCGGGCAAGGTGATCAGATAGGGCGAGAACAGGATATACTGCTTGCCCTCCGCGATCATCAGGCCCCAGTCGGGGAGCGGCGGCTGGACGCCAAGGCCCAGGAAGGACAGCGCGGCGGCGATCAGCACGGCATTGGCCAGTTCCACCGTCGCGATAACGATGATCTGGTTGGAGATGTTGGGCAGAATATCGCGTCGGATGATGGTCGCGTCAGAGCATCCGACTGCGAAGGCGGCGGTCACGAACTCCCGATTGCGCAACTGCAAGGTCGTCGCCCGCGCCACCACGGCAAACCGGTCCCAGAGAAGCAGACCCAGCACCAATACCAGCAGCAGGAGCGACGGGCCGGCGATAAAGGCGATCGCCAGCGCGATCAGGACGGCCGGCAGCGCCAGCCGCACCATGATGAGGAAGCGCACGACGAAATCGACGCGGCCGCCATAGAACCCCGCAAGCACGCCCATCGCGGTTCCAAGGACGCCGGCGACGAGGATCGTCGAGAAGCCGATCATCAGCGAAATGCGGCCGCCCCAAAGCAGGCGCGCGAGGTAGTCACGGCCAAGATGGTCGGTACCGAGGGGGTGCTCCATCGTCCCCCCGCTCCACACCGGAGGCCGCAGGCGCTTGACCAGACTTTGATCGAAGGCGTCGTTGGGCACGAGATACGGCCCGACCAGCGCGGCGAATACAATGAGGATGAACAGGCCGCCACCGATCGTGACGCCGGTGTTCGAGAGCCATCGGCGCACATTCTGCGTGAATGTAACCCGAGCGAACTCGACTGGAGATGCTTGTTCGATAGACATTACTGATCCCTCAGCCGGGGGTCGAGGAATGCGTGCAGCATGTCGCTGACGAAGGTGAGGATGCAGTAGATGACACCGAGCACCATCACGGTCGCCTGGACGACCGGGAAATCAGCCCGGTTGATCGATTCCCAGGCGAGGTAGCCGAGCCCCTGGATGCCAAAGACCGTTTCCAGCACGACCGAGCCGCCGATCAGGGCGCCCAGTTGGACGGCTGCGATGGCCACGACTGGAATGAGCGCATTGCGCAGGGCATGCTTGACTACGACCGACAGCGGTTGCAGCCCTTTGGCGCGCGCGGTGCGGATGTAGTCCGCGCGCAGCGCGTCGATCATGCCCGAGCGCGTCAGGCGCATGATCGTGGGCATGGTCGCAATGGCAAGCACCAGTGTCGGCAGCACGAGATGTTGCCACGTTTCCGAGCCGGAAACCGGCAAGATCCCAAGGGTGAGGCCGAAGAAGATGATGAGCAGCAGCCCGAGCCAGAATGGCGGCATCGCCTGGCCGAGCACGGCGACGGCGAGCACGGCGCGATCCAGAAGGCCATTGGGGCGAAGCGCTGACAGCGTGCCTAGCGGCAGTCCGATCAGGATGGCGGCGCCGAGGCCGAGCGCGCCGAGGCCGAGCGTGATGGGCAAGCGCTGGGCGATAAGCGTGGAAACGTCCTCGGGAAAGAAAAGCGAGCGCCCAAGATCGCCTTGGAGCGCCTTCCAGGCCCAGTCCAGGTATTGGACGATCAGCGAACGATCCAGTCCATAGGCGGCCCGGATGCGCTCGACATCCTCCGCAAGCGCCTCGGCGCCGGCGATCCGCAGCGCCAGGTCCCCCGAGGCGCGCAGCAGCACGAAGCCGACAACCGATACCGCGATCATGACGGCCAGCGACAACGCGAACTGTCTGATGACGTACCGAGCCACCCGCACTCCCCCTTTTTTGCTGAAAATCGAGCAGGTATCTAAATTTGTCAATGACCCAGACTAATTTTCGCTGCATGTTCGCGCCAGAGGCGTAGAACTGGCCCTTTTCCGGCCTACGAACACTGCAGTTGTTCAACAACCAGAAGCGGAGAAACTCGCCTGACTGCGATCCTGTGGGAATTCTTCAGGGCCGTGGGCGCAATGGGTACGGCGCAAGCGGCGTTCCAAACAGCTGGCCACAGGTGAGCTCGATGCCAGCGCCGAGGGCTCCGATGAGCTGAGCGCGCGGACCGAGCGTGGCCGACTCGATGCGCATGACGATCGGCGAGCAGCGCGGCAGGAATCGTCGAACACGCTCGATCATCGCTGGATGAACCCCGATCTGGCCGCCCATGATCAGCAGCTCGGGGTCGAGAATGGCGGCGATCGACGCAACAGCAAGTGCAACGAGACGCGCCGTTTCCTCTACCACCATGTCGGCAGCGACCGAGCCTTCATCAAGCGCCGCGAAGATGTCGCGAACACTTGCCCCGGTTGCGCCGCCATAGCCCTCGAACTTGCGCACCATGGCAGCTGCGCCGACCTCCGCTTCCAGCGTGCCGACCGCAAAGTTGCGCGGGTCGAAGGGATTTGCGCCGATTGGCAGAAACGCGATCTCGCCGATCGCGCCGCGCCGTCCCTTCACGAGCTTTCCATCGATCACCGCGCCCATGCCGATGCCGGCGCCATGGCCTATGAACACGAAATTGTCGACGTTTCGGGCCCCGCCCCGCCAGCGCTCGCCACGCGTCGCCATGTCGACGGCGTTCTCGATGAACAGCGGCAGCTGAAGCCTTTCGCTCAGGATTCCCGCGAAGTCGATGTCGGCAACGCCAGAGATGTTCGAGGCGGCAAGAATTGCCCCGGTGCTCTGCTGATGTATGCCGGAGACGGCGATCACCCCCATTCGCACACTCCGGCGGTTGACGCCCGAGCGCGCGAACATACGGCCCACGAGGGTAGAAATCTGGTCGATGACATAGATGCCGCCGCGGCGGTCGGTCTCCTCTACGTCTTCGACGATCACGTTGCCGTTCAGGGCTGCGACCGCCACGCGCAGAGTGACCCCGCCAAGGTCGACCCCCAGCACGTAGCAGGCACTCTCCTGGAATTCATAAATGACCGCCCGTCGGCCGACCGAGCCGGTTTCCTGGCCGCTTTCTCGCAGCCACCCTTCGGCAACGAGATCGCGCACGACCTCTGACATCGTCTGTTTCGACAAGCCGGTGATCTCGGCAAGCCGGGCCCGGGTAATCGAGCCGCGCTCAAGAAACGCGTCGATGACTGCCTGCACGGACAGTTGCCTCGCAACGGGTGTGTTCGTCTCCTGCCGTCTGGCCATCGCCTTTACCGGATACATAGTGAGGGTCGCTGACTTAATTGAAAGCCACGCTTCTGCAGCTAGGGTATATCAGTCTCTTCGCCCCGCTGATAAGCTATCCAAACCGCTCCGATTTTGCCAATCCAAAGAATGCGCGACGATCCAACCTCTCAACCCGCAGCTGCTCGGCAGCCAATTCGTCTGGGTTCTTGACAAATAAAAATGGCACCGTCTATCCTCCATGGCTCGCGGCGGGGGATCATGCGATGTCGGGCGAACTCAGTGTTCTGGTTGTAGGCCTCGGCCACATGGGGATGTCGCACGCGCTCGCCTATGAGCGACTGGATGGATACCGTCTGGCCGGTCTGTGCGCCCGCGGAATCGCCTCCCGCAACGACCTGCCGGAGCGGTGGAGCGACATCCCCCGCTTTGCCGACTATCACGAGGCGCTGACCGCCCTCTCGCCGGACGTGGTGGCCATCTGCACCTGGCCGAATACGCATGCGGATTATGCGATCGCCGCTTTCAAGGCAGGCGCCCATGTCTTCCTCGAAAAGCCGATCTCCCAGACCGTCGAGGAGGCGGAAAGGGTGGTTGCTGCGGCGACGGCGGCGAACCGGAAATTGCTTGTGGGCATCTCGGCGCCTCACAGCCCGATGTGGATCAGGCTTGCGGAGGTGATCAAGACCCTGGGCAAGCCGCTGGTCATGCGCATGAACCTCAACCAGCAGTCCATCGGACCCGCCTGGAACTGGCACAAGGATCTCATGGCGTCGTCTTCACCGGTGGTCGACTGCGGCGTCCACTATGTAGACTTCATGTGCGCGGTGACGGGCTCGCAGCCGGTTCGCGTTCATGCGATAGGCGCGCGGCTCAGCGACGAGATCGCGTCCGACATGTACAACTACGGCCAGTTGCAGGTCGTCTTCGAGGACGGGTCCGTGGGCTGGTACGAAGCAGGATGGGGGCCAATGATGAGCCAGACGGCCTTCATCGTGAAGGACTTCATGGGTCCGAAAGGGTCGGTGAGCGTCCTTGCGCCGGATATCGTGGACCCGACACCGGCGGGCGCGATGACTGCCACGTCCTCCGACATCCACACCCATTCCAAGATCAGGCCGTTGCGTCTGCACCGTTCGGAAATCGGGCCGGAGAACAGGCTTGTCCACGGCGACGAGGACATCGACATTCCGGAGCAGCTCGACCACACCCAACTGTGCGAACGCAAGCAGGCATTCCTGCTCGACGCGATCGTCAACGACCGCGATCTCTCCGACCATATGCGCCGTGCCGTCGACAGCATGCGCATCGTGATGGCGGCCGACGAGAGCATCCGCACGGGCAAGGTCATCGAATTCGGGCCGAGCAACTAGGCGAAGCCGGAGCTTTGGCCTCCTCTGGTAGAGTGGAAAACGCATGAACATCCATGGCAGCGCGGCGACAATGCCGCGGCAGACAGGCAGGCTGGCCGGCCGGATCGCGATTGTGGTCGGGGCGGGACGTGGCATCGGGGCGGCGATTGCCGAACGCTTTGGCGACGACGGCGCGACTGTGGTCGTCGCAGACCGCGATCTCCCACTTGCCGAGGCCACCGCCGAACGCATTGCGCAGACCGGACGCGCGCATGCGATGCATATCGACATCGGGAGCGGAGAAGCCGCGGACAAGCTTGTGGCGGCCGCGGTCGAGCGTTTCGGCCGGCTCGATATCCTGGTGCAGAACGCCGCCATCTATCCGTGGTCGCTCATCCACGACATCTCGGTTGAGGAGTGGGACGCCGTGCTGGGAGTGAACCTGCGCAGCGCATTCCTGACCGCGCGAGCCGCGCTGGAGCCGATGAAGCGCAACGGCGGCGGCCGGCTGATATTCATCTCGTCGATCACAGGACCGCGGGTATCCAGCCCTGGCCATGCGCACTATTCCGCCAGCAAGGCGGGCATCAACGGCTTCATCAAGACAGCAGCGCTCGAATTCGCCTCATGCGGCATCACCGTGAACGCGGTCGAGCCCGGCAACATCCTCACCGAGGGAATGAAGGCCGAGCGCACGCAGGATTTTATCGACAGCATGAAGGCGGCCGTCCCGCTCGGCCGGTTGGGGACGCCGATAGACGTCGCCAACGCCGTGGCCTTCCTGGCCTCGGACGAGGCAAGCTATATCACCGGTACGTCGATCATAGTCGATGGCGGGCAGGTGCTGCCGGAGACCAAGGATTTTCGCATCTGACACAGGCGCGCGGGATGAGCCGATCCCGCGCATTCATACGCATGCAGCGAGGGGCATGATGACTTCAGAACTGACTGATCTGACGGCGGTCGAAGTCGTCGGTTTGCTGAGGCGGGAAGAGGTCTCGCCGCTCGACCTGCTGGATGCGGTGGAGCGGCGCGTCGCGCAGGTAGACCCGCTCGTCAATGCGCTGCCGACGCTTTGCTTCGACAGGGCGCGCGACCATGCCCGGCACATCATGAGCACGCCGGCTGGGGAACGCGGCATCCTCGCGGGCCTGCCGCTGCCCATCAAGGATCTGGCCGAAGTGGCGGGCGTGCGAACGACGCATGGCTCGCCGATCTACAGGGACAATGTCCCGCAACGGTCGGACATCGTCGTCAAGACCATTGAGGATCAGGGCGGCGTGGTCTTTGCCAAGTCGAACGTCCCGGAGTTCGGCGCAGGCGGAAACACCTTCAACGAGGTATTTGGCGCCACGCTGAACCCGTGGGACCTGTCGCGGTCGGCATCCGGTTCGTCTGGCGGATCTGCCGCAGCGCTTGCCACGGGCATGGCATGGGTGGCGCATGGCAACGACATGGGCGGCTCGTTGCGCAATCCGGCCTCCTTCTGCGGGGTCGTCGGCATACGCCCGAGCCCCGGCCGCGTCGCACGCAATCCCGGCGTCCTCGTCGACAGTCTGCTCGGCGCCGAAGGTCCGATGGCGCGCAACATCGCCGACGCCGCGCTCCTGCTCGATGCGATGGCCGGCGAGAACCCATCCGATCCCCTTTCCCTGCCGCGGTTGCCGACCTCCTTCATCGATGCCGCGCTCTGTCCGCGCAAGCCACGGCGGGTTGCTTTCAGTACGGGTCTCGGCATCACGCCGGTCGACCCGGCCGTGGTCGCAGTCTGCCGCGCGGCCGCGGACAGGCTCACCCGCGCCGGAGTGGAGGTGGTCGACGCGCATCCCGATCTCAGGGAAGCGCACGACGTGTTCCAGACGCTGCGCGCCTATCAGTATGCCGCCTCCCACGGCCATAAGCTGCGCGACTTCCCGGAGTTGCTCAAGCCGGAGATGGTCTGGAACGTCGAGAAGGGACAGCGTCTGACGGCGGCGGAGATCATAGACGCACAGGAAAAGCGTGCCGCGATCATCGCGCGCACCGTCGCCTTCTTCGAGGACTACGATCTGCTCCTGACGCCGGCGACGATCGTTGCACCCTTCCCCGTTGAGCAGCGCTACGTGGAGGAGTGCGCGGGTCACAGGTTCGAAACCTATATCGACTGGCTGGCCATCGCCTATGCGATCACGCTGACCACGGCCCCCTGCCTGTCGATGCCTTGCGGCTTCACCCCGCAGGGTTTGCCAGTTGGCCTACAGGTGGTGGCGCGACCCCGCAACGAGCAGGGCCTGCTGTCGGCCGCGGCCTTCATCGAGGGCGAACTGGACGTGGCCCTGCGCAAGCCGATCTCACCGCAGCTAGGTCAGACCGCTATCGCGTGATTCCGGAAGGCGCGCAACACAACCCTTCGGCAATGGAGCGCGACGCAGCCTAGACCGGTCGGAGGGCCATGGTCGATACCTTGTCGAGCAGCGCTAGTCGAAGCTGGCCGGTGACGAGAACGGCCGGCCGGCGTCCACCACGAAGATCGCAAGTTCGTCGAGATCGGTCGTGCCGGCGCTGAACACCTCCATCGGCGTATCGGCCGCGTGTCCGACCATCGTCGTCCCGGCCTCGGCATAGGCGACGCCGTGAGGCGTTCTCTGGCCCAGCCTGCCGGCCAGCACATAGAAGGCCTCCGGGCCTGGATGTGTATGGATTGGCGTCTTGACGCCGGGCGCGCCGCCGGCGCGATTGACGCGCAGCAGATACTCGCTCGCCTCGAGCGGCGGAAGCGGACCGATCTCGGCGATCTTGGTCCCTCCGGCGGTGGACCCGCCCTTCGGCCCGAGCGTGAACAGCCAGACCTTTCCCGCGACCTCCGCGGCAAGAGAAGTCGGGGTTGCGGCGCCCTCGGCCTCGGACAGCGTCGGAAAATTCTCCAGCCGCCAGTATAAAGGTTCCACCGGCAGTTCCTTCACCCTCTTCTCGACCACCGGCTTGACGACGAATGTGCCGTCTGCCGACATCGCGGCTGGCGTCGAGAGCCCGAAGGCACCCAGCGAGAGCAAGAGCACGCCCATGCCGCGCGCGCGGCTGGATAGCAGCTTCATGGTGTTCCTCCTGTCGTTGCAACATGTCCTGGAGTGCGGTTCGCGGCGCTCACGAGGAACCGCGTGTGCCGCGCCGAACGACCGGCACGAAAAGGTACTTCACGGTGCGTTCCCGCATCAGCAGCAGCGCCTTCGACGTGTCCATGTCCGGGGTCGCGGCCGACCGGGTGCAGAGATAGAACGCATCGCTCGTGGTCAGGAAGATGCGTGGGTCGCCTTCGCTGAGCTGTTCCCTAAGGCTGGCGACATAGAATCCGTCAGGGTTGGCGCGGACGTCGTCGTCGTCGGCGACCTCATTGACATGGTCGGGGCCGCAAAGTTTCGCGACACGCGAATCCGCTGTCGCAACCGCTGGCGCTGCCAGAAGAAGAGCGAGCGCGATGAGAAGCCTGGTGCGTTTCATGTCGTCCTCCTTCCCAATCCGGTGCTGATGACGTCGCTTGGAAGCCACGTCCGAATTGGGTAAAATCCAGCCAGCGCGCCAGGAGGGTGAAATGTCCCGAAAGGCCCCTGAAATTGACCCGAAATCTGCTGAAACGGTCACGCTCCGCGGTTTCGTGTTCCTGCCCAAAAACAGAGAGCTCCGAACCGCTGAAGGCCGGGCGGTCGATCTTCGCTGCCAGTCAGCCGAGGTGCTCGCCGTGCTCGCGGCGCGGCCGGACGAGATCGTTTCAAAGGATGCCCTGATGCAGGCGGTCTGGCCGGACACCTTCGTGACCGACGACAGCCTTACTCAATGCATCGCCGACATTCGCCGCGCGCTGGGCGACGACGGGCACGTGATTGTGGAAACTCTCCCCAAGCGGGGCTACCGGCTGAATGTCGACGATCGGACGCGACAGACCGCGAACGCGGCAGTCGGCACGGAACGCGCCTGGCGACGAGCGCGGCCGCGCGCCTTCATTCCTGCCGCGCTCGCACTCGTGGCAGCAGCGATCGGCACATATTACGGGACCGGGATCTGGCGCACCGCGCCGGTTCGCCCGAGCGACATGCCCAGGATTGCGGTCCTTCCCTTCGAAGACCTCAGCGCGGGCGCGGACAAGGGATATCTCAGCGATGCCGTGGCCGAGGGGATCATCACCGAGCTGGCACGGAGCAAGACCTATGCCGTCATCGCCCGCAACTCCAGCTTCAAGTACCGTGACCAGCCGCTCGATGCGAGGCAGATCGGGAGCGAGCTCGGCGTCGACTATCTGCTCGAGGGCAGCCAGCAGAAGGTCGGAGATCGGCTGAAAGTGACCGCCCAGCTGCTGGACGCGCATGACGGATCGCACATCTGGGCCAACACCTACAACCGCGAGATCGGCGACCTTTTCGGTGTCCAGGAGCAGATCATACGCACGCTTGCGGATCGGGTCGGGCAGAGAATCGAACGCCCCTTGCCACAGGGCGACGCCGCGCAGGTCAGCGCGCTGCGCTACTATCTGATGGGAGGGATCGAGATACGGAATGACTTCTCTGCCGCGGGGAACAAGCAGCTGCGGCAGTTGAGCCTCAAGTCGCTCGAAGCGGATCCGAACGCCCAGTTCGGATATATCGGGATGGCCTGGTCCTACCGCAATGCCGCTGTGTTCGGGTGGCACGAGCCGGAGCAGACTTACGAAGAGGCGTTGAAGAGCGCCGCTGACTACGCCGACAAGGCCATCCTGCTTGCTCCGGACGACTCCGATTCGCAATTTGTCCGCGCCCAGATCCACTCGGAAGCCGGAGAAGTCGAGCAGGCCCTCGCGCGGTACGATCAGGCGATAGCCCTGAACCCGAGCGATTCGGATATCCTCGTCCACAGTGCCGGCCTGCTGCTGAATGTTGGCCGTACCGACGAAGCGATCGATCGGATCGAACGGGCCAAGGGCATCGATCCTTTCCACCCCGACTGGTTCCACTGGCAGATGGGCTGGGCCCTCTACGAAAAGAACGATTGCGGGGCTGCGCTGACGGCAATGCGGAAAATGTCCAGGATCCCGAACGGCGCGCACCGTATGCTGGCGGGCATCTATGCCTGCCTGGGGAACAAGGAGGAGGCCAAAAAAGCGCTGGCGGTGTTCCTGAAGGACTCCCCCCGCGATTCCATCCATGAGCAACGCAGGAAATGGTCGAAGAACTACACAGCTCCCGGAAGCCTCGATCGCTGGATCGAACACATGCGCTTCGCCGGTTTGCCGGAGGAGTGAGGGCCTGACCGACTGCCGCGCTGGTGGTTCCGTCACCTCGGCGCCGGTGCGGCTATCCGTGCTGGGCAACTCATCAGCACCGTGAATCGATCACCTCCAACGATTCACTGAATGCGTTGGACGCCACGCAACCCCACGGCGCATCATGGCGGCATGGGTAGAGACACCGACAGTTCCGTTCTGCTGCACCGTATCGACGACTCGAAAAACATGGCGCGGTTCTACGCAATGGAGGTGTCGCCGACCCTGTTCGGCGAGACCTGCGTGACCCGCAACTGGGGCCGTATCGGCACCCGTGGCCGCACGCGTCTCGATACCTTCGCGACGACGTCGGAAGCAGAGGCCGCCATGCTTCGCCTGCAGATCAAGAAGAGCCGGCGCGGCTACCGCCAACCGTCCTGACGCCGATGAAGTACAATTTGCGACGTCTCTTGCTCTGCTCTGCCGCTTGACCTTTGTCGGCCGCTCCTCGGCCCTAAGGGGTGTGGCTGCTCAACTCCCGGTCCGGCGGAACTGCGCGATGGCTTGCAGCAGCACCTTCGGATCGACGGGTTTCGTCAGCCGGGGGGGAATCCTGAAATTCCTCGGGGAACACCGAGGCGCTGTCATCCGGCGGAATGGTCAGCTGGATGGCGGCGGAACTGCTGCGTCGGCAACTGGTCGACGGTGTCGCCCATGTCGTTCCTTGCAATCCAAGCGTGGAGGGGCGCCTGTTCCGTTACACGATCTCGAGGAGTATCCCGGATGTGCGCGCAGGTGCCTGTTCGCGATACTATCCGGTCGAACTTTCCGAGGTGCTTCGCACCATCCGCACCACGCCCGGCCGCTACGCGATTGTCGGCATTCCCTGCTTCATCAAGGCCGTAAATCTGCTGCGCGCAGACATCGCCTTTGGCGACGCGTGGGTTGAGCCATATTCCTCGGACGGGCGGCGTGGCACCAATGTGGTCATCGTTCGCAACGCCGAACTCGGTGAACTCGTCACCGTCGCTCTCGGCGAGGGTCGGCTGGCGCTGCGCGAAGTGGGTCCGGGGTTCATTCGCCGGACACAGGCCGCCGGGCTGCGGCATCGGCGTGAAGGACTTGCCTATCGCCTTGCCTGGAAGCCGCCGGCGATTGTTCCCGTCAAGAGGAACCTCCAAATGGGCGCGCCGCTCCGTATGCGGCGCAAGCTCATCTATCGTACGCGCTACGCCATATCGCTCTGGAGCGGCCGGATCTTCCACCTTGCACAGGTGGCCCGGTCGCCGAAGCTCTATGTCTGGTGGGCGCGCATGGCTCTCCACCTGTATCAAGGTGTGACCTATTCGCGCGGCGCAATCGGTTGGCTATTTGACGCCGTGCTCAGGCCAGGCTCCCGATAGAGTTGGGGTGCCCGTGGCCCGCTTCGTCAGTTGAGGCGCAGCCAGCGGAACAAACAACGGCCGTTCTTGTTCGACGCTCAGATCAAGAACACGACGATGTTGTCCGCCTCAAGAAACGGTTTTCCCTGGACGCCATCGGAGGTTCGCCGCCTCAGGGAGCTGGCCTCAGCGGAAAGACGTGCTCGCAGATTGCGGCGGCGCTGCGACGCACGGGAACCGGCATCAAATCCAAAGCATCGGCGCTTGGCGTAGACCTCACCTCGACACGCAAACGTCGCCTACCGTCGCGCAAACCTGACGGGTGATCCGCCCCGATGGCGTCTTGCGCGCCGCCACGTGCCAGCAAAGGCAGGAACCGCGATCTTGGAAGGTGGTCCCGTTCTCATCGCTGCATGGCGGTTGTCGGCGGAAGCTACGCCTTGCAGGAACCATGATGGAAACCGCGCGTTTCAAATCTGGATCAGGAACCATGAACTTGCTTTTTAACCTCATACGCTCAGTGACGCCTTCCCGCTTACCGCGCAGGCGGGACTTGGAACGCCAGCGACGGGCGACAAGGTCCGAACTTCGCGGGGCGGCGGCCGTATTGCAGGCAAACCCGGATGAAGGGTGGCGCGCCTGCGTCGAGAAGAATCTCTACGGAGCCAACACGCTGGACTACACCGTCCAGCCGCGCACCGAGGAGCAAGCACCGCACGGAAGGTGCGAGCGTACCTAGATGCCTCACAAATTGCGCATCGCCCAGGTTGCCCCGCTATACGAGGCGGTGCCGCCCCGGCTGTACGGGGGTACGGAGCGTATCGTCTCCTATCTTACCGAGGAACTCGTACGCCGCGGCCATGACGTTACTCTGTTTGCCTCGGGCGACTCCGTCACGTCGGCCAAGCTGGTGGCAGGCAGGGATCTCTCGCTCCGCCTCGATCCTGATCCCCTGCAGTCGGCGATCGCTGCCCATTTGACCATGCTGCACAAGCTGCGCGAGCAAGCTCACAGCTTTGACATCCTGCATTTTCACCTTGGCCACTTCCTGCACTTTCCCGTCTTCGAGCAGTTCTCGGACAAGACGCTGACGACACAACACGGCCGCCTCGACTACCGCGACCTGCCTGACGCGTTCGCATGCTGGCCGACCTATTCACTGAACTCGATCTCGTTCAGCCAAAGGACGCCGCTCTCCAGCGCCAACTGGATAGCCAACGTCTATCATGGCCTGCCGTTGGCAAAGTACCCGCCGACGACACCAGCGCCTGGCGGGAAACCCTATCTCGCGTTTTTGGGCCGGATCTCGAAAGAGAAGCGGCCAGACCGCGCTGTCGAAATTGCGCGGCGTTGCGGGATGAAGCTCAAGATCGCCGCGAAGGTTGATATCGAGGATCGGGCCTATTTCGAACGCGAGATAGAAAGGCTGATCGACGGTGTGAACGTCGAGTATGTCGGTGAAGTCGACGAGGCCGGGAAGCGGGATCTCCTCTCCAACGCCACGGCGCTGCTGTTTCCCATCGACTGGCCGGAACCGTTCGGCCTCGTCGTGATCGAAGCGATGGCATGCGGATTGCCCGTCATCGCCTGGCCGAACGGCTCGATGCCCGAGATCATTGACGAGGGCGTGACCGGTTTCCTGGTTTCGTCGGTTGAGGAGGCTATCGCGAAAGTTGGCGAAGCGGCGCTGCTAGACCGGAACCAGATCCGCGAGGTCTTCGAGGAGCGGTTCTCCGTGAGCCGCATGACTGATTGCTACGAAGCAATCTACCGCAAGCTGGACGCGCGGCAATCCGTGCGGCGCAGCTATGCCGCAATGCAGGACGCGTGAAGTCCGATCACAGTTAGGAGCGGCAACGTGACCGGCGCCCAAGGCAATCACGAACAAAAATTGGATCCCGCGATCGCATTGTCTGCCCTCGATGGCGCAACGCCGCGGGAGCCCCATCGGCAGTTCGCGCTCAAGCATGAGGATTGCTTTGTCGTTGCCGACGCCCACGGCGACATTCGGGGCGCGGGCGACGGCTTCTTCCGCGACGACACACGCATGCTATCGCTGCTGCGCCTCTACGTGGACGGACACGTTCCTTCGCTCTTGGGCGCATCGCTCTCGCAAGATAACATTCTGTTTCGGGCGCATCTTTCGAACCGGACCAGCGGAGCGAGCGAAGACGCCTCCGCACCTCCCGGCACGGTGCATATCAGCCGCACCCGGCTCCTTTGGGAGAACCGTCTCTACGAGCAGCTCGACATCACCAATTACTGGACCCACCCCATTTCGATGCCGCTGCGCATCGAATTCGGAGCCGATTTTCGCGATATGTTCGAGGTGCGAGGCTCGAGCCGAGCGAGGCGTGGCAGATCGCATGACGCCGAGCTGTCTGAGGATGCCGTGGTCTATCGCTATGTCGGGCTGGATGACCGCGAACGCCAGGCGGCGCTCACCTTTTCGCAACCGCCGCATTCGCTGACGGCCAGCAGCGCGGAGTTCGCCTGCCAGATCGCGCCCCATGAGCGTTGCAGACTGCATATCGAGGTGGGCGAGTTGGCGGAGCGGCCTTGCAGAGAGCGTTTCCGAAGCGCCGCCGCACGGGCACGGTGGACCGTCCGCGCGAAACACCGCCACGGTGCGACCGTTGCCAGCTCAGGTCGCGTGTTCAACGATTGGCTCACCCGCGCCCGCTCCGACATCGCGCTGCTCACCACCACGCTGGAGACGGGGCCGTATCCCTATGCCGGCATCCCGTGGTTCTCCACCGCCTTCGGCCGGGACGGAGTGATAACCGCCATTGAGCTGCTGTGGCTCAATCCGGCGCTCGCATTGGGCGTGCTCGCCTTCCTCGCCCAGCACCAAGCGACGGAAGTGTCGGCCTTCAGCGATTCCGAGCCCGGCAAGATCATGCACGAGACCCGCAAGGGCGAGATGGCGATCCTGAAGGAGCTGCCCTTCGGGCGCTACTATGGCGGCGTCGACACAACACCTCTCTATGTCGATCTGGCCTGCGCCTATGCCGAGAGGACAGGGGATCTAGCCACCATTGATCGTCTCTGGCCGTCGCTTCAAGCTGCCGCCAGCTGGATGGAGGAGGTCGGCAAGCGACATCCCGACGGCTTCATCACCTACAAGCGCGGGGCGGAAACCGGATTGGCGAACCAGGGCTGGAAGGACAGCTGGGACTCGATCTCCCATGCCGATGGCCGCATTCCTCCCGGGCCGATCGCGCTGGTTGAAGTTCAAGGCTACGCCTACAGCGCCTTTGTCGGCCTTGCAGCGCTTGCTGAACGCCGCGAACAGACCGAGCTCGCCGAACATTGGCGCGGATTGGCTGAACGCCTGAGGCGTGGCGTCGAAGAGCGCTTCTGGCTGGAAGATCTCGGCACCTACGCGCTGGCTATCGACGGCGAGGGCGAGCCCTGTGCAGTGCGGGCGTCGAATGCAGGGCATCTCCTGTATGTCGGCCTGCCCTCCCCCGAGCGCGCAGCACGCGTGATCGAGAACCTCGTCAGTCCTCGGTTCTTCACCGGCTGGGGTATCCGGACGCTGGCCGACGTCGAGGTGGCCTTCAACCCGATGTCATATCACAACGGCTCTGTGTGGCCGCATGACACTGCGGTGACGGCAGCGGGGATAGCACGCTACGGAGCACGGCAGGAAGTCGTGCAGCTTTTGAGCGGCATGTTCGAGGCGGCGGTGAACTTTCAGATGCGGCTGCCCGAGCTTTTCTGCGGGTTTGAACGCCGTCCGGGAGAGGCGCCGATTTCATATCCGGTTGCCTGCCTGCCCCAGGCATGGTCGGCTGGATCGGCCTTTATGCTGATCCAGGCTTGCCTCGGCCTGCGCGTCGACGGCTGGACCAACGAGATCCAGATCGAGAGACCGCGGCTGCCGATGGGTATCGACAATCTTTCGATACGCCGGCTGCCGGTCGGCGATGTCGCCGTAGATCTTCACTTCCAGCGCGTCGGCGACCGCATCGTCTGCTATCTCGACCAACGGCACGAGGGGCTGGTGCCCCTGCTGGTGCGCTCATGATCGACGATGTGCTCATCCAATGGTCGCCTGAGACCTTGCGCGCAGTGCTCGCGGACGATCTGGAGCAGGCCGAGTTGATGGTCGTGTCCAATCGCGAGCCTTATGCCCACGAGTGGGTAAATGATCGCGTCGAACTGCAGATGCCCGCGAGTGGGTTGGTGTCGGCGCTGGATCCGGTGATGCGCGCATTCGCGGGCACATGGATCGCCTATGGCGGCGGCTCGGCGGACCGGGAGGCCGTCGATTCTTCAGATTGCCTGGGCGTGCCGCCGCACGATCCGCACTATCGGCTGCGGCGGGTCTGGCTCACCAAGCAGCAACATGACGGCCACTATTCAGGCTTGTCCAACGAAGGGCTCTGGCCTCTTTGCCACATCGCCTTCGCGAGGCCGACCTTCAGGGCCAGCGACTGGGATGCGTATCGAGAGGTCAATCGCCGGTTTGCGGCGGTCGTCGCCGAAGAAGCGGAGACGGCAAATCCCGTCGTGTTGGTGCAGGATTATCATTTCTCCCTGTTGCCGGGCATGATCCGCGATCTCATGCCCGCGGCCACCATTCTAACCTTCTGGCACATACCCTGGCCGAATGCCGAGCAGTTCGGGGTGTGCCCATGGCACAAGCAAATTCTTGACGGGCTGCTCGGATCCTCGATCGTGGGCTTCCACACCGGGCTTCATTGCAGCAACTTTCTCGACTGTGTGGACCGGTTCGTCGAATGCCGGATCGATCGGCAGGCCGGCACGATTCACCGGGAAGGCCACACCACCTCCGTCAATGCGTATCCGATATCGATTCCCTGGCCGGCTCAGGCGGAACACCTTTCCCGGTCCACGGCGCGCGAGCTGGTCGGTCGGCGCTACGACATCCCAGATCGGATAAAACTGATCGCCGGCGTCGAACGGCTGGACTACACAAAAGGCATCATCGAGCGCTTGCGGGCCGTGGAGACGCTCCTGGAAAGCCGCCCGGAATGGATCGGTCGCATTGTCATGGCTCAGGTCGCTTCGCCAAGCCGATCCAATCTGCCCGCCTACCAACGGCTCAGACGCGAATGCACCGAACTCGTGGATTGCATCAACGCCCGCTACGGAAGGGGAGCCTACCGGCCGGTCCTGTGGTTGGAGCGCCACCATAGTCGTGCCGCCGTCGATGAGCTGCTTGCAGCGGCCGATATCTGCGTTGTCTCCAGCTTGCATGACGGCATGAACCTCGTCGCCAAGGAATTCGTAGCTGCGCGCCATGAGGATGAGGGCGTCCTGATACTCAGTCCGTTCACCGGGGCGTCGCAGGAACTCGTCGATGCCCTATTGGTCAACCCTTACGACACCGTCGACATGGCCGAGGCGATGCACCGCGCGCTGACGATGCCTCCAGAAGAACAGGCCGAGCGGATGCGCTCGATGCGAGAGGTCGTCCGGAGCAACAACGTCTACCGCTGGGCCGGGCGGATGCTGCTGGATGCGGTTCAAGCGCGCCGGAGAAACGGGCATGCCTCAAATGGGCAGGCACAGAATGGAACATCCGTTTGGGGGAGTTGATGGAGACGCTGGATCTGACATCTGTTGCCCGCGCCGACCTGGCGCTGTTCCTCGACATCGATGGAACGCTCATCGAGCATCAATCCCACCCCACGGGAGCAAAGCCCGATAGCGAACTGCTCGACCTCTTGCAGGGCGCACATCGCCAGTTGGGCGGGGCGCTGGCGCTGGTGACAGGCCGCTCGATCGAGATGGTGGATGCCATGTTTGAGCCGCTGGAGTTGCCGGTGGCCGGAATTTACGGCTTGGAGCACAGGCTCCGCCCCGGCGAGCCGGCTACCTATGCGGCGGAGCCCCCGGACCTTGCGGCCGTCGCGGATGCGCTGCACCAGGAATTCCACACTGTCGAGGGCATCTACTTCGAACGGAAAGGCCCCGTGTTGGCCGTCCACACGCGCGCTGCGCCTGCAGCTTTTGCCTCTGTGAAGCAGGCTGCGGAAGCCGCTCTGAGCCGGCTGTCGGAGGGCTACCGCATCGTCGCCGGGAATGCAGGCCTTGAGTTTGTCCCCATCGACGCGTTGAAGAGTGCGGCCATACACCGTTTCCTCGGTATCGCGCCCTTCGCAGGGCGCCGCCCGGTCTTCTTCGGCGACGACATCTCCGATGAGAGCGGATTCGAGTTCGTCAACGCGCATGGCGGGATTTCGGTACGGGTCGCTCCAAAGGGAACGACGGCGGCGAGCTTCGTCGTGAACACGGTGGCCGAAGTTCGACGGCTTCTTCACGCCATCGCTTATCCCAAAAGTCCGACATCACCCCGGTGAGAAGCAACGAGGTCAGGCGAGAGTGCCAATCTCGGTGGCCTTTTCGCCACCCTCCATGGTCGGGCAGACGATTCCATCGGGGATCGGAATTTTGGGATCTCGCGATAGCGCTTGCTTGAGCCTAGGCCAGCGCAATCATTTGAAGCCCGCCAAGCTGCGGCCGCGCCTTTGTCACTCCGCGCAGGCTTCCTCCTGGGCTTTGGCCGCTGCGGTCTTGTCGCCGTGCTGTTGCGCTTCGATGTCCTGCTGGGAGGTGGCCAGATCCTTGTTGCCGCCGCCTTCCTGGTTAGCTAACGGCATTGTGTTGCCATCCTTTGCGACAGGGTTACCCGCTTTTGCTTGCGTGTCCGGGGTTTCCAAGGGGGCGTGGGTTCCGTCCTTGGCGATGCCGGCAGTTCTGTTCGGATCCACGTTGCCGCTGGCACTTGTGTCGTTCGGGCATGCAGCTATGGCGGTTCCGGCGGACAGTGACATTGCGGCGGCGATGAACATGGCGCACATGGGTTTCATCTCTGGAATTCCTTCAATCCATTCTGAGGAAGCGGCCCGTTGACGGCATTCGAGGGGAAGCGTTCCTTCAGGCTTGCCATCGTTGAGCCGGGCGCCTCCGGAGAATTGGCAACTGACGAACGCCCGCAAGGTTCCGAACAATCGTGGGCGGTCTTGAAATGAGGAACTGCGAGATCGGAAGCACGCTTGGATAGGGGGCAGGAGAAGGCTTAGACTTCGTCGAAGAGCCCTCCCTCCTTTCCTGGATTGCGTGAGATGGTCTCCTCCTCCGCATCGTCCGGCAGGGCTTGATCGCTATCCTGATACGGATTGTCGTCGTCTTCCTCGGGCAGAACGTCGGCGTGCTCCGTGGGGCGCAGTACACCGCCAGGCGGCAGGTTCTCCACCTCTTCCTGTTCGACAGGCGTCTCGGCCGGTGATGGTTCGCCCCTTGGAACTGTCGGCATGGCCCTATCCTCGATTCATCCATTGAACTGGGGGTTAGAACTCCAGCACCGCTTGAACGTTCCCTCGAAGGGCTGGAGGCGCTGTGCGCGCCTCGGGCAGTGTCCGGTCGCCGCCGCGCTTGCCTCTCTCCTGCCTGCACCCGTGTGGCGCCAGGAACATTCGGTGCGCCGCAGGTTTGGGTTCCGAACGGAGCCTCGTGATGCCTCACAACAACATGCGCGAGCGATTGCGGGCCGCCTCGGGCGATGAGCATGGCGTCGAGCACTTTGGCGAACCCCGGCTGCGTTCGGCCGTCCATCCTTCGGCGCGCGAGAGATTGCTGGCGGAGTTGAGTTCGGCCGGTATGATCCTGCTGATCTTAATCGCCCTCATGGTCGTTCTGAGCGTCGCGTCGGTCGCGATGCGCAATTTCTAGTCATTGAGAGCGAGCGAGAGCGGCGCCTCGATGAATTTCAGCGCCGCTTCATCTGCCCATGGAACTTCGAGAGGCCGGCAGGGTTACCAGACGAATGACAGTGGATGAACCCGTTCCACCCAACCTGACCGCGTTGGCACTGCTGCTGGACGTGGCGCTGAGCCGTCGCCTGCGCAGGCTCTCTTGCAAGACGCGCCTTTGTTCCTACAACGCCATAGAGCGCTGCGGGAAGCTTACCATTGAGATCCGCGAACTCCGACAACAAGCGCCGAACGGGCTCTGCCCAGCCGAGCCCGGTCTCAGCGCGGGGACCAGCAACCGTGAATTTTCCGGGGTAGGCTCAATGAATGGTGGGGATGCCCTTCTTGGCTCCAAGGTGCTCTCCAGTCCACCCTTTCCCCTGGTGCGGCGAAGGTCGCCCCGCACCACGGGGCAACCTTTATCGCTCGCCAGGGTTAGCGTCGCACAGCAGCGGAGATAGCCATGCCAGGCAAGAACAGACGAGAGTCCGGCGCCCGCGCCTTGAAAAAGAATCCGCAACCGCGCCGACCCGATCCTACCCATACCGGCGACCGCGGTGACGAGCCAAAGAAGCCTTTTGGCCTCACACGGCCGGCAAATGAGACTGAAGACAAGACGAGAACATCGGACGGTGTTCGGCCGCGGCTCGACTAACCTTGCTTCCAGCACTTTGAGAGCCGATCGCCGCAGTTCCCATCGGCCGTCCACAGATTCCAAGAGGGGACACCCCCCTTTTGCACGGGAACCTTTTCCCGGAAAGCCGGCCTCCATCAGGCGGCCGTCGCCGAGCCCCGATCTGGCGGCCCCCTCTCGTCGGGTCGGCGTCTCCCTGTTTATCAGGTTTGGCGGTCGCGGGGGCCTGCCGACGCGTGCCTCTCTTTTGAATTCACCTCCATGCCGCCGTTCCGGCCGAGGCCCGTTTACGCAATCCCCACTCGTCCTGGCTGTACTGCTATTCGCTCGGCATCGCGCTCTTGGTTCCCGGGGAGGCGGCCGCCGCTCGTGGCGTCACGAACAGGTTCGGCGGAGTGCGTCGCTGGCTTCGCCCCTGCCGCAAGGCGGAGCCTGAATTCCAAGCAATTCAATCAATACCGCCCAATTTCGTGACAGCGTATCGATGCGACTATCATAACAAGTCTGGCGGCAACAACGTTCTGACGGGACCTTACCAATATATCTGCGCCGGTCATAGTCTGAAGCATTTCGACATCCAGTCCATCGACGGCCTCTATTAATACAAAGCGACCATCGATCACGTGGATGACGGCCAGATCGGTGAACACCTTTGAAACAACCGCCAGGCCCGTGAGCGGATAGCTGCAACGCTTTACCAGTTTGGGCTCTGCGTCTCGGGTGCAATGGCTCATCAGGACGTAGACCTCTTTCGCGCCGGTCACCAGGTCCATCGCGCCCCCACCCCGGGTACGGCCTCGTCGCCCGCCTTCCAGTTCGCGATGTCGCCGTTCTCGGCGACCTGATACGCTCCCATAATGGCAAGATCGATGTGCCCCCCTCGGATCATGGCGAAACTGTCAGAGTGATCGAAAAACGAGGTGCCGGGTATTTCACGGTGGCAAGCGTAGTGCCGTAGGTGCGAATGTGGACACCAGCTCAATCGCCTATGCCTTAAACCTTCGAGAACTGGCGCAGAATGCACGCATGGCCAACATGAGGCGCACCCCGGAAAGGTGGCTTCGAGGCTGGAGAATCGCCGGCGAGTTGCTCGGAGGGGGTTACAATGCACTGCACAATTCTCGTCGTTGCCGCGCCGCTCGGGATCAAAAAAGTATCATCTTCTCTCCCGTAATGTGGTGGCGTGTATGAACTCCGCTCGCTAACATCCCCTCAATCAGCCGCTCCAGAATGCGGCCGAAAGAACGATGGGCTGCTTTCATGCCCACGGGAGGAAGCAAGGTGGAACCTGATCTGGAAGTCGTCCAGATTAGACCCGGCGAATCTTTCGCAGCGTGGTCGCATGGTTACCCGTTTCGTACGGTGCGGTGGCACTTTCACCCCGAATACGAACTTCATCTCGTCGCCGCCACGAGCGGCCGCTATTTCGTCGGCGATTTCATCGGCGATTTCGAGCCGGGCAACCTGGTGCTGACGGGGCCGAACCTGCCGCACAACTGGGTGAGCGACATCCCGAAGGGCGCGTCCGTGCCGCTGCGCTGCCGCATCGTGCAGTTCACCGAGCAGTTCATCGAGGGAATGCAGGCGGCGCTGCCGGAACTCGCGGCGTTGCAGCCTGTGCTGGAGCGCTCCCGGCGCGGCGTGCTGTTCTGCCGCGAGACGAGCCGCCAGGTAGAGCCGCTCATGCAGGAACTGATGGGCGCGCAGGGCGTGCGCCGCGTCGAGCTGTTCCTGCTGATCCTCGGCCAGCTCAGCCGCAGCCACCATTCGCAGGCGCTGGCAAGCGCCAGCTACCTGCCCGATCCGTCCGGCTACATGTCTGTCGGCATCAACAAGGCGCTCGCCTTCCTGCGTGAGAACCTGACGCAGCCCTTCACCGAAGCGGAGCTCGCGGCGATCGCGGGGCAGTCGACCAGCGCCTTCTCGCGCACCTTCCGCAGGCACACCGGCATGTCGCTCGTTCAATATGTGAAGCGGCTGCGCATCAACCTCGCCTGCCAGATCCTGATGAGCGACGAGCCGGCGCAGATCGCCGAGATCTGCTTCGAGGTCGGGTTCAACAATCTATCTAATTTCAACCGGCAGTTCCGCGCCGAGAAGGGCATGACGCCGTCGCGGTTCCGCCTCTTGAGGATGGACAACAGCAAGGCTGCGCAGGCCGCATAGGTCCGACGAGGAAGCAGGAACGGAGAAGATCGAGCGCGGGCGCCCGCCCGCGAACGGGATTGTTTTGCCTGCAGCTGGCCCCGGCCGGACGGCATGGCAGAAGACTGGCAGGCCGGCCCAACCGGGCCGGATGGAGAAAGTGAAAGTCAACCGGAGGAACATGAACATGAAGACTTCACGCAGGTCACTCACGGCGCTCGGTGCATTCTGCCTTGCGCTGATGGGCAGCGCGGCATGGGCGCAGGAGGATGCCACGGTGGCGTTCCTGATGCCCGACCAGGCATCGACGCGCTACGAGCAGCACGACTATCCGGGCTTCAAGGCGGAGATGGAGAAGCTCTGCCCGAAATGCACGGTCGTCTACCAGAACGCCAATGCCGACGTTGCCCTGCAGCAGCAGCAGTTCAACTCGGTGATCGCCCAGGGCGCCAAGGTCATCGTGCTCGACCCGGTCGACTCCGCGGCGGCCGCTGGCCTCGTGCAGCTGGCGCAGTCGCAGGGCATCAAGGTCATCGCCTATGACCGCCCAATTCCCGACAAGCCGGCCGACTATTACGTGTCCTTCGACAATGAGGGCATCGGTAAGGCCATCGCCGAGTCGCTTGTCCAGCACATGAAGGCGGCTGGCGTGCCGGAGGGTTCGGGCGTCCTGCAGATCAACGGATCGCCGACGGACGCGGCCGCCGGCCTGATCCGCGACGGCATCCACAAGGGCCTCGAAGGGTCCGGCTACAAGACGCTGTCGGAGTTCGACACGCCGGACTGGGCTCCGCCGAAGGCGCAGGAGTGGACGGCGGGCCAGATCACCCGCTTCGGCGCCGACATCAAGGGCGTCGTGGCCGCCAATGACGGCACGGGCGGCGGCGCCATCGCGGCCTTCAAGGCCGCGGGCGTCAACCCGGTGCCGCCGGTGACCGGCAACGACGCGACGATCGCGGCGCTGCAGCTCATCATCTCGGGCGACCAGTACAATACGATCTCGAAACCGTCCGAGATCGTCGCCGCAGCCGCCGCGAACGTCGCCGCCCAGTTCCTCAAGGGCGAGACGCCGGAACCCAAGACGAGGCTCTACGACACGCCGTCAGAGCTGTTCGTCCCGGCGGTCGTCACGGCGGAGAACATCAAGGCGGAGATCTTCGACAAGGGCATCAACAAGCCCGAGGAAATCTGCACCGGTGAATATGCCGAAGGCTGCAAGAAGCTCGGCATCACGCAGTAGGCAAGTCGCACCCTCCCCGCCCGGCCGGAGCGATCCGGCCGGGCATCTTCTCAAGGGAACAGGACGCACGGCATGACCGAAGCAACCGCAAGCACCCCGGCAACAGGCAATGCGATCCTGCGCCTGCGCAACATCTCCAAGAAATTCGGCGCGGTCTCCGCACTCACCGACATCGACCTCGATGTCCATGCGGGCGAGGTCGTCGCCTTGGTCGGCGACAATGGTGCGGGCAAGTCGACCCTGGTCAAGGTGCTGGCCGGCGTGCACCAGCCGACGTCGGGCACGATCGAATTCGACGGCCGCGAGGTGACGCTGAGCAACCCCGCCACCGCCCTCAACATGGGCATCGCCACCGTCTTCCAGGACCTCGCGCTCTGCGAGAACCTCGACGTCGTCGCCAACCTTTTTCTCGGGCACGAGCTCTCGCCCTACCGACTGGACGAGGTCCAGATGGAGGTCCGCGCCTGGACCTTGCTGAGGGAACTGGCGGCGCGCATCCCTTCGGTCCGCGAGCCCATCGCCTCGCTCTCCGGCGGCCAGCGCCAGACGGTCGCGATAGCGCGCTCGCTGCTGCTGAGCCCCAAGATCATCATGCTGGACGAACCGACCGCCGCGCTCGGCGTCGCGCAAACCGCCGAAGTGCTCAACCTGATCGAGCGGGTCCGCGAGCGTGGCCTCGGCGTCATCGTCATCAGCCACAACATGGAAGACGTGCGCGCCGTCGCCGACCGCATCGTCGTTCTGCGCCTCGGCCGCAACAACGGCATCTTCACGCCGGAAACATCCAACCACGAGCTGGTCGCAGCCATTACCGGTGCGACCGAGAATTCGGTTTCACGCCGCGAGGGTCGCAAAGCCGCTCACGACCACGCACCGGAGCAACGGCCATGAGCAACAAGGAAGCGACAGCACCAGCCGCGCTCGACCGCAGCGACGCGCGGATGCGCCACGAAGAGGGGATGATCGACGCGTTCTGGAGCTTCATCGACCGGGTCCGCTCGGGCGATCTCGGCATGCTGCCGGTGGTCGTCGGGCTGGTGCTGATCTCGATCGTGTTCTCGAGCCTCAACCCGGTCTTCCTGGCGCCCAACAATCTGGTCAACCTGCTGTTCGACTGCGCCACGGTCGGCGTCATCTCGCTCGGCATCGTGTGCGTGCTGATGCTCGGCGAGATCGACCTGTCCGTCGGCTCCATGAGCGGCTTCGCCTCGGCCTTGGTCGGCGTGCTGTGGGTCAACAGCGGCTGGCCGGTGGTCGGCGCAATCTTCGTGGCGGTAGCCGCGGGCGTCGTGGTCGGCTCGCTCTACGCCTTCCTCTACAACCGGCTCGGCATGCCGAGCTTCATCGCTTCCCTCTCGGGCCTGCTCGCCATCCTGGGCATGCAGCTCTACATCCTCGGGCCGACCGGCTCGATCAATCTCCCCTACGCCTCGCCGCTGGTGTCCTTCGGGCAGACACTCATCATGCCGGCATGGCTGTCGCACACGCTCGCACTGGCGCCCGGCCTCGTGCTGGTGGTGACGGGGCTGGCCACGATGCGTCACCGCAAGGCCGCCGGCCTGACCGCCGCGCCGATGACCCTGCTCATCGTCAAGGCGGTGGCGCTGACCGCGCTGCTCGAGTTCGGCATCTATTACCTGAACCTCGGACGCGGCGTGCCGTGGATGTTCGGCTTCTTTGTGCTGCTGGTCGTGGTGCTCAACTATGCGCTCACCCGCACGAAATGGGGACGTTCGATGTTCGCCGTCGGCGGCAATCGGGAGGCGGCGCGGCGTTCCGGCATCAATGTGCGGCGCATCTACACCTCGGCCTTCGTGCTGTGCTCGACGCTTGCCGCGGTGGGCGGCATCCTTACGGCGTCGCGGCTGGCGACCTCCAGCCAGCAAGCCGGTACGGGAGACGTCAACCTCAACGCCATCGCGGCGGCTGTCATTGGCGGGACGAGCCTGTTCGGCGGACGCGGCAGCGCCTACTCGGCGCTTCTCGGCATCATCGTCATCCAGGCCATCTCGAACGGGTTGACGCTGCTGAACCTGTCGTCGTCGCTGCGCTACATGATCACCGGCGGCGTGCTGGCAGTCGCGGTGATCGTCGACTCGCTTGCCCGCCGCTCACGCGTCAGCCATGGCCGCGGCTGAAATCTGTATCGGAGTATCTGCCATGTCCAAGTTCCTCGAAGGCAAGGTCGCCGCGGTCACCGGCGCGGCGTCCGGCATAGGCCTCGAATGCGCCAGGCATATGCTCGCCGCCGGCGCCAGCGTGGTGCTGATCGATCGCGCCGAGGACCGGTTGAGTGCGCTGTGCGCCGAGCTCGGCCCGAAGGCGCATCCGTTGGTCGTCGACCTCATGGACGGCGGCCAGGTCTCCGGCATCCTGCCGCGCATCCTGGACCTGGCCGGCGGCCTTCACATCTTTCACGCCAATGCCGGCGCCTATATCGGCGGACCGGTGGCGGAAGGCGATCCGGACGTATGGGACAAGGTGCTGAACCTGAACATCAACGCCGCGTTCCGAAGTGTCCATGCCGTGCTGTCGCACATGATCGCACAGAAGTCCGGCGACGTCGTCTTCACCAGTTCGATCGCCGGCGTGGTTCCTGTGGTCTGGGAGCCGATCTACACGGCCTCGAAATTCGCCGTGCAGGCCTTCGTGCACTCGACCCGCCGCCAGGTCTCCGAGCATGGCGTGCGCATCGGCGCGGTTCTGCCGGGACCGGTGGTGACGGCGCTGCTTGACGACTGGCCGAAGGCCAAGATGGACGAGGCTCTGGCCAACGGCAGCCTGATGCAGCCGAAGGAGGTCGCCGAGTGCGTGATGTTCATGCTGACGCGACCCCGCAATGTCGTCGTGCGCGACCTCGTGATCCTGCCCAACAGCGTGGACCTGTGAGCCTGCC